>NZ_JBZAYA010000005.1:0-313187 GCF_058244265.1 Arthrobacter sp. SE2 | reverse complement strand
GTCGACCCCCGCCAAACACCCCGACGCAACCACCACTTCAGACCCACCCGGACATAAACTGACCCGACAGGAAACGTGCCTGAACACGACAGGATGATCCCACCACTTAAGCGGGCGTCCCGCCGTCGACGTCTGCCATCGCCTGTTCGCGGACGGCCGCCATCCTTTGGAAGACGGTGACGGCCGTAGCGGCGGCGAGCATGACAAGGGTCACCAGCAAGACGACGGGAGGCAACCCGAGCCCGGTCAGGCCGGTGACGAGGAGCACAGAAATGAGCCGTTCCGCGCGCTCGGCGATGCCCACATTGGCATAGAAGCCTAATGATTCAGCCTTGGCGCGGGCGTACGAAACCACCATCCCGAGCACCAGGCAGGCCAGGGAAGCGATAGCGATCGCGCTGTTCCCGCCGCCCGTGAAGAACCAGATTGCGACGCCGGCGAAAATGGCGCCGTCTGCCAGCCGGTCCAGCGTGGAGTCGAGGAAGTTTCCCCAGGGGCCGCTGCGTCCCTGTTCCCTCGCCATGATGCCGTCCACGACGTCGGACAGCGCGAAAACGGCGATCAGCAGCGAACCCCACCAGAGCTGACCGAGGGGGTAGAGAATCAGGGCGCCGAGAACTACGCCGGCGGTCCCAACGACGGTGACGGCGTCGGGCGAGACCCCAACCCTGAGCAGGAACCGGGCAAGCGGCGAGAACAGCCCGGTGAAAAACCCGCGGGCGTGCCGATTAAGCATCCGTCTCCCCGGACAGATCCGACTCTTCAGGCCAGGCGTCGGCCACCTGCTGGCGGACCTCGTCAAGGGTCTGGGTGATGGCCTTCGTCTGGGCGATGATCGGGAAGAAGTTCCCGTCCCCACCCCAGCGCGGAACCACGTGCTGATGCAGGTGGGCGGCGATTCCCGCCCCGCCGGCCACACCTTGGTTCATGCCCAAGTTGAAGCCGCTCGGGTTGGCCACCTTTCGCAGCACCCGCATTGCGGTCTGCGTGAGCTCCGCCATTTCGGCCGTTTCCTGCACCGTGATGTCCGTGTAGTCCGGAACGTGCCGGTACGGGCACACCAGCAAATGACCGGGGTTGTAGGGAAACAAATTGAGCACCACGTAGCACGTCTTGCCGCGGCGCACGATGAGGGATTCCTCGTCCGTGCGGCTCGGAGCCACGCAGAAAGGGCAGTCGTCCTGGTTTTTGAACTGGTTCTGCCCGCCCTTGATGTAGGCCAGGCGGTGCGGAGTCCACAGGCGCTGGAAGGCATCAGGAACACCTGCCAGGCCGAAGTCGTCAGTCACTTCGGCATCGCCCGGATACTCAGCTGTCACGCCCGTGTTCTCCTGCACTGTTGCCTGCCCCCCGCGGTGCCCGACTCGTCAGCTCTCGCGGTTCTTGACGGCGTCCACAATCCTCCGGACGGCCTCGGCAACGGGCACACCGTTGTCCTGGCTGCCGTCACGGAAGCGGAACGACACCGCACCGGCCTCTGCGTCCTCCCCGCCGGCAATAAGGACGAAAGGAATCTTGTCCTTGCTCGCGGTGCGGATCTTCTTCGGGAAACGGTCCGAGGAAATGTCCACCTCGGCACGGATGCCCGCGGCCTTGAGCTGGCCGACGACGTCGAACATGTAGTCGTTGAACGCTTCCGCCACCGGAATGCCCACCACCTGCACGGGCGAGAGCCATGCGGGGAAAGCTCCGGCATAGTGTTCGGTCAGTACGCCCATGAATCGCTCTACCGAGCCGAACAAAGCACGGTGGATCATGACCGGACGCTGGCGCGTGCCGTCGGCAGCCTGGAACTCCAGCTCGAACCGCTCAGGCAGGTTGAAGTCCAGCTGGATGGTGGACATCTGCCAGGTGCGGCCCAACGCGTCCTTCGCCTGCACGGAGATCTTGGGACCGTAGAACGCGGCTCCACCCGGATCCGGGACCAGCTCCAGCCCCGAGGCCTCGGCTACTTCGGCCAAGGTGCGGGTGGCTTCCTCCCAGGCGGCGTCTTCGCCGACGAACTTGTCTTCGTTCTTGGTGGACAGTTCGAGGTAGAAGTCGTCCAGACCGTAGTCCTTGAGCAGGCCGAGGACGAAGTTCAGTGTTGTGGTGAGCTCGTCCTTCATCTGCTCACGGGTGCAGTAGATGTGGGCGTCGTCCTGTGTCATGCCGCGCACGCGGGTCAGACCGTGGACAACACCGGACTTCTCGTAGCGGTACACGGAGCCGAATTCGAAGAGCCGAAGGGGCAGTTCCCGGTAGGAGCGGCCGCGTGACCGGAAGATCAGGTTGTGCATGGGGCAGTTCATCGGCTTCAGGTAATAGTCCTGGCCGGGCTTGCGAACGGTGCCGTCGTCGTTCAATTCCGCGTCGATGTGCATCGCCGGGAACATGCCTTCCTTGTACCAGTCAAGGTGGCCGGAGACTTCGTAGAGGTGTCCCTTGGTGATGTGCGGGGTGTAGACAAACTCGTACCCGGCGTCGACGTGACGCTGGCGCGAATAGTCCTCCATCGCCTTGCGGATGATGCCGCCCTTGGGGTGGAACACCGGCAGGCCGGAGCCCAGCTCATCCGGGAAGGAAAACAGGTCAAGCTCCGCGCCGAGCTTGCGGTGATCGCGGCGCTCGGCCTCGGCGATGCGCTCCTGGTATGCCTTCAGCGCGTCCTTGGTGGGCCAGGCGGTGCCGTAGATGCGCTGCAGCTGCTGGTTGTTCTGGTTGCCCAGCCAGTATGCCGCCGAGGAGCGGGTCAGGGCGAAGGCGTTGGAGATCAGCTTGGTGTTGGGCAAGTGCGGGCCGCGGCAAAGATCGCACCAGACGCTGTCACCGCTCTTGCGGTCCACGTTGTCGTAGATGGTGATGTCTCCGGCGCCCACCTCGACGTTGACGCCCTCGCCGGCGTCGGCGGCGTCATTCTTCTTGCCCAGCAGTTCAAGCTTGTAGGGCTCGCCCTTCATGGCTTCGCGGGCTTCGTCTTCGGTGACGACGCGGCGCACGAACTTCTGGTTCTGGTTGATGATCTTTTGCATCATCTTCTCAAGCTGGCGCAGGTCTTCAGGAGTGAAGGGCTCGGCAACATCGAAGTCGAAGTAGAAGCCGTCTGTGATGTAGGGGCCGATTCCGAGTTTGGCGTCCGGACGAAGCTGCTGCACAGCCTGGGCCATGACGTGCGCGGTGGAGTGGCGCAGGACGTTCAGTCCGTCCGGCGAGTCGATGGTGATGCCATCAACCTGGGCACCCTCGGGCAGCACCTGGTCGAGGTCTTTGAGTTCGCCGTCGACACGGGTCACTACGACGTCGCGGCGCTCAAAGAAGAGTTCCGCGCCGGTGGTCCCTTCCGTCACCTTGGTCTCTTCGCCATCGACGATGAGGGTGATCTGCTGGGCATCTGACACGGGTGTCTCCTATTCATTGATAAGGCTTCATAGCTTGTGGCGTACGGGGACCACAGCCAGCCATCGTCCATCGTATCCGCTCCGGCTGGGGCAGCCAAAGCAGGCGCGGGCGCGCCGTTTTTCGCCGAGGAGACGCGGCACCGGAAGGATTTTTGACATGCGACATTACGACCCCTGCAACCCGGCGGGGAGGGACTTGGGGCTGGAGAGCGGGGCGGTTCGCGAAACCGCGCTATCGCAGGGCTACGAGCGGCCCGCGGCGCTTCTCACTTCGTGCTTCCGCCACGCGGGCTGGTGGAACAGATGCAAGCGGTGTGCCTGGCGCTCAAGGGAAGGTGTCCAGCGTCCGTGGCTCCGGTCCTTGATAAGGGCCGTTCCGGCGATCTCCCTGAGTGTGGATATCCCGCGGACAGCCGACTGCTTTGTAGCAAAAGTTGTAGACATCGCCAGAATGTCGCCTTCGCCGTCGCGTAGTGCAATCCTGTACCCATCGTTGGGTCCGTCGATCAGCTCAAAGTATCCAGCCATTGTGTAGCCTCCTTTGAAACCTGCGCTTGTAAAGGACACCAACCAGTCTACCGAGCCAAACCCATTTGGGGCGGTGGATTCTGGGACACTGTGACTGTTCCGGCAGCTCTGCTAGGGCTTGGTTTGCAGCAATGCAAGGAGGGCACTGCCGTCCGGACTGCCCAGGCCTGTGCAGGGATCCCAGCCGGTCCCGGCATGGTAGCTTCCGTTGGAACCAGTGGTGATGTCATGGAAGCCCGACGCCGGTTGGGTGCCGTTTTGGTAGAGCAGCGGCTGGATGAGCCCGAAGCGCCTGTTAGTGGCCTGCGCGAGGCGGGCAACCAGGGCCGCCCAGAGCGGTGCGACCGCACTGGTTCCGCCGATCACCATGTCTTTCCCGTCGACGCGCACCTTGTAACCCGTCTGCGGGTCGGCGACGCCGCTGACATCCGGGACGCCCCTTCCGGCCTTTTTGTGCTTGGCGTGCCCCGAGATGCCCGACTGCCAAGACGGAACGGGAAAGACGTCGCTGTAACCTCCGCCAGTAGCCGAGTTGGGGCCGTCGTTCCAGACCGTTTCCGCGCTGATGACGCCTGTCGCGGTGTCGGCTTGAAGGCGGGTTCCGCCGCAAGCCAGCACATGCGGGCTCGACGCCGGGAAATCGGCGTGATCCTTGTTGTCCGTTGCGCCGTCCGCACTGCCGTTGTCCCCGGCTGCGGCCGTCACGGTCACCCCGAGCGCCGCGGCGTCGGCCATGGCTTGGTCGAAAGCCGTCCGGGCTTGGGCGGTCCAGGC
Source organism: Arthrobacter sp. SE2 (assembly GCF_058244265.1). Taxonomy (NCBI): domain Bacteria; kingdom Bacillati; phylum Actinomycetota; class Actinomycetes; order Micrococcales; family Micrococcaceae; genus Arthrobacter; species Arthrobacter sp. SE2. The sequence goes on along the minus strand of NZ_JBZAYA010000005.1, from coordinate 308,508 downwards.
GTCTTCACTCTGGCCCCAACTGATGCTGATCGCGGCCGGCGCCGGATTTGCATGGGAGGCCGCGACAATCGCATCCAGGAACCCGGCGTCGGTGTTGGGAGCGAAGTAGACCACAATGGTGGCCTTCGGCGCCAAGGCGCCGACTACTTCGACGTCGAGCAGGACTTCCCCATCGGCGCCCGCCGGATCCTGCCCGGGCTGGTTCGCCCCGCCGTCGACTCCCACCGCGGTGACGCTGGGCGTGGCGATCCCCAGGCCCTGGAAGTAGGTGTCAAGGTCTTGCTGTCCGTAGCCGCCGCCCAGCTCAAGGATGGCAACGGTTTGGCCCGTTCCGTCCGTTCCTTCAGGGAAGTTGTAGATCTTTCCCAGCTGGGGCGGGGTGTAGCTGGTACCGGCTGTAGCCAGGGGAATGGCGCGGAATTGGGCCCGGGCCTGCGGCCGATCGTCAAGGCCGAGGACGGCGACGACGACGCCGTCGAGATCTGCAGGTACTTGCAGGCCTCCGGTGCGGTGCCGGTGGGTGACAGCGGTGCCGTCCGGGCTTCGACTCGTCAGCTCGTCAAGCGACGTGCCGAAGATGCTGCTCATCCGATCCACGGTTCCAGACAGCCGAATTCTGCGGCTGGCTGCGTCCGACTCCACAACGTCGAGACCAAGATCGGCGAAGGTGCGTACAGTGAGATCAAGGTCTGCTGCCGACGCGCCGTACCGGGAGGCCAGTTCGTCCCGCGAAAGCGCAGCGGACGGAACTTCGGGCATCTCTTCCTGGCGCCTCAGGATGACCGTCGCCTCGATCCGACGCGAAGGATCGACGGGACCGAGAACGTCCCGGACGCCCGGAGCCGGAGCCCTGTCTGATCCGGGCAGCGGAACGCTTTGCGTTTCCTTAGGCTGTCGGTCTTCTGGAGTGTCCTGCATCGACATTGGTGCCTCCTACGCTCGCTGTGAGAGAGCTTCGTCCCCTGCGATTATGCACCAGGAGCCATTTTGGCACCATGGCCTGGAACAGGAATGGTCACTGGCGCCGACTCGGCTGGCGCGGCTTCCGAAGGGCTTGGGCACGGCGGCGGCCCACGGTAGCGTGGGGCCTTGGCGGCCCAAGCCACAGCAATGGCCGGCGCAGCGGCGAGTCAAAGGAGCGAACCATCAATAGGTCACACCGAACATCAGCCCATGAACCCGACACCGCAGTTGAATTGAACCCGGTGTTCAGCCGGCCGGGAGAATCCAGTATTTTTCCACGGTTCACCATTCCGGACGGTGAGTCCCTTCCTTCGACTGCTTATCAGGTAGTCCACGACGAGGCCATGTTGGACGGCAACTCCCGCCTGAACCTCGCCACGTTCGTCGGAACCTGGATGGAACCCGAGGCGTCGAAGCTGTACGCCGAAACGTTCGACAAGAACATGATCGACAAGGACGAATACCCCCAGACGGCATTAATTGAGACCCGCTGCTGGCGGATGCTCGCGGACTTGTGGAACGCGCCCGATCCCGCCAAGTCCGTGGGGACCTCGACGATCGGTTCTTCCGAGGCATGCATGCTGGGCGGCCTGGCCTTGAAGCGTCGTTGGCAGCATGCGCGGCGGGCGGCCGGCCTTTCCACCGAGAAACCCAACCTGGTCCTCAGCTCGGCCGTGCAGGTCTGCTGGGAGAAGTTCTGCAACTACTGGGATGTGGAGGCCCGGTACGTTCCGGTGTCCAAGGAACACCAAATGCTGGACGGCTACGAGCTGGACAAATACGTGGACGAGAACACCATTGGCGTTGTGGCCATCATGGGCGTGACCTACACGGGAGTCTATGAACCCGTCGAAAAAATCTCGGCGGCGCTGGACGAAATCCAGGAAAAGCACGGCTTTGATGTTCCGATCCACGTCGACGGCGCCTCCGGAGCGATGGTTGCACCCTTCCTGCAGAGGGAGACTGTCTGGGACTTTCGCCTGCCGCGGGTTGCCTCGATCAACACCTCCGGCCACAAGTACGGCTTGGTCTATCCCGGCCTCGGCTGGATCATTTGGCGGGACGAGCAAGCGCTCCCCGAAGACCTGATCTTCCATGTCAGCTACCTCGGCGGGAACATGCCCAGCTTCGCCCTGAACTTCTCGCGGCCCGGCGCCCAGGTGCTGCTTCAGTACTACCTGTTCCTCCGGCTCGGATACGAGGGATACAAATCCGTTCAGGCAACCTCCCGGGACGTGGCGCTCTATCTATCGAGTGAAATAGGGGCGATGGAGCCGTTTACTTTGTGGAGCGACGGATCGGACATCCCGGTCTTTGCTTGGCAGCTCACCGACGGCTACACGGAGAATTGGAACCTTCACCACTTGTCCGAACGGCTGCGGATGAATGGATGGCTCGTCCCCGCGTACCCCATGCCAGACGGATTAAGCGAGATCACAGTCCAACGGATCGTTGTCCGCAACGGTTTCACACGGGACCTCGCATCCAGTTTCCTGGCCGATCTCAAGAAGGAAGTGGCCTACTTGGACAGCCTCACCTCACCGATGCCCGCCGGTGGGCAAACCCAGGCGTTCCATCACTAACCAGCACCTTCAACACCAGCCGCTTCAAGGAAGGACGTGTGCCATGTGCCGATTGTTCGGCTTGCACGCCGGTTCGCAAGCAGTCCGCGCCACCTTCTGGCTTTTGGACGCGCCGGACAGCCTCGCTGACCAGAGCCGGCGCGAGCCCGACGGCGCCGGCATAGGGACATTTGACAGTGACGGTAAGGCCCATGTCGCCAAACAGCCCCTCGCCGCATGGGAGGACCACGCCTTCGCGCGTGAGGCGCGGGTCCTGAAGAGCACGACGTTCCTGGCCCATGTGCGGTATGCCAGTACCGGCGCGCACACCATGGTCAACACGCACCCGTTCGAGCAGGACGGGAGGTTGTTCGCCCACAACGGCGCCTTCGGCGATCTTGAACGGCTCGATCAGCGGCTGGCCGAGTTCGGGGTTTCGGATCTGGTGCAGGGCCAGACAGACAGTGAACGCCTCTTCGCATTGATCACCGCGGAGAGCAGGCGCGCGGACGGCGACGTCGGCGAAGGCATCACCCGGGCGATCAGCTGGATCGCCAAGGAGCTGCCAGTGTTCAGCTTGAATCTGATCCTGACGACGGCGAGCGACGTTTGGGCGGTCAGGTATCCGGACACGCATGAACTGCACATTCTGGAACGGTTGCCCACCCGCTCCGAGGAGGCAGCTCCCCTGGACGCTCGGAGCTCCCGCATCCGCGCACACAGCAAGGATTTGGCCCATTCCGGACACGTCCTCATTGCCACCGAACCAATGGATGACAACCCGGAGTGGAGAGCACTGCCGGGCGGTGCGTTGGTCCACATCGGTCCGGATCTGGCCGTGACCACGAGCCGTCCCTTCCCGGAGGCTCCGGCACATCCGCTCACGCTATCCGACCTCTCCCCCTCCGCGGCAGCATCCCAGAAGCCGTGATCCTCGAACACAAGGCAGCGCCCGGCGTCTTGGGCTTATGGCCGCGTGTTCATCGCGTCCGTGGGCACCGCCGCGCATAAGATCGATCCATGACCGCTGAAGTCGAATCCGAAACCGCCTTCGTCCCGGCCGTCCAACTCGACGGGCAAATGAGCATCAACGACGTCCTGCTTGAGTTGGGGCGGGAACCCGTGGTGTACCCGTCCGCGAACGCCGACGCCGGCGATTTCCACATTTTCTAGCACTGACGCTCGGGGAACTCCCGCTGATAGAGGTACTCGCAGGGACTCCCTCAAGGCGCTCAAACGTCACTATCGTTGATCGCATGGACAACCGGAACGACGCCCGCGATTTTCTTGCTTCCCGGCGTGCGAAGATCACCCCCGAACAGGCGGGGCTACCGACGTCGGGCGGCAACCGGCGCGTAGCCGGTCTCCGTCGCGGAGAAGTCGCAACCCTGGCCGGGGTAAGCGTTGAGTATTACACGCGGCTGGAACGCGGAAACCTTGCCGGAGTGTCTGAAAGCGTCCTGGAAGCATTGGCCAGGGCTCTCCAACTCGACGAAGCTGAGAGCGCACACCTGTTCGATCTGGCGCGCACAGCCGGGACGAGCAAGCGGCAGCGTCGGTCGGCGCCACAACAGGTCCGGCCAAGTGTCCAGTTTGCGCTTGACGCCATCACTGACGCGCCGGCATTTGTTCGCAACGCCCGCATGGATATCCTCGCCGCCAACAAACTTGGCCTTGCTTTACATTCCGAGATGTACGTCAACCCGGTCCGGCCGGCAAACTATGCGCGCTTCATTTTCCTGGATGAAGAGCGGGCGCGGCGGTTCTTCCCGGATTGGGAACTCGCTGCCAACAACATGGTGGCCATCCTGCGCACAGAGGCCGGCCGAGACCCCTTCGACCGCGGATTGAGCGATCTTGTAGGCGAACTTTCCACCCGAAGCGATGAATTCCGCACTCGCTGGGCCGCCCACAATGTGCGCCGCCACTACAGCGGCTTCAAGCATTTCCATCACCCAGTGGTGGGCGAACTCCGGTTGCTGTTCGAGGCAATGGAATTGTCAGCGGACACCGGCCTCTCCCTGTTCATCTACCCTGCAGAACCTGGCTCCCCCTCGGCAGACGCCCTGCGCCTCCTCGCGAGCTGGGCCGCCACGCAGGAAATGGCAGATCAACCCCAAACCGCACCCACTGCAGGCGGAGTGTGACGGCCTAGGGTGTTGATCGGGCTTCCGCCAGGCGGGACTTCAACCACGAAACGGCGTGTCTTCTCTGAACGGACGGAAAGGCGTGCCCGCCTTCGAAAGGATCGAAATCGGCGACGCCTTCCCTAAAGGAACCGACGAGGCCCTGGACGTCCTGAAACGGAAACAGTGGATCTTCCTGTCCGGCGACGATCAGTACACGCTGGAGCCCCACCTGGCCGCCCAGCGAATGACCGACAATCCCCAGAGGCCCTTGCACCTCATCGCAAGCTTCGAGCCACGAAGTAGCCATGGCAATTTCCCTCGTGTGGACGCCCTGCAGCGTTGAACCACCAGCCATGAGGTGCTGCGCATCGCGGTCTTCCGCCAGGTGAGGGTCAACGGCGTCACGCTGCCGCTCTTCGAATCCGAGGAGGTCCGGGACGAGCGTCGGAACGCCGGACTCGGCCAATTCGACGGCGAAAGCCATTCGCGGGTCACCTCCAAGCCCGGCGAGCTCGCTCTTTCCCAGCGCATAGTTTGCGGCGTGTTGATGGACCGCCACCACGGCACCCACGTGGTGATCGTCGTCGATCGGATTAAGGAACAGGCAAGGAACCATATCCCCTGCATCCGTCCAAAGCTCGATCCGCTCGCGTAGGACATCTCCCTGACGCAGGCGCGGGCCGCGAACAACCTTGGCTGCGACATACGACCGGATAGGGTCCAAGCCAAGAAGCGAGAGGACCTTGGACCGTGCTGCATCCACCACGCGGTTTCCCATCAATGATCGGTCGGTACGGTCTTTGTGCGCCTAGCTTACGGCCTTGGCCCTCGGCGCCCCTCTTCGTCTCCTCGCTCGTCGTCGCGCTGCCGTCGGTCTCCGGCGTCGTCCCTGTCCCGACGGCGTCCCTCACCATTCGTGTCCGAGCGGTTGCCCGCATCGGGGTCCAACTCTTCCGCCCGCCGCAGTCTGTCCTGCGAGACTTCGTTGGCCCGTTCGGCTGCCTTCTGCTTGTCGGTGGCCTCCTGATGCAAGCGTTCCGCTTCGCTCTCGGCGCGGGCGGCGTCAGCTGCCGCTCGAGCGGCCTCAGCGCTGCGCTCGTGAGCTCCGAGGGCGTCGGCACGGGCTTTCTCGCGGAGGTCCGCAGCGCGCTTGCGGTTAGCTGCGTCCTTCGCGCGGCGCCCATAAGCGACGACGGCGACGATCACGGCGATGATCACAATCGCCACCACGATCCAAATCCATGCTTGCCCGTCCATTGCGGCTCCCCTCGAAAATTGACTGTGCTTCCGGTGCGCAAGTTCTATCGTTCGGCCGACCCTGCCGTTGGCAGCTCGGATCGGCGTCCCCGGACAGCGCGCGGATGCTAGTCCCTTGAGTCAACAACTTTGCGTGAAACATGGCACGAGTAGCCTGTACTTGTTTTCCCCAGAGGTTCCAGCGGATTGCCGCTGCTGGTTTACTCAACGGCAGGCGACTGTCGCCGAACGCCAAAGGACAGCGAGGGTTCGTCGGGCGTAGCGAGGGTCAGCACCGCCTCCTCGACGGTCTCCTCATCTTCCAGTTCCCGTTCCACACGGCGCAATGCGATGGCTACTTCATGCTCCCGAAGGTCGCCCGTGATATCCACGGCCGCCACGAGGTATAGCTTGCGCGGCCCAACAAACTCCAGGTGCAGATACGTCAGGCGATCGATTTCCGGGTGTTCCATGACCCTGATCGCCATCGACTTCTCGAGTTCCGGTGTAACGCCCTGACCGACGAGGAAGCGACGATTGCGATCTATCAGCACCACCGCGATAACACCGAGAAGGATGCCGACAAATATGGATCCGAGGGCATCTGGGAGCGGCGATCCAGTGAGCTGGTGCAGGAAGATCCCCAAGAAGGCAATGAGCAGGCCTATCAGCGCGGCACTGTCCTCCGCGAAAACGGCGCGCATGGTGGGGTCCGAGCTTTTGAGCACTTGTTCCAAGGTGCGACGTTCAAGTTGCCTTGCCGACGTGCGGGCCTGACGGAACGCTTGGATGAACGAGGCCCCTTCGAGCACGAACGATATCGCCAAAACGACATAGGCGACCTCGAAATCACCGGCTGGTTCCGGTGCGAAAAGCTGTTGGACACCGTGCATCACGGACACAACTGCCCCTGCTGTGAACAAGCCAAAGGCGGCAAACATCGACCACACGTAAGCTTCCCTGCCGTAGCCCATCGGATGGGCCACATCCCGCTGTTTCGAGGATCTCCTTTCAGCCACCAGCAGGAATATCTGGTTGCCGGTGTCCGCCCAGGAGTGGGCGGACTCGGCGATCATCGAAGCGGAGCCGGTAAGTATGGCGGCGACGGTTTTTGCCGCGGCGACCAAAAGATTTGCGGCAAAGGCCAAGATCACGGTCATGAGGGATGAAGATGGCATCTTGACCTTCTTGGTTTCAACCATGGAAGCCACGGTACCCAACAACCGTGGAGACCACGCCTAGTGGCTGCCGAGGAACGAACGGAGGGTAAGGGCGAGTTCATGCCAGGCCGAAGTTATCCTGCCGATCCAGGCTTCAGGGGCATAAAGGCGTTTTGCGTGGGTGAGCCCGCGGGGCGCTTTGACCGAAAAGACGAAGCCTTCAGGTAGCCGGCGTCGCCAGCTGGCAAACGATGGATCACGCGGCCACCGATAGAAACTCGCGTTGAGTTCAACGGTCTCGAATTGCTGCACGTAGTAACCGAGCCGGTTGCGGGAGGGAGTACCGGAGGGATAGAGCACGTGGTCCCAGTGGTCATAACTCCACCCCGACGTTCCAACGTGGGTTCCCATTCGGCCAGCCTATGGTCGACGTCACTCAATACGTAAGCTGATGATATCCGGGTTTGATGAGAGGTTGGTCGATGGCCATGCGATTCGGGTCGATTTTCGGGCTGTTCGTGGTGATCTGGCTCATAGTTGGAGCGGTAGCCGCCGGGCAGCGTGGCTACTTCAGCGCAGTTCCCGCGCAGTGCTCCCAGTTGGCAACAATTAGCCTGAATATTGTTGCCGGCCCCCTGAACTACATGGGACTGAACCCTGTGGCAGGCTGCGAACTGCCGCGGCCGTCGTGAGCCAACCAGAAGACTCTCTACTCCCTGGGCCGGCTGCCGACTCCAGGCATGAGTCCGAGGACCAGCGGATGGACCGCAACTGGAACGAGCTGCTTCAGGAAATGCGCGTCCTCCAGACAGGCGTCCAAATTATCGGCGGCTTCCTGCTGACCCTGCCGTTCCAGCAGAGATTCGGCACCCTGGCCGAGCTGCAGAAGTGGTGGTTCCTCGTTCTGGTCGTTCTGGCGACCATGACCACCGGCCTCATGCTGGTACCGGTCAGCCTGCACCGGCGGCTCTTCCAGCATCATGTCAAGGACCGGTTGGTGGCTGCAGGGGACATGATCGTCAAGGCCGCCGTGGCGTGTGTATCCCTGCTGATCGCAGGATGTGCCGGACTGATCTTCAGCGTTGCCGTGGGTCCCGAAGCTGGCCTCGCCGCCGGCGGCGGCATTCTTGTCGCTCTCGCGGCGCTCGTGCTCGTGTACCCGCTGCTTTCCTGGTCTCCCCGGCGTAGAAAAGCAGAGCCGGAACCCTAAGTCGCAGCCCAAAAACCGAGCTAGTGTAGGTCCTTTCGATCAATATAGTAAGTTTACTGATCAATTTCCCGGAATCCATGGACAAGGGGCCGCCCGGCCTACTAGTTTCGATGTGGAAGCACGCTCAAGCGACCGTCGAAAGAAGGCCAGTGTCCTTCTTTTCCGGGGCCAAGGTACAGCATCTCTGAGGCCTTCCTCCCGGTCGCCGACAGAAGACGTCTTGAGCAGCCGGTTCTTGATTTCCACCAACAGGTTCAACCAGCACGGAACGGACGGTATGGACATGGACAAGCAGCACGCAGCCGAGGAAGAGGCAGCCGGAGGCTACGGAACTCCGACGCCGGAACAAGAAACAGCAGGACGCGGGGCCCAGCAGGCGAATCAGGGCGGGCACAACGGATCAACCGCGGTGCCATCGGCCGACGCCGAGCTGGATGAGTCGAACTCCGAGGGAAGCAAGCCAGGGAGCTCCTTCTCATCCGAACCGAAGGGCGATGCGACAGGACTGCCCGAGGATAAGTCCCCGAAAGACGACGACGGCGAAACATTCGACGCCGGCTAGACCGCCAGACGACCACTAACCTCCGCAGGAACAAGCGCAAGCAAGGAGCACAAACATGGCTACGGTTAACCGAACAATCGACGTGGAAGTTCCCGTTTCAGTGGCTTACAACCAATGGACCCAGTTCGAGTCTTTCCCGGAATTCATGAAGGGCGTCGAAGCGGTCGAACAAATCGACGAGACCGCCCTGCATTTTTCCACCAATGTCGGCGGCGTCAAGCGCGACTTCAACGCCCAAATCCTTGAGCAGGTCCCGGATTCACTGGTCAGCTGGGCCAGCATTGACGGACCAAGGAACGCCGGCACCGTAAGCTTCGAACCACTCGGCGCGGACCGTACCCGAGTAAATGTGGAGATCGAATGGGAGCCGGAGAGCCTTGCCGAAAAGGCCGGCTCGATGGTGGGCATCGACGACATGCGGGTTTCAGCCGACCTCGACAAGTTCAAGAAATTCATCGAAGAGCGCGGCTATGAGACTGGCGGCTGGCGAGGCTCCGTGGCCGCCGGCGATGTCGACGACTCCGGGGCAGCAGTATTCCGTGCCGCTACCACTTCGGAACTGCCCGCCGTCGATCCTGACTTGACGGCCCCTGCCGCTACGGAAGCGGCCGACGGCGGCGACGCGGCTCGCGTCGGCCAGTACACCGAGGGCGACTACGGCACGGAGCGCGTCACGGATCTCCCCGCAGAGCGGATCGAAGGCGACTACACCGCGGAGGAAACCGAAACACGTCCGCGTCTGTCGGACCGCTGAGCCCAGTGGGGCAGGCCACGAACAGGCCGGCCCCACGGACGTCCGCCGAGACTTCATCGACTATTCGAGGAGCAAACAATGAGCGAGTTCCCCCCCCCCCCGACCCCACGCGAGACCCTAACGCTGACCCCACCCGAGAGCCTGGTCCAAGCCCGACGCCGGAGCCGGTGCCGTTGCCGGAGCCCGGGCCGACACCTGTGCCGACCCCTGGCCCGGACTTTCCCTCTCCGCCTTCGCGCCCCGTGGGAGAGCCGCCCCTCACGATCTTGTAGGCCCGACATGAAGTGCTGGCCGCCCGCTCAGAGCGAATGAAAGGCAACTGAGATGTCGAACGATCCAGAAATGCGGCCTGCACTGATGCAAGCCGAAGAAGCGGATTCCATCCGGGCTCTGGCGACACAATTGCGTGTGGACTCCATCAGGTGCAGCACCAACGCCGGCTCGGGTCATCCCACGTCGTCGTTGTCGGCCGCAGATCTCATGGCGGTCCTCCTCACCAGGCACCTTCGCTACGACTGGGAACACCCGGCTTTGCCGAACAACGACCACCTCATTTTCTCCAAGGGACATGCTTCACCGCTTCTGTACTCCATGTATCGGGCCGTGGGCGTGGTCGAGGAAGAGGAACTGCTGAGCACCTATCGTCAGTTCGGTGCCCGCCTTCAGGGCCACCCGACGCCGGTGCTGCCTTGGGTGGATGTGGCGACCGGCTCGCTGGGACAAGGGCTGCCGGTCGCCGTCGGTGTGAGCCTCGCAGGACGGTACCTGGACAAGCTTCCCTTCCACACCTGGGTGTTGTGCGGAGACAGCGAGCTGGCTGAAGGGTCCATCTGGGAGGCCCTCGACAAGGCGGCCTACTACAAGCTCGGCGACCTCACCGCCGTCGTCGACGTCAACCGGCTCGGCCAGGACGGCCCGACCGAACTGCAGTGGGACATGGACGCCTACGCCAGACGGGTAGAAGCCTTCGGGGCCCGGGCCCTCATCATCGACGGTCATGACCTCAGCCAGATAGACGACGCCCTGAGCCGGGCCCGCACGGAACACGATCAGCCGACCGTGATTCTGGCCAAGACGATCAAGGGCAAAGGGGTAGCTGAGATCGAAGACCAGAACGGCTGGCACGGCAAAGCGCTCCCGGCGGACATGGCCGAGAAAGCCATCGCAGCCCTTGGGGGGCCAAGCAGTGTCCACGTGACCACCCTTCCTCCGGAGCCCGGCACTCCAGCAATCACGCCGGCCCCCCACGCTTCGGTCACACTGCCACAGTGGAAAATTGGCGAGAAAGTAGCGACCAGGGCCGCCTTTGGCGCCGCCGTGTCCGCGCTTGCGGTCCGCCCCGAAGTGGTGGTCCTTGATGGCGAAGTGGGGAATTCGACCCACGCCGGAGACTTCAAGGAGGTGGCTCCTGAGCGGTATTTCGAAATCTTCATTGCCGAGCAGCAACTCGTCTCCGCAACCATCGGCCTCTCGGTGCGTGGCTACGTGGCCTTCGCCTCAAGTTTCGCGGCTTTCCTGATTTCGCGGCCATTCGACTTTATCCGCATGGCCGGAGTCTCAGAAGTGGACATCCGGCTCGTCGGCACGCACGCCGGCGTTGAAATCGGGCAAGATGGTCCTTCGCAAATGGCCTTGGAGGACATAGCAGCCATGCGGGCAGTGCACAGTTCCACGGTGCTCTATCCGGCCGACGCCCCTTCGACGGCGCAGCTCGTGAGCACCATGGCGGACACGCCCGGAATCTCCTACCTACGCGCCACCCGGGGAGCCTATCCCGTGATTTACGGGCCGGACGAACAGTTCCCCCTTGGCGGAAGCAAGGTTCACGGCGCCGGCCCCGACGACCAAGTTGCCCTCATCGGCGCCGGCGTCACGCTCCACGAATGCCTCGCTGCCGCCGAGGAACTGGCACAGTCGGGGATCAAAGCCCGGGTCATCGACCTCTACTCCATCAAGCCGGTCGATGTCGAGACCTTGCGCCGGACGTGCCTCGAAACCGACGGCCGGATCGTTGTAGCGGAAGACCACTACGCGCAAGGCGGCATCGCGTCGGCCGTCCTCGAAGCGCTCGCGAGTGCCAACACGCCCAAACTCCATATGGCGCTGCTCGCAGTGAGGGAGCTGCCGGGTTCCGGCGAACCCACGGACTTGCTCAACGCCGCAGGTATTTCCGCGCGCCACATCGCTGCCGCCGCGCGCGACCTCGTCATGGACTGAGGCCGCAACGTCGCGACGGCGCCGCCAACTGCGCGGCCGCCGTCGTCGGTTGCTGAACGAATCTAGACTCTCGCGGCGCGCGGCATTGCGACCGATCCCCGCCGGATCAGCCGGGCGGAGAACTCAGGTTCCTTGGCCGCGGGCTTTCGGCCCTCGATTTGCCGGATCAGGGCACTGGCAGCGGCCACCCCCATTTCGTACACGGGTTGGGCGATGACGGTCAGCGGGGGGCTGGTCAGGCGTGTCCAGGAAAAGTCGTCATACATCAGGAATGAAACATCGTCCGGGATCGAGAGGCCCAGCTCTTGGATGGCTTCGACGACGCTGAGTGCTATGAGGCCGTCGGAGGCCACAATGGCGGTGGTCGGCTCCGGCATGAGTAGGAGCCCGCGGGTGACGGTCCGGATGGAATCCGCGTCACCGGCGTTGAGCCTCACCTGGTCTTCCGAAAAGGTCAGTCCGCTTTCTGTGAAGGCGCGCTGCATGCCTTCCAGTCGCTCGGAGATCTGCGAGGAGTCCAACACCATTCCGGCGCGGTAGGGGGAGTCGGTTTTGAGGGTGGAGATGAACGCAATCCGGCGGTGCCCGGCCTCAAGGAGATACCGGGTGGACTCGTAGGAAATCCCGGCCATGCTCACCGCGATGGTCTCCACGTCCAGCCCCTCGGCCTTTCGATCCAGGAGCACCAAGGGCCGTCCGGTCTCGTGAACGTGCTGTAAATGTTCTGTTTCAACAGAGGACGCAGGGGCGACGATCAGTCCATCCACGCGCTTGTCGAGCAAGACGTGGACCGCCTCGATTTCGGCGGTGAGTTCCTCGTCGGTATTGATCAGGATGACGTTGTAGCCGCTCTTCTTGGCGGTGTCCGTGATGCCCCTCGTCGCAAGCCCGAAGTGCGGGTTTTCGATGTCGCCCACGACGACCCCGATCGTGTTGGATTTCCCCGTGTTCATGCTGCGGGCCAGCTCGTTGGGCCGGTAGGAAAGCTCCTCCGCCGCCGCAAGGACCCGGCCCCGCACGTCTTCGCTGACGGCCCCGTAATTTCCCAGGGCCCGCGCGGCCTGGGCCTTGGACACTTGTGCCGCTTTCGCGACGTCGGCGACCGTGATCTCGCGCCGCCTCGAACTGTTGCTGCTCATGCATGCCTTCCGACGGGGCCTTGACGGCCTGTGTGGTTTGGGTTACATTTTTTGCAACCCCTTGTGAGTCCGGTCTCAATCCTAGCGACTGAGACCGGACTCAACAAGAGGAAACCCGAAAGGCTTCAAGGCCGCTTACCGCTTCTCATGATTGGAAAATTGCTGTGACTAAACGACTGAACTTCCGCCCCGGGGTGATCGTCGCGGCTGCCGTCGCAGCCCTCCTGGCACTGAGCGGGTGTGGCGGACCGGCCCCTGCCTCGTCGTCGACCGCCGGGAACCCCTATGGCCTCATAGAATCCGGCACCATCCGGGTGGCCAGCCTGGGAGATGCCAAGCCCTACACGTTCACGGACGCCACCGGAAACTTCACAGGTTTCGACGTCGAACTGTTCAAGGATGTCGCGCACCGCGCCGGTGTGGACAAGGTCGTCTTCACCGGACAGGACTTCTCGGCAATCCTGCCGGCCGTTGCGAACGGCCAGTTCGACGTCGGGGTCGCGGCCATCGGCATCACGGACAAGCGCAAGCAGACCGTGGACTTCTCCAACGGCTACCTCGCCGGATACCTGACCGTCCTGACGACCAAGACCTCGGGGATCAAGGATGTCGGCGGCCTTGCTGGAAAGCGGCTTGGCGTAGTCCAAGGCACCCTGCAGGAGGCCTACGCGGTGAAGAATTTCCCCACCGCAAACCTGGTGCGCTTCCCGGACAACAACTCCGCGATTTCCGCCGTGAACAGCGGTTCGGCTGACGCGCACTTCCTGGACTACGAGGCCGCCAAGTCCTACGAACAGCAGTTCGGCCTGGTCAGCGCCGCCGATATTCCCTCCTTTGACGCACCGGCCGGCTTCGCGCTGGCAAAGGACAAGACCGCCCTCAAGGATGCCCTGAACAAGGGACTGGCCGCGGCGATGGAAGACGGTACCTGGGAGAAGCTCTACCAGAAGTGGTTCCCCGGATCGCCGATGCCCACGCAGTACCTGCCCAAGGCTGAGCAGACCGCCAGCCCGGCGCCCAGCAAGTAGCCCAACTGTCTGACGGGCGGGCGGACCATTCGCGGCCCGCCCGCCCCGACAGCCACCTAAGTCTGAGAGCAAACCATGGACTGGTTAAGCACCATCACACGTACATTCTTCGATTTCGGCGCGATGGCCGAAGTCCTGCCGCAACTGATCGGCGTCGGCCTGCTAAACACCCTGATCATTTCGGTCTCCGCCACGATCATCGGCGTCGGACTGGGCATGGTAGTTGCCGTCATGGGGATCTCATCCTCGGCATGGCTGCGCGTCCCTGCCCGCATCTACACCGATCTGTTCAGGGGCCTGCCGGCCATCCTCACCATCCTGCTGATCGGCCAAGGCTTCGCCCGGCTAAGCCAGTCGATCTTCGGTCCCTCCCCCTACCCGCTCGGCATCATCGCGCTGAGCCTTATCGCCAGCGCCTACATCGGTGAAATCTTCCGCGCCGGTATCCAAAGCGTCGACAAAGGCCAAGGCGAGGCGTGCCGGGCCCTGGGCATGAGCTACGCCAAATCGATGCGGCTCGTGGTGGTGCCCCAAGGCATCCGCCGGGTGCTCCCGGCCCTGGTGAACCAGTTCATCGCCATCGTCAAGGACTCCTCGCTGGTGTACTTCCTGGGCCTGCTGGTCAGCGAACGCGAGCTCTTCCGGGTGGGCCAGGACGCCGCCGTGCTCTCCGGGAACCTCTCACCGCTGGTCATGGCCGGCATCTTCTACCTCGTCATCACCGTCCCGCTGACCCACCTCGTGAACTACTTCGACAGCCGCTTCCGCACGGGCCGCCGTCGTCCCAGCGCGCCGAGCAGCGGCCTGAAGGAAGTCACAGAACTCGACGCGGCATCGCCGCTGATCACCGGGAGCAACACATGAGCGCCAGCACCAGCACCAACAACACCGCCGCCGGTGTCCAGACGTTCCACGGTTCCAGTCTGGAGCTAAGAAGGCTGACCATGGCGTACGGGGACATCGAGGTGCTGCGCAACGTCAGCCTGAATGTCGCGCCCGGCACCACTACCTGCATCATCGGCCCCTCCGGATCCGGCAAGTCGACCCTGCTCCGTGGCGTCAACCGGCTCCACGAACCCAAGAGCGGCGACGTACTCCTGGCCGATGAAAGCGCACTCAAGGTCAAACCGGACATCCTGCGAAGCCGCATCGGCATGGTGTTCCAGCACTTCAATCTCTTCCCCGACCACACCGCCTTGGAGAACGTTGCCTTGGCGCTCTGGAGCGTGAAAGGAATGTCCAAGGCCGCAGCCAGGGAACGTGCCCGGCGCAGCCTCGCCGAAGTGGGGCTCGCCGAACGCGCAGACCACCGCCCCCGCGATCTCTCCGGCGGCCAGCAACAGCGCGTCGCCATCGCCCGGGCACTGGCCATGGAACCGGAGGTCATGCTCTTCGACGAAGCCACCAGCGCCCTGGACCCCGAGCTCGTCAAAGGCGTACTGAACCTCATGGCCGGTCTGGGACGGCGCGGCATGACCATGCTGGTTGTCACCCACGAAATGGGCTTCGCCCGGAAGGTTGCTGACCAGGTGGTGTTCATGGACGAGGGAGAAGTCGTGGAGTCAGAAACCCCTGCCGAGCTCTTCGACAACCCCCGGAGTGAACGGCTCCAACGATTCCTTTCGGAAGTGTTGTAATGCCGAACCCTGCCACGGCACCCATCCGCACGGCCGTCGTCGGATTCGGGGTTTCCGGGAAGGTCTTCCACGCCCCCCTGATTGCCGCGGACCCCGGCTACTCCCTCGACGTCATCGTCACGGCTGATCCGCAGCGCGCCGCGGAAGCGGCAAGACTCTACCCCGGCACGCGGATTGTCCCCACCCCGGAAGCGCTGTTCGCACTGGCCCCGGATCTGGACCTCGTGGTCCTCGGCACTCCCCCGCTCACCCACTTCGATCTCACCGCGACCGCGATCGCCCACGGCCTCGACGTGGTGGTGGACAAGCCCTTCGCCACAACCTCGACTCACGGGGAAGAGCTTATCGCCAGGGCGTCCGACGCCGGTGTGCGGCTGACGGTATTCCAGAACCGCCGGTGGGACGCCGATTTCCTGACACTCGGGAAGGTCCTGCGGGAAGGTGGCCTGGGAGAGGTCCGAACCTTCGAATCGCGATTCGAGTGGTGGCGCCCCGAAGGCTT
Organism: Arthrobacter sp. SE2; assembly: GCF_058244265.1. Lineage (NCBI taxonomy): Bacteria > Bacillati > Actinomycetota > Actinomycetes > Micrococcales > Micrococcaceae > Arthrobacter > Arthrobacter sp. SE2. Next base: position 292,409 of record NZ_JBZAYA010000005.1, on the reverse strand, counting down.
CGGCAATTGGCGTGACAGCGCGTCCGTGGCCGAAGGCGGCGGCATCCTCCATGATCTCGGCGCCCACTTGATCGACCAAGCCATCCAGCTGTTCGGTCCCGTTGGGGATTGCTACGGCGAGACCGCAAATCACGGACAACACCCGGAGGGCGCCGATACCGAGGCCTTCGTGTCCCTGCTCCACACCTCGGGAGTGCGGACCAGGCTGTGGATGAACGGCATGGCTGCCCAAGTAGGACCGCGATTCCACCTCCTGGGTTCGAGGGCCGGCTACACCAAGTGGGGACTGGACAGCCAGGAGGCGGCCCTCGCAGCCGGCCTGTCGCCGTCGGATCCCGCCTATGGCGTTGACCCCGTAACTTCCTGGGCTGTCCTGGGGACTGACGGAGACCCTGAGGCCGTCCCTGCCCAAACCGGCGCCTACCCCCGGTTCTATGCCGAACTTGCGGCCGCCATCCGCGGGGATGGACCGTTGCCCGTGGACCCCGCGGAATCACTTGAAACCCTCAAAGTCATCGAAAGAATCCACGCCTTCGCGTAGGCGGATCTTTCCAGCCATGCCACCGTCCGCCCCGCGCGGCCAACAACCACACCCCAAAGAAAGGGAGAGCCATGTCCTCCACGCCCCCTACCAAACATGTCGTCGTCATCGGCGGCGGCATCCTCGGAGTCTCCACTGCGGTCCACCTGCTCCGTGAAGGCGCGTCCGTTGTCCTGCTGACCGAAAAGGGCCTCGCGAGCGAGGCCAGCGGCCGCTCGCTGTCCTGGCTCAACTCCGCAGGAGAACGGTCCACCCCTTACCACCGGCTACGCCTCGCCGGGGTCGACCGTTACCGTACGTTGTTCGCCGCGGATCCTCACCGTGAATGGCTGCAATTCGGCGGCGGCCTCATGTGGAACGCCGCCGGACAGCAAGCCGTCACGGAAGCACGCCACGCCTACGAGAAGTCCGTCGGGTACGACTCCAAGCTGCTGACCCCTGAAGAGATTGAATTCGCAACTCCCGGGATCAATGCAAGCGCAGTGCCGGATTGCGCCATTTTCAACCCCGGCGAAGGCTGGGTCAGCTTGCCGGACCTGATCGAATTCCTCATGGAAGAATTCCACGCCCGGGGCGGCCAGCTCGTCCTCAACTCCGGCAAGGCTTCCGTCACGGTCGACGGCGGCCGTGCCTCCGGCGTCGAGACCGCCGCCGGCGAAACCTACCGGGCCGACGCTGTCCTGGTGGCTTGCGGTGCCGCCACCCCAGCCGTCGTCGCACCCCTCGGCGTCGACATCCCCAACGGCTCCCCCGTCTCCATGCTCGTGCTGACCAAAGCCGTGGATCATGAGGTGAGAGCCGTCATGAACACCCCCCGTGCCGCCATCCGACCCAACCCGGGGAACACCTTTGCGCTGGACCACGACTGGTACGAAGAGCACATCACCGAGCACGAGGACGGTTCCTTCAGCATCCCTGACGGCATCGTCCAGGAACTCGCTGACGAGGCCTCCAAACTCATCGCCGGCAACCCCGAACTCAAACCGGCGTCCTGGAAGATCGGCTACAAGCCCATCCCGGGCGACGGTGAACCCGTGCTCGGCGAAGTCGGTCAAGTGCCGGGCTGCCATGTCGCCTTCACGCACTCCGGAGCCACGCTCGGACTCATCGTCGGCGAACTGCTGGCCGATGAAATCCTCACGGGAAGCAAGCACCCCATGCTCTCCACCTTCCGGCCAGGCAGGTTCTCCTAGGCCACCCCTCAGGATGGCTGGCGCCCCAAAGACCGGGCCCAGCCATCCGCTACGGGGTTCGCGTCACAAACCGTCGTTTCGAGGCCATTTTCATCCTTCTGATCCGGAAGCGATGAACAATCCGGGTGCCCTCATTACTATCTAGAGTGGATGGGGGCGAATTCCCGACGGGGCTGGGACTTGCCGGGATGAAATATCAGGAGCTGGCAGTGTCGGAACCTTTGGAGTCTGAAGACCCGCTCGTCGAGCCGGAACCGGTTCTGGTTCCCGGCGACGACAGTGACAGCCTGGCGGCTTTGCGTGGGCAAGCGCAGGAAATCATCGACGAAGTCCTCAGCGGAACCGAACCGAGCGGCGAGCACCTCCGGGCAAAGCTCAGGTCCAGCATTGCCCGGCACCCCGGATTCCCGGAACTAGCGCTGCTCGAGCACCTGATGAACCGGGCGAGTGGCAACTGACCCACCCTGCGGTTGCACACGTTTTACACAGGGTTAACTCACGCGGTCTTGTTAGCCTCAACACAGTCGGCACAGACTGAATATCACGTGAAAAACGATTCACGGTGGTTGTTCAACCAGAGCAGCGGACGAGGAATGCAGTGATGCTCCGTCCCCGCCGGTAGTGAAGTCGCTACTGAGCGGGATCCGCAGACCGGGAGGTAGCAGTGGCCGGCATATTTGAAGTGTTTGTTGATGGGGAGTCCTTTTTCAGGTTCCGCCTCAAATCACCTGACGGCATCGTCATCGCTGTTTCGACGCCGTTCGCGGACAAGCCCGCAGTTGTCGCTGGAATCGCCGCTGCGCGGGAATGCGCGGGCATGGGACTGGTCACCGACCTTTGCCCGGCGGCGGGCGCACGCGAACCGGCCGGGATGGCTCGTCCGATGGCAATCCCCCGCAATGCGGGTTCCCAGGCATGCGACGAACCGCGCAAGGCGTCCGACGGATTCCGCACCCGCGCCAAGGAACTCCGGCGCGCGGCAACCGCGCCCAGATGGACCGGCGCGGCGTAGGAGGCCAGCAACGTCAGGACCGACGGCGCACTGGGGGACTCACCTGGGTCTCAGCAGGCAAGATGCGCCGCCGGCCGTTTTGGTCCAGCCCTAATTCTCCCACTCATTGTCTGCCGAGGCCACCTTCCCGGCCCGTCAGTCAGTCGTGCTTGCGCGCTCGACTTGGCTGTACACGCGGTGGTTCGCCCGGCATCTTCGGGTAGTCGGGCGGGAACGGCAGCTCCCCGAGCCCGGCGCCGACGTCGCGTTCCCACCATTGAAGCAGGACGTCAATTTTGCCTGCTTTGGAGTTCATGTCACGCCAAGGGTCCCCCACGGATTTCAGCCTGCCAGGCACGCTAAGGATCGTGAAATCTTTCGGGTCCGCCGATTCAAGTTCGTCCCACGTGATTGGACAAGAGACCGGGGCATGGGCGAGCGCCCTCGGGCTATACGCGCCGGCTATGGTCCGGTCACGGTTGGCTTGGTTGAAGTCGACGAATACCCGTTCACCCCGTTCTTCCTTCCACCAGGCGGTGGTGACCTTGTCCGGCATTCGGCGCTCGAGCTCCCGGGCGGCCGCGATAACGGCATGCCGTACGTCCAAGAACTCATGCGAAGGCTCGATCGGGGCGTAGACATGAAGCCCCCGGTTTCCTGAGGTCTTGATAAAGGTGGTCAGCCCGGCCTCGGCAAGTACGTTCTTCAGGGTAAGCGCGGCGGGAATCGCGTCGTCGAAATCTGTTCCGGGCTGCGGGTCCAGGTCGATCCGCAACTGGTCGGGGTTGTCGGTGTTTTCGGCACGTGACGGCCAAGGATGAAAGACCACCGTGTTCATCTGGACGGCCCACACTGCCGCGGCTGGCTCGTCGAGGACCAATTGGGGATGCGAGCGCGCACTCGGATAGATCACCTTTACCGACCGGATAAAGTCTGGGGTTCCTTTCGGCGGATTCTTGGAGAAGAACTGTTCTCCGTCGATGTTGTCCGAAAAGCGCTGCAGCGAGACCGGCCGGTCACCGTTCGCGGCTATGAATGCTTCCCCGACATCAACGATATAGCGCGCGAGATCCAGCTTGGTGAGGCCCAATTCCGGCCAGAGAACCCGGCTGGGACTGGAGATCCGCATTTCCCGGGGACCGTGCGGCCCATCAACGGTGAGGGTGGTTGCTTCGGTAGCCATGGGGACAAGTTACCCCAGCGCTACCCCGGGCGTCAGCACCACAGCGGATCGAATGGACGAGCGTTTTCCTGCCAAAGACCATACACATCTCACGGCGACGGTTTCAGCACCATCGCCGAACCGCCGCCGCGTCTGACGGGCTCGGCGGCGGCGATCATGCGCCCGTTCGGCCTGAATTCGATCGCGGTTGCGGCACCGATCTCCGCCGCCGAAGTGAAAGCGTCGCCGGATGGCGTGAATTGGTGGCCATATGGCGTGAGTTGGCTCCCGTACGCCGTGATGAACTCCGGTTCGGCCGTGACCTTTGCCGTGTTGCGTTGAGAGGCGCGCGGTGCGGCGATCGCGTCGGAAATGCTCATGCCCAGGTCCACCCTGTTCAAGATGGTCTGCAGCACCGTGGTGATGATCGTCGATCCGCCAGGCGAGCCGAGAGCGAGGAACGGCTTGCCGTCCTTGAGGATGATGGTCGGGGACATCGAAGAGCGTGGGCGCTTGCCGGGATCGATTCGGTTGGGGTCGCTCGCGCTGTATACGGCCGAGAAATCGGTCATCTCGTTGTTGAGCAGGAACCCGCGTCCCGGCACCACGATGCCTGAGCCGCCGGTCTGCTCGATGGTGAGCGTGTATTCGACCACGTTCCCCCACTGGTCGGCGACTGTCATGTTGGTCGTCGAGATGTTTTCGGTGTCCTTCTCGTCGGCGAGTGCCGCCGCGGAAGCCGGGCACACGCCGTCGTACGTGGACACATCTCCCGGCGCGACGGGCTTCGTGGCCGCGTGTAGCGGGTCGATCTTGCAGGCGCGCTCCTTGCCGAACAGCGGGTCAGTGAGCGCGGCGGTGGGAACGTCGACGAACGCAGGGTCGCCCACGTACTTTCCACGGTCGGCGAAGGCGAGCGCGCTCGCCTCGAGGTAGTGGTGCAGGGCAGCTGGCTTGGACATCTCCGAAAGGTTGACGGTGTCCAGGATGTTCAGCGCCTCGCCTACCGTGGTACCCCCGCTGCTCGACGGCGCCATGCCGTAGACGTCGAGGCCGCGGTAGTCGACGTGGGTGGGCGCTTGGTCCAGGGGCTTGTACGCGGCGAGGTCGGCTGTGGTCATGTGCCCCACGGGGATGGGCAGCGTGGTGTTTGCGGTTTTGGGCGGGGCTTGGACGGTTGCCGCGATCTCGGCTGCGAGCGGACCGCTGTAAAAGGCCTGGGTGCCCTGCTTCGCGAGAAGCCGGTACGTCGCGGCGAGGTCGTGGTTCTGGAAGATGCTGCCGACGGCGGGTGCGTCGCCTCCCGGAAGGTACAGCTTGCTGGTGGAGCTGAACGCCGCGAAGCGGAGCTTGTTGTCGAGTGTCTGTTGGCGGAAAGTCGGGTCGACGACGAAGCCGCGGGTCGCGACCTTGATGGCAGGCTGGAGGGCGTCGCCAAGGCTCAACGTACCCCAGCGTTCCAGTGCGCGCTCCCAGGTGGCCGCCGTGCCGGGGACGCCTACAGAGACCCCGCTGGTGACGAGTTCGGGGGTGAAGTTGTACGGCTTCCCCGTGGCGGGATCGATGAACGCGTCATGCGGCATCGCCGCCGGGGCGGTCTCGCGCCCGTCGATGGTGCCAATCTTGCCGGTCTTCGCGTTGTAGAACACGAAGTAGCCGCCACCACCGATCCCGGCACTGTACGGTTCGGTCACGCCCAGCGTCGCGGCGGCGGCGACGGCGGCGTCGGCTGCGTTGCCGCCCTTGCGGAGGACCTCGATGGCGGCAGCGGACGCTTCAGGGTCTACGGTGCTGACCGCGCCGCCGTATCCGGTGGCGGTGGCGGTCTTTTCAGTCTGGCGCGGATCGGCGAAGGCGGGGTTGGCGACGGCGCCGCTCGTCACGCTCAGCGCGAGTACTGCCGTCATGGTGGCCAGTCGAAGTTTGCGATGTGACATGGTCGCTCCTCAAATGATGGTGCGAGGTGAGTGGGGCCACCCTACTCCGCGGCTACGCGACGCTCAACGGGTCCAGGCAACCCGGCAGCCCCAACAACCTTGTGCAAACCATTGACAAACTTGTACAAGTCTTTCCATACTTGCAGGACAAGGTTTCAACGAAGCAACTGGAGGACAGATGTCGGCAAAACTCACGGATGTCGCAAAGCTGGCAGGGGTGTCCCTGGCAACGGCGTCGCGGGCATTCGGAGACCCCGGCCGCCTGGCAGCCGAAACGCGGCAGAAGGTCATGGCCGCGGCCGAACAATTGGGTTACGACGTACCCGGAGTCACGGGCAGCCGAACATTCGGCGTCATCGTCCCCGACATTTCAAATGCGGTCTTCGCCGCCCTCATCAAAGCCATCCAGGACCAGGCATGGCACGGCCGCCACCGGATGGTCCTCGCCGACACCTCGGAGTCCTCGTCGCGGGAACGGGCGCATCTCGAGTCCTTCGCGACGGGAGTGGATGGCATCATCCTTTGCTCGCCCCGACTGCCGTCCGAGCAGATTCACCATCTCGCGGGCAGCGCGCCGCTAGTGGTCATCAATGGCGAGGCGGAGCACGCCGCACGGGTGCTCATGGAGGCCGGTGAGGGAATCCGCCAAGCCGTCGAGCATCTCTATGCACTCGGCCACCGCAAGCTTGCCTACATTCCCGGGCCCGCGTCGTCGTGGGCCAACGGCCAACGCCGTGCAGCGATCACCCGCTTCTGCGCCGACTGGGGCATCGAACTCGTCACTGTCGGGAACCAGAATGCAACGGTCGACGGCGGACTGGCCGCGGCGGCTTCGGTGGTCGCCAGCGGTGCCACCGCTGTTATTGCCTACAACGATCTGGTCGCCATCGGCATGCTCGCCGGCGCCCGGAGCCTCGGCTACCACTGCCCGGAGGACATCAGCGTTGTCGGCATCGACGACCTAGACATTGCCGCCGCAGCAGAGCCGGGGCTCACCTCCATCCGCGTACCCATTGACCGAAGCGGCGCCCTCAGCCTTGAGCTCCTCCTGGAGCAGATGGCCGGAAAGCCGACAGCAACTGAAGCCGTGCACCTCGGTTCACAACTCATTGTGCGTGGCTCCACCTTTGCTGCGCGCACCGCAGAGCAAGCCCTCCAGGGAAAGTAACCATGAGAATCGTCATCGCAGACCCCAACCTGATGCCCCACCGCTCCACTTTCGAGGCCGCGCTCCCCGACGGTGCCCTTACCTCCTGGCACGACAGCTGGAGCGAGCATGCAGTACTCACCGACCTCAAAGATGCCGACGTCTACGTCGGGCCACGCTTCACCGAGGCCATGGGCGCGGCCGCCAGCAATCTGCGGCTCGTGCACGTCGGCGGTGCCGGCTACGACGGCATCGACGCCTCCGCGTTGCCCGCCGGGGCGGTCTGCGCGAACACCTTCCACCACGAAAGTTCCATTGCCGAACATATCGCCACCGTTTTGGTGGCCCTCCGCCGCAACCTGATCGGCCAGGACGCGGCGCTTCGGAGCGGCGTCTGGTCTTCGTCTGTCTATTCCTCACAGATCCGGCAGCCGGAAACACTCCGCGGTGCTGTGGTGACATTCCTCGGGTTCGGGCACATCGGCGGGGCAGCATGGTCGCTCCTCAAGGCCTTCGGCGCGGAGGGTGTCGCCATCACCCGCAGCGGCAGCGTGGACGCAAAGGCCAACTCCTTGCGCTGGGCTGGCACCACCGAGCGGCTCGGCGAGGCACTCAGTGAATCGGACATCCTGGTGGTCAGCATCCCGCTCTCGGAACAAACCACCGGCATCGTGGGCGCAGCTGAACTCGACGACCTTGGCCCGGACGGCTTGCTCGTCAACATTGCCCGCGGACCCGTCGTCGAAGAAGCCGCACTCTACGAAGCCCTGAAAGACCGTCGGATCGCTGGGGCCGCGATCGACGTCTGGTACCAATACCCGGGAACTGACGGCCGCGGCGAACCATCCGCCCTTCCGTTCGGCCGCTTGGACAACATCATCATGACCCCGCACTCCTCCGGCGTCACTGCAGAGACCTTCCGAAGCCGCGCGCTCGAGATCGCCGAAAACATCACCCGTCTTTCCACAAACCAGCCGCTGAAGAATGTAGTGCTCTCGGCGTCGCCGCAACTATCGACTTTGGGCTGATTACCGGGTCGACATCGACCGCTGCGGTTCGCTAGTCCTCGAACGTCTTCGCTCGCATCACGCAAAAACCCGCACCCCGCTGAACCACGCAGCCCGTTTTACGTGGTTGTTCCCCGTGGCCAGCAAGACAAATCCATCTCAATGAAGAGAAAGTGAGCTTCCCCGTGCTCAAAAACATGAAGATTGCAGCCCTTGCCGGTACTGCCGTACTCGCACTCCTCACCTCAGCATGTGGGGGCGGTGGCACGGCATCCACGCCCGCAAGCTTCCCTGCCGGATCGAGCATGGCGAAGATCGCCGCCGCCGGCAAGATCAAGATCGGCGCCTCACCGAACCAGCCGGGCCTGAGCGAGCTAAATCTCCAGGGCAAGTGGCAGGGCTTCAACATCGACCTCGCCGAATACCTGGTGGAACCGCTGGGCATCAGCAAGGACCACATCGAGTGGGTCAACACCACGGCTGCCAATCGCATCCCGTTCATTGAACAGGGCAAGATCGACATATTTGCCACCGCCCTCGCCATCACCCCGGAGCGCCAGAAGGCCATTGCCATTTCCGGCCCCTACCTTGAAACAAAACCGCAGCTAATCCTCCGAAAGGGCAAGGGTGCAGGCCTGAAGTCCCTGGCGGACATCCCCAAGGGCACCAAGATCTGCGTCCTTCAAGGCAGTCAGGGCCAGCCGCGCGTCAGCAAAGAAATCCCGCAGGCTGAAATCTCCGAATTCAACGTACTTACAAACTGCATTCGCGCCCTCGAGCAGGGCTCTGTGGACGCCGTCGACTCCACCGCGCCGCTCTTGGCCGGTTTTGTTCAGGAAAAGCCCGACACCTTTGAATTCGCGCCCATGACCTACGGCGACGGCGAACGCTGGGGCATCGGCATGGCCAAGGACCGCACAGACATGTGCAAGTTCTTCAACGAGCGGCTGGCCAAGGCCTTCGCGGACGGAACGGTCGCCAAGTTCTGGGAGGCCCGTATGGGCAAGTCCGGGCTCGCTGCGCCGACCGCTCCCCAGGAGATGGCCGGCTGTGGAGAATCTCCCAAGTCATGACACAGCACAAGATCCCCATGACCAAAATCCGCACCCGGAAGGAGGCACAGCAAGATGGACGCCATCGTTGAAAACCTGAATGTCTTCGGGAACGGCTTCCTGGCCACCCTCGGCCTGGTTGCAGTCTCGGGACTGATGTCTCTTGCCGCCGGAATACTCCTGGCTTCCTTCTCCATCTCGCCGGTTCCCCTGCTCCGGACACTTAGCACCGTCTACGTGTCCCTCATGAGGAACATTCCGGCCGCCGCGCACTTGTTCTTCACCATCTTCATCCTGCCGCTGCTCGGATTGAAGCTCGATTTCTTTGCCCTCTCGTTTATCGGCATCACGGTCTACTTCGCCGCGTACTACTGCGAAGCGATCCGTTCCGGCATCAACGCGATCGGTCCAGGGCAGTTTGAAGCCGCCCGATCACTCGGGCTCAAGAAGATCCAAACCTTCCGTTTGGTGATTCTTCCCCAAGGCATGCGCAATTCGGTGCCGCCTCTGATCAACACGACCATCGCACTGGTCAAGGTCACCGCAATTGCCGGCGTCTTTGGCGTCACCGAACTGTTCGGTGCCATGCTCCAGCTGATCAACACTAACGACTCCGCGGTCATAGCCCTGATGCTTTTCACCGCAGCCCTCTATTCAGCGATCACAATTCCGGCCGCGCTGGCTGCAGCCGCCCTAGAGCGAAGGGTGGTGTTCAGTTCCTGATGGCTGTCACACTTTACGATGCACCGGGTCCCCTCGAGCAACGGCGGATCCGTACTTGGTCGATCATCCTTTCCGTTCCGGCCCTCGCTGGCCTTGCCTTCGTGCTGACTACGCTGGGCGGCCAGGGTCTGCTGGACGGCGAGCACTGGGCAATCCTGGGCCAGCCCGATCTGTTGCTGGCACTGATGACGGGCGTCGGGGCAACCTTGCAGGTCGCCGTCGTGTCCGTGGTTCTGTCCCTGATCTTCGGCTTGCTTCTGGCGTTGGGCCGCATGTCGGTGCGGCGCTGGATCAGCGTGCCGTCGCGTATCTGGATCGAAGCCTTGCGGGGCCTTCCCGAGCTGCTCTTGGTCTTCTTCATCTACTTGGGCGTCCCGGCGGTGACCGGAGCCAGCATCAGCACCTTCTGGGCGCTGGTCGTAGGCCTTGTCCTTTACGAGAGCGCCTCCTTGGCCGAGGCCTTCCGGGCTGGTTTCCTTGCCCTGCCCCGGGGCCAAGCCGAAGCAGCCCACGCCTTGGGGCTGAGGACCGTGAAGACGTTGCGGTTCGTGCTGCTGCCCCAGGTCATCCGGCAGATTCTGCCTGCCCTGATCAGCGAAATGGTCCGGGTCACCAAGGCCTCATCCCTCGGCTTCGTGGTCGGTTACACCGATCTCCTGCTGACCGGTGAACAGTCCATCGAATTCCTGGGTGGCCAGTATGCGGTGCCGATCTTCACAGCGGTGGCGGCCCTGTACGTCCTCATCTGCCTGCTGCTCACCAAAATCTCGCACATCCTGAGCGCGCGCCTGACACCGACACGGAAATCCGGCGACGGCGGCAAGGGGCCCCGCGCAGCCGTCCCCGTTTCAACGATGGCGTCCGGTCCGGACAACCACAACAGCGCCAGGCCCCAGCCCGGCGTCGATCCCACCCTAGAACTACGTAAGGTATGACTTTGCGAAACGACACCATGATCTCCATCCGCGGGATCCAGAAGTGGTTCGGCCACTACCACGCCCTCCGCGATATCGACCTCGACGTCAAGACCGGTGAAGTGGTCGTGATCCTCGGCCCCTCCGGCTCAGGTAAATCGACGCTCTGCCGCACCATCAACCGCCTGGAAACCATCGACGAAGGCACCATTGAAATCGATGGCCAGGAACTGCCCAACGAAAGCGGCCCGCTTGCTCAGCTGCGTTCCGAGGTCGGTATGGTCTTCCAGCAGTTCAACCTCTTTGCCCATATGACAGTCTTGGAAAACGTGACGCTTGCGCCCGTCCAGGTGCGCGGCCAGAAGCGTGAAGTCGCGGAGAAACGCGCCATGGAGCTGCTCCAGCGCGTGGGTGTCGAGGCCCAAGCACACAAGCGTCCGGCCCAGCTCTCAGGCGGACAGCAGCAGCGCGTTGCCATCGCCCGGGCCTTGGCCATGGATCCGAAGGTCCTGCTCTTCGACGAGCCGACGTCCGCCCTGGACCCCGAGATGATCAAGGAAGTCCTGGATGTCATTGTCGAACTGACGAAGGGCGGCATGACCATGGTGGTGGTCACCCATGAAATGGGCTTTGCGCAGACGGCCGCCGACAGGATCATCTTCATGGCCGAAGGCCGCATCGTGGAGGAGAACACCCCGAAGCAGTTCTTCACAGAGGCCAAGTCCGACCGTGCCCGGGACTTCCTCAGCAAGGTGCTGTAGAGACCACGTGCCGCCTTTCGCCGCCCACACCATGCCCTTTGACACAGAATGACGTGAATCCCATGACCCGAAAAATCGTCGACGTCGACGTCCTGGTAACCAGCCCGAGCCGCAACTTCGTCACCCTCAAGATCACCACCGACGACGGCATCGTCGGTTGGGGTGACGCCACCCTGAACGGCCGCGAACTCTCCGTCGCGAGCTACCTCCGCGATCACCTCGGCCCGGCCCTGCTCGGCAGGGACGCAGACCGCCTCGAAGACACCTGGCAATACTTTTACAAAGGCGCGTACTGGCGCCGGGGGCCAGTGACCATGGCCGCGATCGGAGCCATCGACCTCGCCCTCTGGGACATCAAAGGCAAGGCCCTCGGTGTTCCGGTCTACCAGCTCCTGGGCGGCGCAGCCCGCGACAAGATCCTCACGTACACGCACGCCACCGGCTGGGACCTGCCCGAACTGTTGGACTCGGTTGACCAGCGCCGTGAACAAGGCTTCCGCGCCGTCCGCGCCCAGTCCGGCGTCCCTGGGCTCGACAAGGTTTACGGCGTCACCAAGGGTGCCGCGAGCTACGAACCCGCCGGCCGCGGTGCCGGACCTGTCGAAGAAGACTGGGACACCGCCGCCTACCTGCGCCACGCACCAAAGATCCTCACCGCAGTCCGTGAGCACGTCGGCCCCGAGCTCAAGCTCCTCCACGACGTCCACCACCGCCTCAACCCGACCGAGGCAGCCCGGTTGGCCCGCTCGTTGGAAGAGGTGGATCTGTTCTGGCTCGAGGACGTCACCCCCGCGGAGAACCAGCGGTTGCTCCGTACGCTGCGACAGCAGACCACCATTCCTTTGGCCATCGGCGAAGTATTCAACACCGTCTGGGATGCCGAGTTGCTCATCACTGAACGGCTCATCGACTACATCCGCACCGCCGTCGTACATGCCGGAGGCATCTCCCACGTCCGGAAGATCCTGGCCTTCGCTGAGGTGTACCAGATCAAGGGCGCACCCCACGGCCCGTCCGATGTCTCCCCCATCAACCTGTCCGCATCACTGCACCTCGGCCTGGCCACGAGCAACTTCGCCATCCAGGAATACATGGGCTACGACCCCCTGGTGTCCGAGGTCTTCCAATCCAGCTTCCGCTTCGAAGACGGATACCTGCACCCCGGTGACGAGCCTGGCCTGGGCGTCCAGGTGGACGAAGATGCCGCAGCGCGCTTCCCGTACAAGCAGGCCTACCTGCCCATCGCCCGGGAGCTCGACGGCTCCATGAAGGACTGGTGACCCATGGCCACGCCAAGCCTCCCCCAGCTGAACGCCGAAACACCCGGAATCCTGCGCCGAACTGTCGCCCCTGCACCCGGCATCGTGCACCTCGGCTTCGGAAACTTCCATCGCGCGCACCAAGCGGTCTATACGGATGCCGCCGTCGCGGCGCAGGGCGGCGACTGGGGAATCATTGGGATTTCCAGCCGTTCCTCAGCCATCACCGATGCCATGCACGCCCAGGACATGCTCTACACGGTCGTCGAAATCTCGCCCGAGGGATCCACGTTCTCGACCCCGCGCGTGCATACGGACGCCTTTGTCGCGGCACAGGAACCACAACGCGTCGTGGCCGCCATTGGCGCCGAGACCACGCGCATCGTATCCCTGACGGTCACCGAAAACGGCTACACCTACAGCCCCGCGACTGGCTCCTTGAACGTTGCCGATCCTGACGTCCGGCACGACCTCGCGAACAGCTCAGTCCCCCGGACGCCGATCGGGCAGATCGTCCGCGGACTCCAGCAGCGGGCGCGCACTCATGGCAAAGCAGTGACGGTCCTCAGCTGCGACAACCTGGCAGACAACGGGCACCACACCCAACGCCTGGTACGCGAATTCGCATCACTGCTCCCGGCCGGCGAGGCCGCCGAGACGGTGCAGTGGATCGATGCCAACGTCACCTTCCCCTCGTCCATGGTGGACCGGATCGTACCCGCCACGACGGACCACTACCGCAGCCTCGTCGCCGAGCAACTCGGCTATGCGGACCAGATCCCCGTGCCAGCCGAGCCCTTCACAATGTGGATCCTGGAGGACAACTTCATAGCGGGCCGCCCGGCATGGGAGGCTGCGGGGGCTATCTTTACTGACGACGTCGCGGCGTATGAGCAGCTCAAGGTCCGGCTCCTGAACGGCACCCACTCGCTGATCGCCTACCTCGGAGCCCTGTCCGGTGCGGCCACCATTCCGGACGCCACGGGCATCGACTACATCGAAACCGCCGCGCGCCGCGTCCTCCGCGACGAGTACCTGCCGAGCGTGACGGTGCCCGCAGCCGTCGACGTCGACGCTTACGAGGAGCAACTCTTCTCGCGTTGGCGCAACTCGGCATTGGGGCACCGAACCAGCCAGGTGGGCAGCGATGGCTCCGTCAAACTCCGCCAGCGGATCCCGATTCCTGCCTTGGAAATGCTCGACGCCGGTGCGATGCCCCACTACCTCGCCCTCACCGTCGCCGCGTACCTGTCGTGCATCGCACCCCTTCAGGGATTCGACCCCGGCAACCACGCCAACGAGATGCAAGATCCCGCCCGGGAAACTCTCCAGGAGCTCGCAGCGGGATCCACGTCCGGAAGGGACCTCGCAGCCAAGGTACTCGGCGAACACCATCTTCTCGGCGACGAACTCGCGACTCGTGAAGACTTCATCCGCCGCACTGGTGAGCTGATCGACATCATCCACCGGCAAGGCCCCCTCGCCGCCGCAAGCGCGGCAGCCGAGTCAACCTCACTTCTTCCCGCACAGACCCGGAGCATCCGATGACCACCCAAGCAATCCGCCGCGCCGACGGATCCTCCGTGCCGCTGACCACGGAAGCGGCCGTCCTCCACGGAGCGGGCGACATCCGCATCGAACACAAACCCCTGAAGCCCCTCGGACCGAACGATGTCCTGGTCGAGATGCGCTCGGGCGGCATCTGCGGCTCTGACATGCACTATTTCGCCGACGGCCGCAACGGCACCAACCTCCTTCGCCAGCCCACGGTTCTCGGCCATGAAGGTGCGGGCGTCGTCATCGCACGCGGTGAGGCGGCCAGCATCGTCGCGGGCACCGCCGTCGTGATTGAACCCGCGTTGCCGTGCCGGAGCTGCCCCACGTGCCTCTCCGGACGCTACAACCTCTGCCCAATGGGGACATGCTTCGGATCCCCGCCCACCGACGGGCTGTTCGCCCGTCACGTGGTGGTGCCTGAAGCCGCGCTTCACGTTCTGCCGGACGGCATCCCTGCCGAGATCGGAGCAGCGATTGAACCGCTCGCCGTCGCCGTCTGGGCGGTCGAACGGGCCCAGGTACAGGCAGGGCACCGGGTCCTGATCACCGGCGCCGGTCCGATCGGGCTGCTCGTGGCACAAGTCGCGGCCTCCCGTGGCGCGTCGGAGATCGTCGTGACAGACGTCAACGACGACCGCCTTGCCGTAGCGGCCCGGTTCGGGGCCACCCGGACCATCAACACCTCGGTGACGGCCTTGGATCTGAAAGCCATGGATCGCCTGATCGAATGCTCCGGCAACACCAGGGCGCTGGCTGACGGCATGCTGACACTGGCCCCAGCCGCCCGGGCCACCGTGGTCGGACAGGCCCGTCCCACCGTCGACGGGATCCCGCTCGGCTTCCTCCAACGTTTTGAAATCGATCTGGTGACCGCGTTCCGGTACGCCAACGCGTTTCCGACGGCGATTCAGCTCGCCTCCACGGGGGTGGTGGACCTTCGGTCAATCATCACCGCCACGTTCCCCCTGGCCAACGCCGCGGCCGCACTCACGGCCCCCGTGACAGACCCCACCAACCTCAAAGTCCTCATCACGTACTGACTCGGCCCAAGTACGGGCCAGCGGACATCCATTCAAAGGAGTATGGAAATGACCACAGCAGCAAACCTCCCGCCCACGCCGGTGGACCAAAGCAAGGTCCGGAAGGCCGCCATCGCCGGCCTCATCGGCACCACGCTTGAACTGTACGATTTCGTCATCTACGGCACGGCCTCGGCTCTGGTCTTCAGCAAGCTCTTCTTCCCCAACATTTCCCCAGCGGCGGCGCTGCTGGCAAGTTTCAGCACCTTCGCCGTCGGATTCCTGTTCAGGCCCCTCGGCGGGATCTTCTTCTCCCACTTCGGTGATCGACTCGGCCGCAAGTGGGTCCTGGTAGTCACCCTGCTGCTCATGGGTGGAGCGACGCTGGCGATCGGGCTCCTGCCGACCTTCGGTCAGGTAGGACTCTTGGCCCCGATCCTGCTGTGTGTCTGCCGCGCGGCGCAGGGCTTCGGCGCCGGAGCGGAGCAATCGGGCGGCGCAACACTGCTCACCGAATCCGCCGCGCCTGGAACCCGAGGCAAGCTGGCGTCCCTCATCATGGTCGGCGCCGCCGCCGGAACGGCACTCGGAGCACTCGTGTGGATCGCGGCCCAGTCGCTTGCACCCAACGACATGCTCACGTGGGGCTGGAGGCTCGTCTTCCTGTCCAGTATCTTCGTCACCATCGCCGCGCTGGTCATCCGGCGCAAGCTGGACGAATCACCGGTCTTCGAGGAGATCAAGCAGGCCCGCACCGAACCCCCGGCACCCCTGCGGGAAGTTGCCAAATACGGCAAGGCCAACGTCCTGCGCGTCATCCTGATGAACCTCGGCGTCAGCACGCAGTCCTACACCATCCAGGTGTTCATGGCGTCGTACCTCATCACCGTGATCGGAACGGACCCGAAGTTCATTCCTCCAGTGCTGCTCATCGGTTCGCTCTGCGGCGGCGTCGCGGCTGTGTCGTTCGGAATCCTTTCCGACAAGATCGGACGCCGGCGCGTCGTCTCACTCATCACCGGCGCCCTCATCCTCTTCCCCGCCCCTGCGTTCCTGCTGCTGACCACCGGCTCGCCGGTAGCCATCGTGTTGGTAATCGTGGTCGGCTTCGTGCTGGCCTGCCAAGGCGTTGTGGGCGTGCACATGAGCTACTTCCCCGAGATCTTCGGCAGCCGCTACCGCTACGCAGGTGTCACCTTGGGGCGCGAGTTCTCTTCCATCATCGGCGGAGGCATCGCTCCCATGATCTGCGCGGCGCTGCTGGGGATCTTCAGCAACTCGTGGATTCCCGTGGCGATCTACATGTCCCTGACCATGCTCATCAGCTTCATCGCGACCCGCATGTCACCCGAAACCCTGAACCGCGACCTCACGGATCCCGAGGATGCGGCACACGGCACAAGCGTCGTCGTGCCGATAACCTCCGAAGCGCAGCACGTCCAGTAGCACCCGAAGGGCTCCCGACGGCGGCGAGTGCCGCCGTCGGGAGCCCCCCGCCAACCAAGATACGAAGGACAACCAATGCTCAGCCTCGAGAACCCGGGCACGGCTTCCCGCCCGGCACCGTCCGCCATCCTCCGCGACTCCAGGGTCGTTGCAGTGCTGAGGGCCCGACGCGCGAAGGACTACGCCCCCGTCATCGAGGCCCTCCGGGACGGCGGTGTGCTCAGTATCGAGCTGACCCTGAGCACACCGGGAGTATTCGAGGAACTTCCCCTGCTTCGGGAGCGGTTCGGCGAATCCGTGGAAATCGGCGTCGGCACGGTGACGACGTCCGCCGAGGCCGAAACGGCACTCGACCTGGGCGCCGCGTACGTCGTGACGCCCATCACCGAACCGGACGTCATCACCGCCTGCACTCGACGCGGGGTGCCCGTCTTTCCTGGTGGGCTCACCCCCACCGAGCTCCACACCGGTTGGAAGCTGGGCGCCACGGCCGTCAAGGTCTTCCCCGCCTCCACGGTCGGGCCCGGCTACATATCGCAACTCCGCGGCCCCTTCCCCGACATCCAGGTGGTCCCTTCCGGCGGCGTCGACATCGATGACGTCCCGGCCTGGATTCGCGCAGGAGCTTTGGCGGTCAGCCTGGGAGGACCGCTCCTCGGCGACGCTTTCAAAGGCGGGAGCCTGACTGAGTTGACCGCGCGGGCGCGACGGGTCCGAAACTTCGTTGATGAGGCACGTGAATCCCTATGAGTCACGGAACATATGTCGTCACCCTTGGCGAAACCATGGCGCTCATGGCTTCGGACAAGGCCGGCCCGCTTGCCCATGCGTCCACCATGAGCCTCGGCATCGGAGGGTCTGAGTCCAATGTTGCCATCGGCCTGCAACGTTTGGGTGTCCAAGCCGTCTGGTGCGGCCGCGTCGGCGCGGATTCCCTCGGCCAGCTTGTAGAACGGGAGATCCGCGCTGAGGGCGTGGATGTCCGCGCCATAGTCGACTACGACGCGCACACGGGCCTGATGATCAAGGAACGCCGGACCCCCACAGCCCAGAAAGTCGCGTATTACCGATCCGGCAGTGCGGGCTCACGGATGGTCCCCGACGACATCGACGAACGGCTGATTGCCGGGGCCGTCCTGCTCCACGTCAGCGGAATCACCCCGGCGCTCTCTCCACAAGCCGCTTCCACCCTTCACTACGCTATCGCCGCGGCCAAAGCAGTCGGCGTTCCGGTCTCTTTCGACCTGAATTACCGCAGTAAGCTCTGGAACGCCGAGACCGCCGGAAGTGCCTACCGCGAGATTATCCCGGACGCCGACATCGTTTTCGCCGGTCTCGAAGAGGCCGAACTCGCGGTCGGGACAGTCCGCGACGCCGAAGAGGCCGCCAGGCGCATCGCGGCCCTGGGTCCCAGCCAAGTGGTTATCAAGTTGGGTGCAGGCGGCGCTTTGGCATTCGTCGACGGCGAGGTTTTCAGGCAGGGCGCACTGGTCATCGATGCCCTTGATACCGTGGGCGCCGGAGACGCGTTCGTCGCGGGCTACCTGGCCGAATTCGTCGGAGGCTTGGAGGCTGAGGAGCGTCTTCAGACAGCCGTCAGCACGGGTGCTTTTGTGTGCCTCGTCCCCGGCGACTGGGAGGGGCTCCCCCGGCGCGATGAACTGCCACTCCTCGGGAACCACGAACCGGTCAGTCGATGAGCAAATTCTTCATAGGGGCCTATGCGGCAGCACCAAGCTTGAACGGTTGGGATCCGTCGGCTGAAGGCAGCTTCCTCAAATCCGTCCTGGAACTCGACGGCGTTGCCGGCCTCGAAGTCCCCTTCGCGGGGAAGCTGCACAAGGACGACGAATCCTGGTTCTTGCGGCAGTTGCCCGAGCAAGCAGACTTCATCGTGACCACCATTCCGGGGACTATGGCCCGCCTTGGCTCAGACCCCGGCTTCGGCTTGGCTTCAACATCCAGTGCCGGGCGCAAGGCGGCAGTCGACTTCATTCGAGAGGCGCTGAACGCCGCCGAGAGACTCAACGAAAGCCTTGCGCGAGCCGCGGTTGTTGCCGTTGAAATCCATTCAGCGCCTTGGGCAGATGGACAGCGGGCTTCTGCGGCCGCCTTGGCCGATTCGCTGAAGGAAATCTCTGGCTGGCCGTGGAACGGTGCGCAGATTGTGCTTGAGCACTGTGACGCATTTGTCCCCGGCCAAGTGCCTTCCAAGGGATTTCTCCCGCTCCACGTTGAAGCGGAAACAGTGCACCGGGTGAACGAGTCAAGTGGCCGCTCCATGGGCATCGCCGTCAATTGGGCGCGTTCAGTGATCGAGCAACGCAGCCCGGATGCCGCTCTGGAGCACATCAACTTCCTGCGCGGGAGTGACCTGCTCGGAGGGTTTGTGCTCTCCGGCTGCGCAGGGATTGATACCCGGTACGGTGCGGCGTGGGCCGATGTGCATGTTCCTCCTGCACCTCCAACCTCGCTGCGCGCCCGTCAGGACGACGAATCGCCTGGGGACCTGGATGTCCTCGAGTCGGGGTCCCTCTTGACGGTGGACCGCATGGAGGAATGCCTGCGCGCTGCGGGTCCGGCGAGCGGCGAAGATTTTCGCGGAATCAAGGTTGCCGCCCCTCCGCACGCAACAGTAGAGCAACGCGTGGCAGTCATCTCGAAAACGCTCGAGCTGGCCCGAGCTGCGGAGAGGCAGAACGGGCGAAGCGGGACAGCCCCGTAGCGGGAAGGCCGAATAGGCCTTCCCGCTACGGGATGCGCGCGCTGGAGCCCGCCTTCTGGCCGGGAACCTAGCGCTTGCCGGCGTCCGAATTGCTCTCGGCGTGGGCGCGGTCCGGCTGAGGGTGGTCCTCGCCCTTGGATTCGTGGTCCGTCTTACTATGTCCGGCGACTTCGTCCTTGGCTTCGTTCACACCGTCGTCGTCGCGATCGGCGGCCTGAACCGCCGGCACATCGGACGAAGGTGAAGCCTTGGGAGGAGCCGGGGCCGGCGAACTCGGAGTCGGGGCTGGCGCCGGGGCCCCGGGCGCATCCCCAGCTGGATCCTCAGCGGCGGGAGCCGACGGCGAGGGGGCCGGGGACTCCGTCTCAGGAGCCTTTACAGGGGGCACCGCCGTCGTCGGGGAAACCGACGACGGCGGGGAGGATACCCGAGGAGCCGACGACGGCGCGTCAGCCGATGCGGTGGACGCTGGGGCCGGCGCTTCGGTAGTGGTGATGCTGGTAAAGGCGGCGGCGCCGCCTCCTGCTGCGATGGCACCCGCTGTGATCATCGTGATCACGGTTTTACTGGCTGCGAGGCTGGTCAGAATAGGCATTGGAGACCTCCGGAATTCTCTTCTTGATTGCTCATTGGATATTTCACGGACTGGGTTGCGGTTGCCTTACCGCGCGTTCCGGTATCGGAACTCCCGCAGCCAACGTAGGCACAGATGAGGCTGGATATCAGCCCTTCGGACGGGAGATCCAGCCTTTGTTCACCCACCG
Organism: Arthrobacter sp. SE2; assembly: GCF_058244265.1. NCBI lineage: Bacteria > Bacillati > Actinomycetota > Actinomycetes > Micrococcales > Micrococcaceae > Arthrobacter > Arthrobacter sp. SE2. The sequence goes on along the minus strand of NZ_JBZAYA010000005.1, from coordinate 272,211 downwards.
TTCATCTCGCCCGGCGACTTTCGGCCGAACCGTAACCTTCCCCTAGAGCCTGACGATTACCCCTGAGGGGACGAATGTCCATGGCCCGGCAAGCGGGCCTAAACTGTACGGGCTCCGTCGGTTCGAAGAAAGCGAGGTGAAACCGTGCCTGATGGCCCTATTGCTGGAGACAGCGATGCCCTTGTAGCTGGTCGGTACAGGCTGGGAACCTTGATCGGCCGCGGCGCCACCGCGTCAGTGCGCCGGGCGCAAGATGAGAGGCTAGGCCGCGACGTGGCGCTGAAGCTCTTTTCTCCCCTGCTCGGCGGGCCGGACGAGCTTGCCCGGCATGAAAACGAGATGCGGCTCCTGGCGACATTCAATCATCCCTCACTCGTCACTCTCTTCGACGCCGGTACCGACGATCGGGACCCGGAGCATGCCCGGACATTCCTCGCCATGGAACTGATTCACGGTCCGGACCTGTATGCCAGATTGCGAGGCCGACCGCTGTCGACCCAGGACGTAGCCCATATAGGAGCGGATCTGGCTTCCGCCCTGGACTACGTCCATGGGCGCGGGATCATCCACCGCGATATCAAACCCGCGAATGTCCTCCTGCCTGATGCCCCCGTAGGATCCCCCATCCGGCCCAAGCTCACAGACTTCGGGATCGCCCGGATCATCGAGGGAACGCGCCTGACCGCAACAGGCACGATGGTGGGAACCGCCGCCTACCTGAGCCCGGAACAGGCCACCGGCTCTGTCCTCGGACCGTCAAGCGATATCTACTCCCTCGGACTCCTCCTCCTCGAATGCCTGACCGGAAAGCTCGAATACCCGGGAACCAGCGTGGAGTCGGCCGTTGCGAGGCTCCACCGCCCACCCCGTGTACCGGAGGCCCTGGGGGCGCGCTGGGTTGACCTCCTCACGGCCATGACATTGACTGAACCTTCTGCGCGGCCTGGCGCACTAGAGGTTGAGCAAGCACTTCGGAGTGCCTTCGGTTCCGGCGTCCCAGCGGCGATACCCGCTGGCGCCAACGGAGCCACGCAGGCCCTTCCCCGCATGCCCGACCGCCCGCCCCGCACCGCCAAGGCAACCATCCAGATGCGGGTGCAGCCCGAGGCAACGGCGAGGCGAGGGAAGCCCGTAAGCCGCGCGCGCAGATCGGCGTGGGCTGTCGGCGCCGCACTTCTGACCGCCGCCCTGGTGATCGTTGGCGTGAGCGCCTTCCAGCCGCCTGCTCCCGCGGCCCCGGACCCGTCCGTCTCGGCAACGCCCACGCCCAACACCCCTACGCCAACACCCTCACCCAGCATTGAGCCATCCACGCCGGCTGCGCCTGTTCCGGTGGCACCGGCACCGGGACATCACAAGAGCAACGGCAAGGGAAGTGGCGGTTAGGAACCGGCGCTGAGCTGACGAAAGCTAGCTTTGCGGGTCGTACTTGAACTCGCGGAGCTCCTGCGGGCAACGGCAGGCCGGACGGCAACGACCCGTTTGACTACCGTCCAGGTGCATCGAAAAGGGGAGGGTCGGCGCGCCGACCCTCCCCTTCGTCCCTGCTGTTGCTAGATTCCGCCGTCGCGGGTGTCCCGGGTCACCATGCGGTCCCCCGTGACCGGGTCAACCGTGGCGCGGCTTTCGCTGATTCGGCGGGTCCGGCGCGGGCCGAATACGAAAAGGGAAACGATCAAGCCGATGACGCCGACGACCATGAGGATGTAGCCGACCATATGGAGGTCGATGAAAGACACGACATCTCCGGGGATGGCGAAGGCCAGGATGGCGCCTATCGCGATAAGGAAGATGGATGATCCGATTCCCACTGCTGTACCTCCTGCTGAACCGCGGACCCGGCGGTGGCGGGTATTACTAAGGTTACTTTGCATCGCCAAAGCTACACGTCAGCACCTCATCCGGCAACCACGCGCCGCGGATCCGGCATCCGAGCGGCATATCGCTAAAACACTAAGGGTGCTTTGTTTTTTGGTGACCGCCGGGTACGGTCCATTAGAGGACGACCATATGTGTCTATTGGGGAGGTCAGCGAATGGCTGGGAAGTTTGAACTGTTTGTCGATGCCCGGGAACGCTACAGGTTCCGGCTGAAGGCAGCGGACGGGACCGTCATGGCGGTCTCGAAGGATTTTGAGACCAAACGCGCCGCAGTGGTGGGAATCCGCGAAGTGCGGGCATGTGCGGGAATGGGACTGATCACGGACCTGTGTCCAAGCCAGCCGGCCGCATCGGGGGCGGCACCGGAAGCCTCCTCCCCTGCCCCGGCCGAAGAGGGGCAGCCCCGGGTCCGGAATTGGCTGGGCCGAACCTCTGTCGTCCGTAGGCGCACCCACAAAGCGCTGACGTCCAAGCGTTGGCTGAACCCGGTCAAATAGAATTGGGTCAAATAGCACCGAACTGCAGAAATGGCCGGGACTCATGAGTCCCGGCCATTTCCATTGCATTCAGTTCGACTTCATGGCTTCCGGCGGTTGGGTGGTCCATTCGGTCTCGGTGGCCCGCATCCAGGGATACGGCAGGAGTTCCTCCAAGCCGACGCTTCCAACCTCTCCCCCGGCATCAACCAGGACAGTTGCCTCGGCCCCATAGTTCCGCAGCAGCTCCCGGCAAACTCCGCAAGGATTGGTGACCTGGGGTTCGCCGTATTCGTCCATGCTCACTGCGACGGACGACCGGATAGAGGCTTCTTGCGCAATGCGGGCATTGGCGAGGGCGCTGGATTCGGCACACACGTTGATTCGCTTCGAGCCGATGTGAAGGCCTAGGTAGATCGCCCCTGACTCGCCCCGCATCGCCGCGGCCACCCGATGGTTCTCGCCGTGGTGAGCCGTGAGAAGCAGCTGACGGGCAGCGGTGTAGAGCTCCACGTCGGACTGACTGAGGTCAAACGAGATTACATTCCTAGCTTCCAATGAAGATGCCATTCTTCCGCCGGGCGAGCACGTAGAACACAATGCTCAACACGGACAGGACGGCGACGTAAACCGGGAAGATCCACGATGCATTCATGGACTGGAGCCAGACCAGGAGGTAAGAGGCCGTGCCGCCGAAGATGGCGACGCCAATTCCGTAACCGAGGGAAGTTCCGGCGCCGCGGCAGGACTTGGGCATCAGGGAACTCGTGACGACGTTGTACAGGGTCATGTTCAGCACCAGGACAACCGAGCCGCCCAGGAGGACCGCGGCGAATCCGCCGATGCCCGGACGGACGTACATGAGCATCAGGAAGACCGAAGGAATGGACAGTGCGCGGGTGATCAGGAACCACTTGGAAATGGACTTGCCGTCTGCGAACTTGCCGACCACCAGGCTGCCGACAACTAGAACCACTCCAAGAATGGTGGTGAGGGCGAAGACAGCCGTGGCGTCTTCCTTGAAGCCGCTGCGGGCCGCGGTGGGCAGTCCCGTGTTCCAGGCGTAGTTGTAGGCTTGCGCCGCTCCAACGACGAAAGTAATGGCCAGTACGCTCAGCCAATGCTTGCGCACCCCGCCCCAAACAGCTTTCGAGGAGTTCTCCGCTAGCTCCTCGGGCCGCATGGTTTCCGGAAGGGTCCGGCGAAGGTAGACCACGACGAAGCCGAAGATTGCGCCCACGATGAAGGGAACACGCCAACCCCAGTCGGCCATGACAGCCCCGCTCAACATCAGGCTACACAGGTAGCTGACCAGCGAGGCGAGGAGAATGCCTGAGTTGACGAAGAAGGAGATGATGCCTGCGACGAACCCTTCGCGCCCCACGGGAACCAGTTCGACTGCGTGTGCGGTGGAAAGCGGAGCTTCAACACCGGTGGAGATGCCCTGCACGATGCGGCAGATCAGGAGGATGACGCCGGCAGCGCCGCCGATCTGCTGGTAGGTCGGGCACAGGGCGATGATCAGCGTGGTGATCGCCATCATCATGATGGACCAAAGCATCACTTTTCGACGGCCGATTCTGTCGGCGAAAGTACCGAGCAGGACGCCGCCCAGCGGACGGAACGCGAAGCCGACGGCGAAGACCGCCAGGGCGTTAAGGGTTGCGGCGGTGGGGTCCTGCGAGGGGAAGAACTTTGGCCCGATGAAGGCCGACAGGAGTCCGAAGACCATCCAGTCGTACCACTCAAGGGTGTTCCCGAGTCCGAGGCCCAGCAGCCCACGGCGGATTTCCGGAGAGAGCCGGGATTTCCGGGCGCTCTCCGGGCCATTCTTGACGACAGTGTCAGTCATGATTCTTTCCTTCCTCCGCACCTTCGCGGTGCGTGAGGGTACGGATCACCGTTGACATCCAAGGGGTATGGACGGTGATCGAAACTATCATTTTGGCTTGGTCCGGCAGGGCCGAACCAGCTCACCTCATGGGAAGCGAGTTAGCCCAGATAGCTACGCGTGCCTCTTCGTAGCGCTTTGAAGCAAACGGGGACATCCAGTCCGGTAAGGGGAGCGTGGATGGCTTGCTTGGATGCCGCAGGATCAGTATGGGAAACACGAGGGTGGACGTGGGGCTGGGCTGGGCCTTCCGCCAGAAGGCTGAAGCGCCCGCGTCTCTGATCGTGTTGCAAACTTCCCCACGTGATGCGACTCACTTAACTATATTGAAGATATTCACCAGGTCAATGCTTTTTGATAAATAGCCCGCGCCGAAAAAATCTTCACCAAACCATTGATTCGCTAAAATTTTTCACTATAGTTATGTGAGTCAGCTCACCGAGAGAAAGCTGGATCATGACCAACGAGATCATCACGGCATCCTCACCGGCCGGCACGAGCGCGCTTCTGGCAACCGTCGGCAACAAGGTCCGCACGATGCGCAAGGACAAGGGGATGACCCTGTCCAAACTCTCGGAAATCACCGGTCTCAGCCCGGCGATCGTCAGCCAGATCGAACGTGGGCTGGCCAATCCGTCATTCACCACGTTGGCACAGCTGGCTCATGGCCTGGACATTCCCGTCGGGAAATTCTTCATCGGCCAGGAAGAGACCAGATCGCCGGTTGTCCGCAAGGCCGAACGGCGAAACCTCAAAGGCGTTACCAAGAAGTCCGTGGGAGAAGCAGTCTATGAGCTCTTGACCCCGGACCTCAACGGCGCCTTGGAGGCCCAATGGATCGTGAGCCCGCCAGGCCACGACACCAGCGCCACTCCTTTCCGCCACAGCGGCGAGGAATTCGGCATCATCCTCTCGGGAAGGAAAGACATCTTCCTGGACGGCCAGTGCTACACGCTTGAGGCGGGCGATTCGATCACCTTCTCGTCGGATACGCCTCACTGGTACAAAAACAGCTACGAAGAGGTATGCGTAGCAATCTGGGTCAACGCCCCTCACGTGTGGTGATCACCCGGCGCTAGCCGCCGCTTGCTTCCATACACGCACGGACCCTTGGACGTCCGTTCGCAAACATCTCCCCTTTCCGTGTTCAGGTCCCGCGGGACCTCTACTCGTCATGCCCTCTGCCAGGCCCCGCTCGCTGCGTCCATCGCCGCGGGCTCCACCTGAGCACCTCGTCTATACCCCGGCAACCGTTCCAACGGCATGCCCGCCGGGAAGTAAGGATCCTCCTCCATGAACTCCTTTGCCAGCACATCGTCACTGGAACTCAGTACGACGACGGCGGACCTCACCGCACCCGTCATCTCCCGCTCCGACGTCCTCGTGGTCGGCGGTGGGCCCGCCGGCGTGGCCGCCGCGGTCACCGCAGCACGGTCCGGCGCATCCGTCACGCTCCTGGAGCGCTACTCTTCGCTCGGTGGACTTGCCTCCGGAGGGATGGTCCTGGTGCTCGACGACATGATCAACGGCCAGGAAATCACGGTCACCGGCATCGTTTCGGAGTACGTGGAACGCCTGGAGAAGCTCGGCCTGGCCATCGTTCCGCCCGCCGATGACCGCAAGACCTCCGAGGAACTCTGGAACAAGTGGGGCCGCTACGGCACCTTCGACTTCCACTCCCACACCAACCCCAAGCCGATTTGCTACGCCGCTGCCTTTGACCCCGACGGCTGGAAGCGGGTCTCCAACGACCTCGTCCGCGAAGCCGGGGTCAACCTCCGTCTGCACTCCTGGTTCTCCCGTCCGATCGTGGACAACGGCGTCATCAAGGGTGTCATTTGCGAGACCAAGTCCGGCCCGCAGGCGTTCATGGCGGACATCGTCATCGACACGACCGGAGACATCGACGTCGCCTCCCGTGCCGGCGCGAGCCACATCAAGGACAGCTACCTCACCACGCTCGTTTTCCGCCTGGGCAACGTTGACACCGCTGCCGCAGAGGCTTTCGAGCAGGCCAACCCGAAGGAAGCCCGCGCCATCAACCGCACCATCAAGCGCCTCCTCGGCGGCGCCTGGGAACTGTGGTGGCTCAAGACACCGATCGACGGCGTCGTCTGGTGCAATGCTCCCCACATGACCGGATACGACGGCGTGGACCCGGCGGACATGACCGCCGCCGAGTTCGCCGCACGGGACCGGATCACCGAGGCCGTTGAGTACGTCCGCGCCCACCTGCCGGGCTTTGAGAAGTGCTACATGCTCGACGTCGCCTCCCAAATGGGCGTAAGGCAAACCCGCCTGCTCGAGGGCGAATACGTCATGACGAAGGACGACGTCACCTCCCGCCGCCACTTCGCGGACACCGTGGCCCGCGGCCGCGATTACTACTACCCGTACCGCTCACTGCTTCCCAAGGAAGTGGACCAGCTGCTCGTCGCCGGCCGCCACTACTCGGCCACCCCGGAAGCGCAGAAGATGTCCCGCGAGATCCCGCCCTGCATGGCCATGGGCCAGGCAGTCGGCGTCGCCGCGGCGCTGGCGGTCGAAAACGGCACCCTCGTCCGCGACGTTTCCGCCCTGGACATCCAGCAGGGCATGCGCCGGCACGGTGCGGACCCGGGCGACGTCCCGTCATCGAACGCTACCGTCGACAGCGAAGCGGTGGTGGGGGCATGAGCACCGACACCCTTCTCGATGAGTTTGAGGAAACCACGACGGCGGTCGTCGCCGCCGCTGCCAAGCCCAACAGCATCCCGCTCCCGCTCGACGGCATCAAGATCGTGGACTTCACGCAGGTGTTCATGGGACCGTCCTGCACCCAGCTCCTGGGCGACTACGGCGCGGACATCATCAAGGTGGAACGTCCGGGTGCCGGCGATATCTCGCGCAACTCGTTCCCGGACAAGGACGGCCAGGACAATCCCATCTTCCTGTCCATCAACCGGAACAAGCGCAGCGTTTCCGTGGATACCCGCACCGACGAGGGCAAGGCCGTCCTCCGCCGGGTCATGGCCGACGCCGACGTCGTCGTCAGCAATTTCCGTTCCGGCGTGATGGAGCGGATGGGCTTCGGCTACGAAGAACTCAAGGCGGAGAACCCGGGCATCGTCTGGGCTTCCGGCACGGGCTTCGGCCCGGTTGGGCCTTACTCCCACAAGGGGGGCCAGGATGCGATCGCACAGGCTTACTCAGGCGTTATGTGGCGACGCGAGTCCGACGAGATGAAGCCGGCCATCTACCCCACCACGCTGTGCGACTACATCACGGGCATGCACCTCATGCAGGGCATCCTGCTGGCATTGCGCACCCGGGAGGCGTCCGGCGTCGGGCAAAAGGTCGAGGTGACAATGTACGACTCCATGCTTCACCTGCAGATGCAGGAGGCGTGCATGCAGCTCAACCGCGGCTACGAAGTCAATTGGGGCGCCATGCCGCTGAGCGGCGTCTTTGAAACCACCGACGGCGCCGTCTGCATGGTGGGCGGTTTCACCCCCGATCCACTCGCGCGGATTTCCGAAGCGCTGGGCCTGGAGGAAGACCTCACCCAGCGGCCGGAGTTCGCCAACCTGGAGCAGCAGTTCAAGCACAAGCCGGCCCTGCAGGCGATTTTCCGGGAGCGCATCGCCACGAACACCACCGAGTATTGGACCAACCAGCTGGAAAGCCAAGGACTGCTCAACGCCCCCGTCCACACCTTGGAACAGGCCTTGGCCGATGCGCAGACCGAGGCCAACGGCATGATCGTCGAGGCCGAGCACCCGGGCGTCGGCACCGTGAAGATGCTCAACGCTCCCATTCGCTTGTCTGCTACCCCGCCTTCCATCCGGCGCGTAGCGCCGCGGCTCGGCGAGCACAACGTTGAGGTCCTCCTGGAGAACGGCTTCGACGCTGAAACCATCGAGCGCCTACAGAAATTGGGAGTTCTCCGGTGACTGTTTCGATGGATGAGAAGAAGATCGTTGACCAGGTCACCCTGACCATCGAAAACCACGTGGCCACTGTGGTGATCGACCGCCAGCACGTGCTCAACGCGGTGGACGGGACTGCCCAGGCCAGGCTCAATGACATCTGGAACCAGATCGAAGCCGATTCTGACGTTCGCGCCGTCGTCATCACGGGCGCCGGAACGCGGGCGTTCTGCGTCGGGGCCGACATGTCCGCCTCTGCCGTGGACAAGACCGGCCTGCAGTACTGGGCGGAGCTTGACCCCAACGGTTTCGGCGGACTGAGCCTGCGCACGAGCCTGGACATTCCGGTCATTGCCCGGGTGAATGGCTACGCGCTGGGCGGCGGCATGGAGATCGTCCTCGGCGCCGACATCGTCGTCGCCGCGGACACGGCCCGCTTCGGCCTCACCGAACCGCGCGTCGGGCGCTTGGCGCTCGACGGCGGCATCCACCAACTGGTGCGCCGCGTCCCCTACACCCAAGCGATGGGCATGCTCCTCACAGGCCGCAAGGCCGAGGCTGCGGAAATGCAATCGATGGGCCTGGTCAACGAAGTGGTACCCGCGGAGGAGCTCGACGCCGCGGTGCAGCGCTGGGCGGACCAGATCCTCGCCTGTGCGCCCAGCTCCGTCCGGGCAGTCAAGCAAATGGTCAGCAGGACCAGCCACCTGAGCGCGGCGGAAGCCCGCGGCCTCAGGCTGCCGGCGCTCATGGCCGCACTCGACAGCGAAGACTCCGCCGAAGGCGTGCGCGCCTTCCAGGAAAAGCGCCCGCCTGTGTGGCCGGGCCGCTGAATGCAGCACGAACAGATGCAAGACACCGAACTTCAGCACGAACGGAAGGACAATCCAATGCGGGAATCACTGACACCCGGCGTGTGGGGCGTCGTCGCCACGCCATTCCAGGGCAGCACCCTCGATCTGGACACCGACAGCCTGGCCCAGTTGGTGGAGCACTATGAATCCATCGGCGCCACAGGGCTGACCGTCCTGGGTGTCTTCGGCGAGGCCGCCGCCCTGACCGCAGCGGAGCGCAGCCTCGCGCTGGAAGTCGTCGTCGAAGAAACCCGATTGCCTCTCGTGGTCGGTGTGACCTCGCTCTTCACGGGCACGGCTGTCGAAGAAATCCGCGCTGCCCAGGCCGTGGCGGGAGACCGGATCGCGGCAGTCATGGTGCAGGCAAATTCGGCACGGCCGGAGGTGGTCATCGCGCACCTGAACGCCATCCACCAATCCACCGGCGCCAAAGTTGTCCTGCAGGACTACCCGGTGGCCAGCGGTGTCAGCATCAGCACGGAAGCACTCAGTTACGTGGTCCAGGCCTGCAAGTTCGTTATCGCGGTCAAGGCCGAGGCACCGCCCACCAGTGTGGCCATCGCCCACTTGGCGGCCGCCGTCGACGTTTCAGTGTTCGGCGGGCTGGGAGGTCAAGGGCTGCTGGACGAATTGGTGGCCGGCGCAGCCGGCGCCATGACGGGGTTCTCCTACCCGGAAGCCCTCGTGGCTTGCGTCCGTGCCTGGCAATCGGGCGGTTACGACGCTGCCCGGGACGCACTGCTTCCGTACTTGCCGCTCATCAACTTCGAGCAGCAGGCCCGGATTGCCTTGGCGGTCCGGAAGGAATGCTTCCGCGAGCGGGGCATCATCAAGGACTCCGGTGTCCGCCCGCCCGCGGCTCCTTTCCCGGAGGTCCTCCGGAACGGAATGCTGACGCACCTGGCTGAAGCGGCCCGGGCCTTGGATCTCTCCCTTACCCCCACCGCCCACACAGCAGGAAGGTCCTAATGGACTTCGGAATCAGCGGAAAGACGGCATTCGTCGCCGCCTCCACAGGAGGGTTGGGACTAGCCGTCGCCCGCGGCCTCGCGGCCGAAGGCGTCCGGGTGGCCATCACGGGCCGGCGTGGTGAACTGGCCGAGAAGATCGCGGCGGAGCTGCAGGCAGACGGCCACAGCGCCGTGGCCGTCGAGGCCGACCTGAGCACCTTGGACGGCGTGTCCGCCGCCGTCGAACGCGCAGTGGAACTGCTCGGTCCCATCGACATCCTCGTCCTCAACGGCCCCGGGCCCAAGCCCGGGGCAGCCGCGAGCCTTGCCGCCGAGGACATCGCCGCTGCGTTCGAGCTGCTCGTGAAGCCGCACCACGCCCTTGTCTCGAAGATCCTGCCGGGGATGCGCGAGCGGCGTTGGGGACGGATCCTGGCCATCGGATCCAGCGGAGTTGTGGCACCCCTGCCCAACCTCGCCGTCTCCAACACGGGCCGCGCAGCATTGGCGGGGTACCTCAAAACCCTTGCGGCGGAAGTGGCCCTCGACGCCGTCACGGTCAACATGATCCTGCCCGGACGCATCGCCACCGACCGCGTCGCCGAACTGGACCGGGCGGCGGCCAAGCGCCGCGGCACCACGCCGGAGGAAATCCAACTCGAATCCCGCAAAACCATTCCGGCCAGACGCTACGGCGAACCGGAGGAATTCGGCGCCGCCGGCGCGTTTCTCTGCAGCGCCCCGGCTTCCTACATCACCGGCGTCGCGCTTCGCTGTGACGGAGGCCTAATCCGGAGCCTCTAGGCGCCGATCTCCGCCCGAACAGCCCTAATGCCCAATCCCAACCGCTAAGCCAAAGGATTACCATGACTTCCACCGCCACCGAATCCGCAACGTCCACCCGCAAGGATGTTGCCGCAGCGCAGCACCTGATCAACGGCGAATGGATCGGAGAACCCGAAATCCAGCGAATCAACCCTGCCCGCCCGGAGGAACTTGCTGCCCTCTCCCCGCGAGGCACCGCCGATGACGTCGACGCGGCCATCACCGCCGCTGCCGCCGCCCAGCTGGCTTGGGCAGCCCTGCCCGGCCCTGCCCGCGGGGCCATCCTCATGACCGCCGGCAACCTGCTCCTTGAGCGCCAAAGCGCGATCGCCGAGGACCTTGTCCGCGAGGAAGGCAAAACCCTCGCCGAAGCCAAGGGAGAGGTCAAGCGCGCCTCGGACGTCCTGCGCTTCTTCGGCTCCCTCGGCTGGGCCGCCACCGGCGAAGTGTTTCCCAGCGGACTCCCGGACACCACCATCACCACCCGGCGCGAGCCGCTCGGCGTCGTCGGGCTCATCACCCCCTGGAACTTCCCCATCGCCATCCCGGCATGGAAGGCCGCCCCCGCACTCATCAGCGGTAACGCCGTGGTCATCAAGCCGGCCGAACTCACCCCGCTCTCCGCGACGCACCTTGCCCGTGCCCTGCAGGACGCCGGGCTTCCCGCCGGAGTATTCAACGTGATCCACGGCAAGGGCCGAGTGGTCGGAGACGCTTTGGCACGCGATCCCCGCATCGCAGGGCTGTCCTTCACCGGATCCACCAAAGTGGGGCTCGGACTCCAGGAAATCCTGAATGCTCGCCGCGCCCGCGTCCAGCTCGAAATGGGCGGCAAAAACGGCGTCCTGGTGCTCGATGACGCCGATCCGCAGAAGGCCGCCGCGGTAGTCGCAGCCGGCGCGTTCGGACTCACGGGCCAGGCGTGCACTGCAACGTCGCGCGTCTACGTCACCCCCGGCATTCGTGACGCGTTCCTCGAAGCCCTTGTTGTGGAGGCCGCGGGCTACACCGCCGGTGACGGGCTCGACGGCGCCAAGATGGGCGCTGTGGTGAGCAGCCAGCAGTTCGAACAGGACCAGGCCGCGGTGCGCACCGCCGTCGAACGCGGCGCCACCCTCCTTCACGGAGAGTACGACGGCGACCCCTCCGGTGCGCTGCTCTTCCCAGCCGCTGTCCTCACCGACATTGCCCTTGACGATGCCGCCGTGACGGAGGAAATCTTCGGTCCGGTAGTCGCAGTCCTGGAGGTTCCCGATTACGAGGCCGGCCTCGCCGCGATCAACGACTCCCGCTACGGCCTCACCGCAGGCATCTGCACCGATTCTTTGGCCTTGGCCACGGACTTCGCCGCGCGGGCGCAGGCCGGAGTGATCAAGGTCAACCGTCCCACGGCTGGCCTGGACTTGAACGTGCCGTTCGGTGGCGTGAAGGACTCCTCCACGAACACCTTCCGCGAGCAGGGCAAGTCCGCACTGGACTTCTTCACTTGGGGCAAGACCGTTTACACGGGTGTTTAGCGCGTCATGACCTACGTGATCGCGCAGCCCTGCGTGGACGTCAAGGACAAAGCCTGCATCGATGAATGCCCCGTGGACTGCATCTACGAAGGCGAACGCTCGCTCTACATCCACCCGTCCGAATGTGTGGACTGCGGCGCCTGCGATCCCGTGTGCCCGGTCGAGGCGATCTACTACTCGGACGACGTTCCGGATGAGTGGGCAGATTATGTCCGGGCCAACGTCGAGTTCTTCGAGGAGCTCGGATCCCCGCAAGGAGCATCGGCGCTGGGGAACCTCGGCCGGGACCACCCGGTGGTTGCAGCGGCGCCAGTACCTGGCTGATGTTAAGCGGCCAGCCTGGCCTGGATCGCCTGTCGAAGCGACTCCAGGCTGGGCAGGCCGGAGAGGCCGCCGGCCGTACGGTAGACGCGACACGTCATGGCCGGCTCTGCTGCAGAGGGGAAGAGGTCAATTCCGTCCACCGTGAATGTCGGGGATCCGTGGAATCCGGACGCTTCGGCCTCTTCGTCGGTCGTGATCTCCCTGGCCGCAATCACGGCCGGGTCGTTCCCTTCCAGTTCAACGGCCCGGGCGAATAGTTCCCGGGCCGCGGTGCCATGGGGACAGTCCTGGATGGTGAGCAATTCGAAATCCATGACCCCCATTATCCGGCACCGCGCTGTCAGGCTCACAGCAGGTCAGCGTGATGCTCCGCGACGACGTTCGGGTGGGCACGAAGACGGTAACGGAGGGCGTTGTCGCCGTAGGTTTCCAGAATCGGACTGTTCGTCGGGTCAACCGACAAGCCACGGGCTTTTGCCTGGAACTCCGGGCTCACGGCAAGCTGCGGCATGGCCGCGTCAAGTGCAGGGTTGTAGAAGAACGGAAGGGAAATCCGGTCCGTGCCTCGAAGCGGTGAGATGACCCGGTGCAGAGTCGCCTTGAGGTAGCCGTTGGTGGCCAGTTCCAGCATTTCGCCGATATTGACCACGAAAGTTCCCGGCACTTGTGGAGCGTCGATCCACTTCCCTTGATACTCGACCTGGAGACCGCCCTTTCCTGGCTCAACGAGGAGGAGCGTCAGTACTCCTCCGTCACGGTGGGACCCCACGCCCTGCTTGGGTTCCGGGTTCGACTCCCCTGGATATCTCACAATCTTGAGGACAGGGAAAGCCCGTGCGGCGAATGCCGCATCAAAGGTGTCCTCGGGCGCTCCGAGGGAAACTGCCAGGGCACGCAACAAGGCAAGGGAGATGGTGCTCAGCCGTTCGGTCCATTCCGAGACAATCTCCCGCATTTCCGGCAGCGCGGCCGGCCACAGGTTGGGTCCCTCCAAGCGCCAATATTCCGCGAGACCCTGGCCCGGCTCAACTGCGTCGCGCTCGACTCCGATGTCAATCTGCTCGCGCCAGTCGATCCCGCCGTCCGTGAGCTCGCCGCCGACGCGGGTGTAGCCGCGGAACTGGGGGCTGTGGACATTCTCGATTGCGAGCTTTTCTTCTTCCGGCAGCTCGAAAAAGCGGCGCGACACGTCGAGAATGGCGTCCGTTAACTCCGGCGGGATGCCGTGGCCGGCCAGGTAGAGAAAGCCAACCTCATGCATGGCATTGCGCAGTTCGTCACGGAACCGGGCGGCCTCTTCCGGGCCTGCGTCCAGACGGGAGAAATCGATCACGGGCAATGTATCGAGTGTCAATGCACTTTGTCCTTTTCATCGAATGTCGCAAGCGTGCGGATTGCCCCGTCGCCTCAGCCCTGCTGTTTGGGATGCCACACACCGAAGCGGTTGCCGTGCGGGTCCAGGAGGTGCGCGAACTCGATCGCGCCGTTGTCAACGAACGGGATGGCTACGCTCGCACCGAGCGCCTCGGCCCTGGCGATCGCGGCTTTTACATCGTCGACTTGCACGTAGAAGATCGCCCACGACGTTCCCTCGGGCGAGGACGTGTCCCACAGCCCGCCCTTGTCGCCATTCACCATCTGGTAGCTGGCGGGCGAGGACTCACCGAAAGTCCAGTCGAAGAGCGAGCCGTAGAAGGCCTGCGCTCTCTCGGGATCGGGCGAACCGATTTCGAAGTAGTTCACTATGGAGGCCATGACGGCTTCCTTTCCACTTCCGCGGCAGATAGGCGGAGGGAGGCCGCCCCCGAGACCTGGGGGCGGCCTTCCGAATAGTTAGGGCATGACCTTGTAGAGATCGACGACGGTCTCCTCCGGGGGCGACTCAAATCCGCCCTCGATGCCCGCCTGCATACGGGGCATGAGAATGCCGTCGCGGAATTTCTCCCAACTTTCCTTCGACTCGTGGACGGCCATGATCGTCCAACCGCCGGCCGACGGGCCTGCGGCATGGAAAGTCTGGCCTTCGGGCAGTAACCCCTCTCCTGGGTGGACAGCTGCAATTGACGCCTCGTATTGGTCCTTCGTGCCTGCTGGGAAGAAGTGCACGACTCCGTAGGGCGCGGCTTCCATATCTGCTCCTTGCTGGTGTGGACGGGTGTGGACATGCCAAGCAATAGACCCCGCTACCTGGGATGTCAATGAGTTTTCATGGGCGGGATCCGAATCCGAGATTCAGGTCCAGAATTCGTCTGCCTTGGCAGTGTCCTCGAAGAACTCCCGACCCTCTACAACCTTTCCGTCGCGGAGAACGAAGGAGATCGCAGTTGCAATGTCCAGGGTCTTTCCGTCGCTTTCGGCGCGGCTTTGTTGGAGCCCGATGGTGTGGTTTTCTCCGCCGACGATGTCCTGGATCGCCGCTTGGAAGGTACCTTGTGAACGCGCTCCCAGCTCGCCGAAATAGGCCAGGATAGCGTCGCGTCCTTGCTTCGTCCCGGACAGCACGCCGTTTCCTGCTACGTACCAGACTGCGTCCTCCGCGAACAACTCGCTGAGTGTCGCCAGATCACCTGCGTTAAAGGCCTCGTATCCCCGCCGGACCAATTCAGCGTTTTCTGTAGCTCCCATGTTCGGATACCTCTCCGTCATCCTCGTCGGTCAATGGGACGGCTTAAGGCTATTCCTGGGTAGGGTGCCTGTCGATGGGGAAAGCCTTGGATTCGGGGACAACACCAAGAGCCACCATCGGCAAATTCAGTGGCAAACTTGACCACAAGGGGCCGCACCCACAGGGAGGGCAAGCCGTGATTGACACCGCTGAGGCCGTTCTTCACGACGGTACAACGATTGCCATGACCATCCACGGAAACGGACGCGCCCTTCTGGTCCCGGTCCGCTTCACCCCCTATCCGCCGGAGGAAGCAGAAACGATGCGCCGCTGGGGCGCTGATCCGGACCTGGGCTCCAAGCTGGTGAACGGACTCGCGCGATCCCACCGCGTCGTCGTCGCCGATTATGAAAACCACCGGATGGCACACCCCGCACCGGACACCCTTACTCCAGGGAATGTCACGGCTGATCTCCTTGCCATCGCCGACGCCGCTGAGGCCGGCAGCTTCGCCTACTACGGCTACTCCTGGCTGGCACTCTGCGGCCTGCAACTCGCAATCCGCACTGACCGGCTTTGGGCACTGGTGATGGGCGGATTCCCACCCTTGGATGGGCCTTACGAGAGCATGTTGGCGGTGACCCGGGCAGCACATTCGATGTCCACACAATCCGCCGACCTGGTTCCTTCGCCGACCACTGACGTTGAGCCTGGAGACTGGGATTCGGTGCCCGTTCAAACGAACGAAGCCCAGACCCGTCAATTCGTGACCCTCTACGAGGCCCTTCAAGGCTTCGACGATTCCTCCGCCGAAGTCCCGGCGGGCTTGCCTCGCCTCGCCTTCGCGGGGGCGGACGACCGGATCGACTACGGCCCTGCATGGGGCAACGTTCACGTAAAGATCGGCGAGCCCCTGACGACACACAAACAGGCCCTCATTGACGCCGGGTGGGATGTCCAAGTGCTTCCTGGTCTCGACCACGTCGGAGCGATGCATAGCTCCATCGTCTTGCCCCTACTGACGGACTGGCTCCGCAAGGTCGGCTAGGCCTGCTGCTCATTCACGGGCCCGTCCCAGGACCACTTCGGGAAGCGAAGTCCCTCCGGGACGTCGTTTGCCGAGCGGTGGTACCTGGACATAGTGGTGGTTGTCGCCCAGGCGAAGTAGTCGTGCAGCACTTCCCGGAGAGGGCCGCCTCCGGTGAGGCCTACATCCGCGAGTGCCTGATCGAAGCACGCGATCGCCCGGCGGTCCATGTCCACATGCGGCCCGTTCCCGCTGTGCATCCGCACAACCGATGTCTCGTCACCATAAGAGCCGGTATATGCGTCGGGGTCCCCCAGCGCCTCCGCCCAATAAGCTGCCAGACGCCGCGTGTGCTCAGGATGGAATCCATGGCTGAACGCGTGACCGACCACGTCGTCCGCGATGACCCTGGCATGCCAGGCATCCGCCAGCGCGATAAAAAAGTCGGCGCCGCCCGCAGCCTCGTATACCGTCTGCATGCTGCAACGATGGCACGCTCCGCCACCAAATGCCATGGGCGCGGGCGACTGTCCGCACCGGGAATATCCAACCGAGGGCAACCTCCTGCCCCTGCCAGTCGTGGCCTCTTGAGACACGTCCGGGCCGGTGGGACGATGAAGCCGTGAATCCCTTCCTCGAATTTGTCAGCCACAACTGGTGGTTGATCTTTCCCCTGAGCGGATTGGCCGGCGGTTGGGCGCGGTCCTGGTCCAGGGCCAGCGAACGGCGGCACCGCCGTCGGGTGGAGCTCTATCAGCTCAAGAACCGCGTGGCAGAAGCGGAGCAAGCCAGCCAGGCCGAGGTCCTGCGGCTGCAGGAGGCCCATGACGCTGTGAACCGGCGATGGCTCGAATACGAACTCGACGTCGGAAAACTCATCGATTTTCCGGTCATGTCGGATGTCCGCGAACCGCTCACCGTCGCGTTTCTTCGGGCCAAACGGGAGGCTGACGGCTTGCGCCCGGCAACTCCGGGAGAAATCACGACGGCGGCCCGGCTGGCCGAGTATCGCACGGCCGTCCGCAGCTTCGAACTGGCGTTCGACGTGGCAGAGAGGGAAGCCAAACGCATCAAGGACGGCAACTTCACTGAGCCCGAGCGCCAGCGGCTGGCGACCGCCAGGAAGCTGCTCAGGATCGCTTCTGACAGTGCAGCGACGCCGGCAGAGCGGCAGACGGCGTACAAGCGTGCCCGGCGCGAATTGGATGGGCTGATTGTCCTGCCCGAAGCGACCATCGCGGCCTTGGAAGAGAAGATCGAGGGAATGCTCGACGCACCAAAGGCTCCGGACTTCCATCAGAGCTGAGAGGAACCGATCTCAGTGTTTGACACGGCGAATGATCACGTACCTGTGATGCTTCCGATGCCGGGTCTTGGTACGACGTGGAGTCAGTCCCAGCGGGGGCAACCCAAGCGCTTTCCGCCTGGCTGACAAGCGAATATTTGCGTAGATCAGAAATAGGAAGAAGCCCAGTGCCGGGATGAGCAGCACCAATATCCACGGTAAATTGCCCACGGCACGCCTCCTACGCTCAGTCTCCGGCCCGGCGTAACTGACGTCAAGAGTGCGATATTCGGTAGTGGCTACCCAACTCCTCTGAGACCAAGGGCTATCCACGGGACCATGCTAGGCGTAGCTTTCTTTTCATCCCGGCGCGTCTAACTTGACCCGCAGCCGGTACCTACCAGGAGGTCATCATGGACAACCTATTCGGACGCGGCGGACTCGGAGTACCGGAGCCGCTCCGACGCTTCCTTCAAGGCGAATCCGACCCCTCGCTCCGCATCGAGCAATACCAGGAGGGGGACACGCTGGTCGTCAGAGTGGATCTGCCGGGAATCGACCCCGAGACCGACGTCGACATCAGCATTGCCGACGACAACCTGCATATCGAGGCGCGGCGCGAAGAGGATACCGAACGCGTAGACAAGAAGGGCTACCGCACGGAACTCCGCTACGGCGAACGGTCCCGCAGCATTCCGCTGCCCCGCGGAGTGAGCCAGGACGGCATTATCGCGACGTACGAGGACGGCGTCCTCGAAATCCGTATCCAGCTCCCCGAACAGTCTGAGCCGCAGACCACGAAAATCCGAGTGGTCCGAACGGGTGGCCGCGAAGCCAATCAGTCTCCGGAGGACCCGGGCAACTAGCCCGACCGAGGACGCGAGCCTAAGGGCCTCCGTCCCGTCCGTTTGGTCGCCGCACTTTTTGGAGCCGCGGGGCTGGCCGCTTGCCCTGGGGAGCCGAAGTCTCCAGAGGTGTTGCGGGCATCGCGAGGACGGCGACGACGGTGAGCGCGGCGCTCACGAGCACCGCGAGAAATACCGCCGCAGAAGCGAATACCACCGATTGCGGATTCTTAGCGCCACCGGGGCTGCCGGCGTAGATCGCATTTGCCACGGCACCGAAGACGGCTACTCCAAGCGAACTGCCAATGGATCGCGCGAAGAGGTTGGTGCCCGTCACCACTCCTCGTTCGTGCCATTCGACACTGGACTGGGCCGCGATCAGGCTCGGGGTTGCCAGAAGCCCAAGTCCTAGCCCGGCAACGAAGCAACTGCCCGCGACGAGCACGATGTTCGGCGTGTAGGCCGTCACGGCGAGGGCCGCCGAGCCGATAAGGGTAACGGTGATTCCGATCAAGGCTGTTGCCCGAAAGCCGATCCTAAGGTAGAACCGGCCCGACTGCGAAGCACTGATCGGCCAGCCGATCGTCAGGGCCGCCAGGGACAGGCCCGCAGCCAATGGCGACACCGAAAGCGCCCCTTGAAGGAAGGTCGGAACGTACGAGGTGAGGCCAAGTACGACTGCCCCGGCTCCAAAGGAGATCAGTGCGGTCGTGGCGAGAAGACGCCTCGAAACGACCCACGGCGGAAGGACAGGTTCCGCTGCCCGTCGCTCGACCAGGACGAAGGCAACAAGCAAAACTGCGCCAATGGCGAATACTGCGATGCTGATCGGAGAGTCCCAGGCCCATGCCTGGCCGCCTTCCAAGGCACCGAGGATGCTCAAGGTCAACGTGACCGTGAGAAGGGCGGCTCCAAGATAATCGACGCGGTGCTTTACCCGTTCGATGTTCTCCTGGAACCTTTGAACCAGCATCCACGCAGCCACGATGCACAGCGGAATGTTGACGAGGAAGATTCCGCGCCAGACTCCCAGCGAAGAGAAGACCCCGCCCAGAGTTGGGCCCACAACAGACGACGTTGCCCACACGCTGGCGAGGTAGCCTTGCACCTTCGCGCGCTCGGCGAGGGTGTAGATATCGCCGGCGATGGTAATGGCCACTGGCAGGACCGCGCCGGCACCCAGTCCCTGCACCACGCGGAAGGCGATGAGCGCAGGCATGCTCCACGCAAGCCCGCAAAGGATGGATCCGAGAAGGAAGAGTCCGATGCCAGTGAGAATGATTGGCTTCCGACCCGCCATGTCGGAGAGTTTCGCGTAGACCGGGACCGAGACGGCCTGTGCGAGCAGGTAGGCGGAGAAGAGCCAAGGGAACGAGGCGAACCCGCCGATTTCATGAACGATCGAAGGCACAGCGGTCGCCACGATGGTTGCATCGATCGCGACAAGGCCGCTCGAGAGCATCAGGGCTATGAGTATCGGGCCCCGTTTGGAACGGAAGCCGACCCCGTCACTTTGAGTTGCCATGTCCGGCCCTGTCTTTCCCCTATGCCCCGGCGTATCCTAATTACGTTCCCGGCACCGGCCTTGGCCGGAATTCTTCTCTACACCCATCATTTATCCCTGCACCCACTCAGTTAGGCGCCATCCATGGAGATGAACATCAGGGACCACTGGGACATGCTCAGCCCCGAAACGCAGCATTGGCTAACCGACAATCCCGGATGCGTGGTCTTGCCGCGAACCATCACGGAAATAATCCATAAGGAAACCGGCATCACTCCGGATGCCGACCGGCACAGCCAGGTCAGCCTCTCCCCTGAGGATCTGAAATTCATACTGGCCAAGGCCGAAGGGGGCCCGGTCCGGCCGAAGTGATCGACCCGGTCATTCGTCGCCGTCGTCATCCGCTGGAGCGTCGTCATCCGCTGGAGCGGGTGGATTTGCTGCCTCACGTAACGGTCCAACTGCCCCGTCCGTGCCGTAGTCGCCTTCGGCGTACTGTCCGATTTCCGACTCCGCTGTACGCCCCTGAACGGCTCCCGCGTCGCCGAGGTCGGCTTCTGCGTAGCGCCCGGATTCCTTGGCCTTCTTACCCAACGGTTCGGGCAACCCGCCTTGACTACCGGCTGCGCCGTAGTCGCCTTCGCTGTATTGGCCTTCTTCGTCGTCGGAGTGCCGCCCGGGCTCCGTTCCCGTCTTGCCGTAGTCTCCCTCGACGTACCGGCCCCGGAGTTCCGGTTCCTCGGGAGTTCCGCTCTTCTCTTCGTCAGTGGGTTCTTCGACGCCGCTGCTGCTGTCGGTCATGATCTTGCCTTTCCCGCAACCAACCTTGCGTCTCTTCGGGCGCCCCTTAAGTTTATCGATGGGCTTTGCGAGGCAACAGGGCCACGCGTACCCCCTACCGATTGTGAAGAACCAGTTTCGGCGCGTAGCTTTCAAGGCCGACGCTAGCCCGCACGAGTGCCCGGAGTTCGGACAGGCCTCCCGTAACGGCTCCTGCGGCCCGGGCCTGAACCAGCACGTTCCCGAGCGCCGTGGCTTCCACGGGGCCAGCCACAACCGTCTTGCCGGTGGCATCAGCGGTGAGTCGGCACAGCAGCCTGTTCTGCGAGCCGCCGCCCACGATGTGGACTACGGACGTCTGCTTGCCGGACAGTTCTTCGGCGCGCGCCAGGGTCCTCGCGTAGGCGGCCGCGAGGCTGTCCAGGATGCAGCGCACGACGGCGGCCGGCCGGTCCGGAAGGACGGCACCGCCGGCGCGAACCGCGGATCTGATGCGCTCGGGCATGTTGTCCGGGGCGATGAACACCGGATCGTCGGCGTTGATCTGCGGGCCGCCGGCGGGAAGTGCCGCCGCGGACTCCAGGAGCGCGGCTAGTTCCCGCCGGTGCCCTTCGGCGGCCCAGGTGCGTTGGCATTCGCTGAGCAACCACAGGCCGCCCACGTTGCGCAGATACCTGATGGTGCCGTCGACGCCCCGCTCGTTGGTGAAGTTGGCCAATCGGCTTGTTTCATCCAGGACCGGGGTGTCCAGCTCAACGCCCACGAGGGACCAGGTGCCGGAGGAAATGTAGGCGAAGTCTTCCTGCTGCGCGGGAACGGCTGCCACTGCCGAGGCGGTGTCGTGCGATCCCACGGCAACCACGGCAGTCTCCGCTCCGAGGCCCGTCCTGGCTGCGACTTCCGGTAGCAGCGTGCCTATGGTCCCGCCTGGCTGGATGATGGCCGGGAACAGGTTCTTGTGGAGGCCGAGTGCCTTGAAGAATTCCGTGGCCCACTCCCCCGCGACGGCGTCAAAAAGCCCGGTGGTGGAGGCATTCGTGACCTCGGTACGGCGTTGCCCCGTCAGCCTGAATGCGATCAAGTCCGGGATGAGCAACGCCTGGACGCCGCGCAGTTCACGTTCGGTGGCGAGCTGGTAGAGCGTATTGAACTGCAGGAACTGCAGCCCGGTGGTGGCATAGAGCCGCGCCGGATCCAGTACCTTGTGGACGTCCGCGACGGCCGTTCGGCCGCGCTCGTCGCGGTAGCTGAACGGCTGGGTACCCAGGGCACCGGCGGCATCCACGAGTCCGTAGTCGACGGCCCACGTGTCGATGCCGATACTCGCGATCCGCTCCCCGCTTGCTGCGGCCGTTTCGGCGGCCGCCGCAAGTCCCGTGAGCACCTCCTCGAACAGGGCGTCGAAATCCCAGTGGAGTCCGCCGTCGAGCTCAACGACGCCGTTGGGGAAACGGTGCACTGTTTCGAGCCAGGCCCGCCCGCCGGTGACACGGCCGAGCATGACGCGGCCCGAGGACGCTCCGATATCGACCGCGGCGAATACGCCGCCGGCAGTAGCTTCCACGTTCATCGCAGGAAGGCCGCGGCGACGCCCGCGTCCACCGGGATGTGCAGGCCCGTGGTGTGCGAGAGTTCGTTGCTGGTGAGCACGGCGGCCGCGTTGGCGACGTGCTCGGGCAGGACTTCTCGCTTGAGCAGGGTGCGCTGGGCGTAGTACTTGCCCAGTTCCTGCTCCTCGACTCCGTAGACGGCGGCGCGCTTGGCGCCCCAGCCGCCGGCGAAGATCCCGGAACCGCGGACCACGCCGTCGGGGTTGATGCCGTTGACGCGGATGCCGTGTTCGCCCAGTTCGGCGGCCAGCAGGCGGACCTGGTGGGCCTGGTCTGCCTTGGTGGCGGAGTAGGCGATGTTGTTCGGGCCGGCGAACACCGAGTTCTTGGAGGAAATGTAGACGATGTCCCCGCCCAGGCCCTGCTCGATCATGGCCTTGGCCGCGGCTTTGGAGACCAGGAACGAGCCCTTGGCCATGACGTTGTGCTGCAGGTCCCAGTCCTTCTCCGTGGTTTCCAGCAGGGGCTTGGAGATCGACAGGCCTGCGTTGTTCACCACCAGGTCGAGACCGCCGAAGGCCAGGACGGCTTCCTGGATGGCGGCGGCGATCTGGGCTTCGTCGGTGACGTCTGCCTGCACGCCGATGGCGACGTCCGCGCCGCCGAGTTCGGCCGCGACGGCCTGCGCGTTGTCCAGGTTGAGGTCTGCGATGACTACGCAGGCGCCTTCCGCGGCGAGGCGGGTGGCGATCGCCTTGCCGATGCCCGACGCCGCGCCGGTCACCAGCGCGATGCGCGTGGCGTGCGATTTGGGTTTGGGCATCCGGGCGAGCTTGGCTTCTTCGAGGGCCCAGTATTCGATCCGGAACTTCTCTGATTCCTCGATGGGTGCGTAGGAGGAGATGGCCTCGGCGCCGCGCATCACGTTGATCGCGTTGAGGTAGAACTCTCCGGCGACCCGTGCGGTCTGCTTGTCCTTGCCGTAGGAGAACATTCCGACGCCGGGGACCAGGACGATGGCCGGGTCCGCGCCGCGCAGGGCCGGGGAATCGGTGTCGGCGTGGCGGTCGTAGTAGGCCTGGTAATCCTCGCGGTACGCGGCGTGGAGTTCCTTGAGGCGCGCGATGCTTTCCTCGATGCCGGCGTCGGCGGGCAGGTCCAGGACGAGGGGCTTGACCTTGGTGCGCAGGAAGTGGTCGGGGCAGGAGGTGCCCAGCGCGCCGAGTCGGGGATGCTCGGTGCCTTCGAGGAATTCCAGGACGCGCGGATCGTCGCTGAAGTGGCCCACCTGCGGTTTGTCGGCCGAGGCGAGTCCGCGGATGACAGGGGCCAGGGCGGCGGCTTTGGCTTTGCGTTCGGCTTCCGGGAGCGCGGTGTAGCCGGGGAGTTTGGCGCCGAAAGGCTCGGCCTTGCCGTTCAGGGCGATGTAGAGTTCGGCCTGCTCGATGATCCAGAGGGAGTTGGCCTCGGCTTCTTCGCTCGTTTGGCCCCAGGCGGTGATGCCGTGGCCGCCCAGGATGGTGCCGATGGCCTGCGGGTTGGCTTCCTTGATCGCGGCGATGTCCAGTCCGAGCTGGAAGCCCGGGCGGCGCCAGGGAACCCACACGACCTTCTCGCCGAAGACCTTGGAGGTCAGCGCTTCGCCGTCCGCTGCCGTCGCAATTGCGATGCCGGAGTCCGGGTGCAGGTGGTCCACGTGCGCGGCGTCCACGAGTCCGTGCATCGCGGTATCGATCGACGGCGCAGCGCCGCCCTTGCCGTGCAGGCAGTAATCGAAGGCGGCCACCATTTCGTCTTCGCGCTCGACGCCGGGGTAAACGGCCTTGAGTGCCTGCAGCCGGTCCAGCCGCAAAACCGCCAGGTTCTCGGCCTTCAGGGTTCCCAGGTCCCCGCCGGAACCCTTGACCCACAACAGCTCGACGTCCTCCCCGGTGACCGGATCCGTCTCCGTGCCCTTCGCCGAGGTGTTCCCACCGGCGAAGTTGGTGTTCCGCTTATCCGCCCCGAGGCGGTTGGAACGGGTGATCAGCTCTTCAACGGTCTTGTTAGTTGTGTTCTGCATGTCAGTGTTCTGCATATTCATGCCTAAGCGCCCCATCCGGCTTGCTGGCCGCCCACGCGGTCCTCGTTGATCTTTTTCTGGTAGCCGCTTGCCTTGAACGCCCTCATCGGGTCCGCGGGCAGGCCGCGCGATTCGCGCCACTCGGCCAGGACCGGCCGGACATCGGTGTAGAAGGCATCGTTGAAGATGCCGTTGGCGGCAAGGACATCCCCTTCGCGCTGCGCCTCGGCCAGCGCGTCCGTGTCGATGAGCAGGGCCCGGGCCGTCATTTCCTGGACATTGAGCACGGACCGGATCTGGCCCGGGATCTTCTCCTCCAGGTTGTGGCATTGGTCCAGCATGAGCGCGACGCCCGTGCCGTCTCCTGCGGACTTGCCGAAGCCGCCGCCGCGGATGACTTCGTGCATGATGCGGAACAGCTGGAAGGGATCCGCGGCACCGACGATCAGGTCGTCGTCGGCGTAGAAGCGCGAGTTGAAGTCGAATGAGCCAAGCTTGCCGAGGCGCAACAGCTGCATGACGATGAACTCGATGTTGGTGCCCGGGGCATGGTGGCCGGTGTCCAGGCAGACGAAGGCCTTCTCCCCCAAGGCGAGCGTCTGCGCGTATGAGGTACCCCAGTCCGGAACGTCGGTGTGGTAAAAAGCAGGCTCGAAGAACTTGTATTCCAGGACCAGGCGCTGGCTTTCGCCGAGGCCCGCGTAGATTTCCTGCAGCGATTCCGCCAGGCGGTCCTGACGGCCGCGCATGTCGTCCTGGCCGGGATAGTTGGTGCCGTCAGCCAGCCAGACCTTCAAGTCCCGGGAGCCGGTGGCGTGCATGATCTCGATGCACTCCAGGTGGTGGTCGATGGCCCGCCGCCGCACAGTTGCGTCAGAGGACGTGAGGGAGCCGTACTTGTATTCATCGTCCTGGAACGTATTGGAGTTGATGGTCCCCAGGCCGACGCCCAACTCAGCCGCGTACTCGCGGAGTGCGGAGTAATCGTTCACCTTGTCCCACGGGATGTGCAGTGCCACGGTCGGCGCAAGGCCCGTCAATTCGTGGACTTTCGCGGCGTCGGCCAGCTTCTCCTGGATGGTCCGCGGGGTGCCGGGCGTGCCGAACACCTTGAATCTCGTGCCCGAGTTGCCATAGGCCCACGAGGGAACCTCTATGGCCAGTTCCCCGAGGCGGCCCAGGGCCGTTTCCGTGGTGTTCATGATTGTTCCTTCTGTTGCCTGTGCGTCATCTTTGAACGGGAGCGTCAAATTCTGTCTTGAATCGATTCATTCAAGAACCTACTCACACGGTAGGGCCTGCTTCCATGGCGTGTCAACAGTCAAACCCGGAGATCGCCAGCCGAGCCACGTAATATTGATGAAACGGTTTGATTCGATTCATCAATTGGGAGGTTGAGCGTGCCAAGCGGCCCGGGAGCAAAGCTGACAGACGTCGCCGCCCTGGCGAGAGTTTCGGTCGGCACAGTGTCGAATGTCCTCAACCGGCCGGACCAAGTGTCGTTCGACAAGAGGACCCGCGTTCTGGCCGCCATCGAGGAACTGGGTTTCGTGCGCAACGAATCAGCCCGCTCATTGCGGTCCGGATCCACGAGGAGCCTCGGCATGCTCGTGTTGGACGTGCGCAACCCCTTCTTCACGGATGTCGCCATGGGGGCTGAGAACGTCGCCGAAGACCACAAGCACTCCCTGATCCTGGCCAACAGTGCCGAAGACGCCGGCCGCGAGCAGTCATATCTGGACCTGTTCGAGCAGCAGCGGGTCCAAGGCGTTCTCATCACTCCGTTCGGGCAGGTTCTTCAACGGCTTGAAAGAATGCGCGACCGGGGCATCCCCTCAGTACTCGTAGACAGGCTCGCAAGCACGGATCAATTCTGCTCCGTTTCCGTGGACGACGTCGCCGGTGGAGCCACTGCCCTGGAGCATCTCATCAGCGTCGGCTCGGTGCGCCCGGCATTCGTCGGCGGCCCCTTCACGCTGCAGCAGGTCGAGGACCGCTACCGGGGTGCCGCCGACGCGGCAGCCCGTGCGGGAGTCCCGCTTCAACTATTCGAAACCCCGGACCTGAAATTTGAACGCGGGCGCCGGATCGGAGATCTCATCGGGAATCTCCAACCCGACAAGCGCCCGGATGCTGTGTTTGCCGCCAACGATCAATTGGCCTTGGGGCTTTTGCAATCCTTCGCCGCGAACGGGCTCCGCGTGCCCGGGGACATCGCCATCGTCGGCTTCGACGACATCGATTTCGCTTCGCAGTCGAGCATCCCGCTCAGCTCCATCAGCCAGCCGAGGCAGCTGATCGGCGAGCGTGCCGCCCAGCTCCTGTTCGAAGAAATCGACGCCGAACCCGGCCACGTACACAGCCAGGTGGTGTTCACGCCGGAACTCGTGGCACGGCAGAGCACCTTGCGCCGCTAAGCGGAACCTTTCGAGCCGGCCGTCGGCAGCAGAGCGCCCTTTTCGGATGAAATGAGCGATATATAGGTCTCCAGTTGGGACCGTAGCTGATCCGCAGAGTGGTGTTCCGGAGTCAGCGTGGCCGTGATCTGGGCACCGAGCGCGAACGTCATGATCCCGCCGACGATGTCGTCGTCGTTCAGCCCCTCCTTCAGTTCGCCAAGCTCCCTGGCTTCACGGAGCTTGTCGAACAGGGCTTCACGCCATTGCTCCATCGAGGAATCATGCAGGGCGGCCTTCGCCGGGTCCGTCAGGGCGCGCTGCCAGAAAGCGATCGCGATTCGCGCCTCGTTAAGCCTCTCGGCGTCGAGCGGCAAAATTTCATGGCAATAGCTGCGCAAAGCGGACAGGCCCCGCAGGCCGGCGGTGGAGTCGATCATGCGGGTATTCGTCTGGTTGAAGACGTGGGCGAAAGCGAACGTCAAGAGATCGTCCTTCGTGGGGAAATATGGCTTGAGCGCGCCGTTGGCAAAGCCTGCTTCCGTTGCTATCTCGCGCATGGTGGCTCCCTCGATCCCCCTGCTGGCGATGATCCGCCACGTGGCTTCGACAAGTTCCACCCTGCGCTTGTCGTGGTCTACGATCTTCGGCACGCTTTCCCCAAATCTTTTTTTCTACAACCGTTGTGACTCAGATTACACGATGCTATTCTCTACACACATAGAAAATAAACCGCCACTCACAAAGGCCTTCCATGAGCACAACTTCCTCTCCAGAAATCGCCGACATGGCTGAGTTTGCCGGACTGTCTCCGTATGCCTTGACCAGTGCCGAAGACATCACGGCCGTCAGGGGCATTTTGGCCGGCGCCGGACTCTTCGACGAATCCATCCGGATCGCCTACCTTGGCTTGCTCGACCCACCTCGCGATTCAGGAGCGCGCGTATCGGGGACTCCGGACCGCAGGTTCAGGGCGTTCCTACATAACGTTTCATCCGGTGCCGCACAGGACGTCGTGGTCTCTGTGACACATCAGGAAGTTGTCTCCACAGTCGAACTCGACACGTCAGTAACGGGCGAGCTTCCTGTCATCGAAGAAGAATTCGAGGTGGTTGAAGAGATCCTCGCCCAGGACGAGCGATGGCTCAAGGCCCTGGCTGACCGGAATCTCGATGTCAGCAAAGTCAGGGTCGCTCCCCTGTCAGCCGGGGTCTTCGAGTACCCGGAAGAGAACGGCCGCCGGATCCTGCGCGGCTTGGCTTTCGTCCAGGAGTTCCCCGGCGACAGCGCCTGGGCCCACCCTGTGGACGGGCTGGTCGCCTACGTCGACGTCGTGAGCAAGACCGTCGACCAAGTCCTGGATTTCGGGCCGGTCCCGGTTCCGGAAGAACACGGCAACTTTACGGACCCTGAGCTGACCGGGCCGATGCGCACCACCCAGAAACCGATCCACATCACCCAGCCGGAAGGTCCGAGCTTCACCGTCCACAATGGAAACCACGTCGAGTGGGAGAAGTGGAGCCTGGACATCGGATTCGATGTCCGGGAAGGCGTAGTCCTCCACAATGTCGCGTTCGACGACGTCGATCGCCGTCGCAGCATCCTCAAGCGCGCCTCGATCGCCGAAATGGTGGTCCCGTACGGCGATCCCTCTCCCGTGCGCTCCTGGCAGAACTACTTCGATACCGGCGAATACCTCGTGGGCCAATACGCCAACTCCCTCGAGCTCGGCTGCGATTGCCTCGGCGAAATCACCTACCTCAGCCCGGTAGTGAGCGACTCGTTCGGCCAGCCACGGGAAATCCGCAACGGAATCTGCATGCACGAAGAGGATTGGAGCATCCTCGCCAAGCACAGCGACCTCTGGAGCGGCGTGAACTACACGCGCCGGAACCGCAGGCTCGTCATCAGCTTCTTCACCACCATCGGCAACTACGACTACGGCTTCTACTGGTACCTCTACCTCGACGGCACCATCGAGTTCGAAGCCAAGGCTACCGGCGTCGTCTTCACGAGCGCCCACCCCGGAAAAGGCTACCCGTACGCCTCGGAGCTCGCCCCAGGCCTTGGGGCTCCCTTCCACCAGCACCTTTTCAGTGCCCGCCTGGACTTCGCCATCGACGGCCTGAGCAACAGGGTCGAGGAAGAGGACGCCGTCCGCGTACCCATGGGAGAAGGGAACGAGCGCGGCAACGCCTTCGCGCGCCGTCGGACTGTGCTTAAGAGCGAATCGGAGGCAGTGCGGGAGTCCGATATGGCGGCAGGACGGGCCTGGATCATTTCCAATCCCGAGTCACTCAACCGCCTGGGCGACCCTGTGGGGTACAAACTCCATGGACAAGGGCACCCAATGCTCCTGGCCGACCCCGAATCTTCCATCGCCCAGCGTGCAGCCTTCGCTACGAAGGACCTGTGGGTGACCCGCTACGACGAGAATGAGCGCTACCCCAGCGGCGACTTCGTCAATCAGCACTGCGGAGGAGCCGGATTGCCGTCCTACATTGCCCGCAACAGGGACATCGACGGTCAAGACATCGTCGTGTGGCACACCTTCGGGCTGACCCACTTTCCCCGACCCGAAGACTGGCCGATCATGCCCGTCGACACGGTGGGATTCAAACTGCGGCCCGAAGGCTTCTTCGATCGGAGCCCCGTCCTCGACGTCCCCGCATCGAAGCCCGCCGAAGGCGGCCACTGCCACATGGAGGCCAAGAAATGAGTTTAACAACCGGAAAAGAGACCACTGAGGTGGGCCACCCGCATCACCATCGACGCCGTCTCGGCGTCCCGGCGGTGACTTTCATGATCATCGCCGCGTCGGCTCCGCTCACCGTCCTCGCCGGCGGCGTGACGACGACGTTTGCCGTCACCGGGGTCACCGGCGTGCCGCTCTCCTTCCTGCTGCTCGGCGGAACCCTCGCCGTGTTCGCCGTCGGCTACGCGGCAATGAGCCGGTACGTCGTCAACGCCGGCGCCTTCTATTCCTACGTAGCCCAGGGCATCTCCCGGCCGGTCGGCGTCGGGGTTTCCATGGTGGCACTGATGGCCTACAACCTGATGCAAGTCGGCATCTATGGCCTCTTCGGCTTCACCGTCTCGAGCCTGATCAACGAACGCTTCGGCGCCACTGTCCCCTGGTGGATTCCGGTGCTGGTCTGCATCGCCGTCGTCGCATTCCTCGGCGTAAACCGTGTGGACCTGTCGGCGAAGGTCCTCGGGGTGCTCGTCGGCCTGGAGTTCCTTGTGGTGATCGTCTACGACGTCGTCTCCTTCGTCGTGGCACCCGAGGGAGTCAGCGGAGCGCCGCTCACTCCGCAGAGCCTGTTTGTGCCGGGCGTAGGGGCGGTCCTCTCCTTTGGTATCGCGGCGTTCATGGGATTCGAGTCGGCCGCGATCTACAGCGAGGAAAGCAAGGACCCGAAGCACACCGTCGCCCGGGCCACCTACACCGCCGTCGCCATCATCGCCGTGTTCTACGCTGTTTCCTCCTGGGCCATGGCGGTCGGAACCGGACCGTCCGCGGTGGTGGACGCCTCCGCCAAACAGGGACCGGACCTGATGTTCGGCTTCCTCAGTGACCATGCCGGCGTCCTTCTCGCCGACCTGGCCCGCCTGCTCTTCGTCACGAGCCTCTTCGCGGCCCTCGTCAGCTTCCACAATGCCGCAGCGCGCTACTTCTTCTCCTTGGGCCGGGAACAAGTCCTTCCCCGAAAGCTGGGTGCAGTCCGGCGGCACAGCGGCGCCCCCTACGCCGGGTCGATCGCCCAGACGGTGATCGCCGTCGTGGTCACGGTGGCATTCGCCATCGCGGGGACCGGATCGTCGCTGGGTGATCTCTACCCTGTCCTGACCATGTTCACGTGGCTGACGAACGACGGCGCGATGGGACTTGTCCTCTTGATGACCGTTGTTTCGCTGGCCGTCATTGGATTCTTCCGCAAGAACCGGCATGACGCTGGAATCTGGACCCGCGTGATCGCCCCTGCCCTGGGGTTCGTGCTCTTGGCCGTGATTTTCGTTCTGATCGTGGTCAACTTCAACGTACTGCTGGGCCAAAACGAGACCAATACCCTGACATTCATCCTGCCGGCGACGATCATCGTGCCCGGATTGGTGGGGGTCGCTTGGGCATTCCGCCTCCGCCGGAGCAATCCCGCCGTGTATCGGCGCATCGGGCACGGCGAAGAGGGGCCGGCGGCCGTGCACCTCGGGGACGAAGAAGACTTGTAGCGCCTGGACTGACGATCGGTGAACGACATGCACACAATCCTTTCGTTGGTCATGCTGGCCTGCTGCGCCTTGGGGATCTGGAGCCCGATGCGGGAAGGCCTGGTCAGGAACCTCAGCCAGTGGGGACCGATGGCCCTCATGCTCGTGGCGATGGCGGACACGACCGTCGGACCGGGCATCGTTCCGGGCGTTGTGTGGGGACTGCTGCTGCTCCTCACGTCCCCGTTGCCGCTGGTGCTCCTGCCCAAGGATCGCCGCGGCGGCATGGAAATACACCGCTCCTTGTCCATCGTGGCCATGTTCGCCATCTTCGTCACAACCCTTCCCTCCGCCCCATCCAGTTCGATACACCAAACACATGCGCATTCGGGTCTTGGTGGAGCGAACCCCGTCCTCGCAGTTGCCCTCGCGGCAGCGGTCATCGCCTATTCAGTCGTCCTGGCGGCCCGAACGCTGCGACGAAACGGCCGCGGACACCGTCGACACGCCTCTGCATCCCTAGAGGCCATCTCTTCAGCGGGTGCCTTGGGCGCCATGGTCCTGATGGCCGTTTGACCCCTGGAACGTTGTCCTTCGAAACCAATACCAACTCAGAGTGGAGTAAACCCTTGGAAAGCTACGACGCCCTTCTGGCTTCAATCACCCCGACCACCGGCGAAACCCGGACCATCCTCGACCCTGCCACCGGCACCGCCGTCGGCGAGGCTCCCGTTCACACCGTTGAGGACCTGGAGCGCGCCATCGCCGCCGCCGAGGCGGCCCAGCCCGCGTGGGCTGCCCTGGGACACGACGCCCGGTCCGCCGCGCTACTCAGGGCCGCCGACGCCGTCGAGCGCTCCGCCGAAGAACTCGCCCGCCTGCTCTCCCGGGAGCAGGGCAAGCCTCTGAATGGGCCCAACGCACGCTTCGAAGTCGGCGCCTGCGCCGCCTGGCTGCGCGCCACCGCCGGGACGCCCCTGGACCCGGAAACCGTGGTGGACGACGGCGAAACACGCGCCGAGCTGCACTACCGGCCCATCGGCGTCGTCGGCGCGATCGGACCCTGGAACTGGCCCATGATGATCACCATCTGGCAGATCGCCCCCGCTCTGCGCATGGGCAACGCCGTCGTCGTCAAGCCCTCCGAATACACGCCCCTGTCCGTGCTCGCCCTGGCAGCCGTGATCAACGAAGAGCTTCCCGAGGGCCTCCTCACCGTGGTCTCCGGCGGCCGCGACGTCGGCGCCCGGCTCGCCGAACACCCCTCCATCGGCAAGGTCATGTTCACCGGCTCCACCGCCACCGGCAAAGCGATCATCCGCTCCAGCGCCGACACGGTGAAGCGCCTCACACTGGAGCTGGGCGGGAACGACGCCGGCATCGTCCTGCCCGACGCCGACCCCAAAGCCATCGCCGAAGGCCTCTTCTGGGGCGCCTTCATCAACACCGGCCAGACCTGCGCGGCGCTCAAACGCCTCTACGTCCACGACTCCCTGTATGAGGCGGTGTGCACCGAACTCGCCGCCGTTGCCGCCGCGATGCCCATGGGGAACGGGTTGGACGAGGCGAACGTGCTGGGACCGCTACAGAACCGGCAGCAATACGACATCGTCGCCGGCCTCGTGGACGCCGCCCGCGATTCCGGCGCCCGGATCCTGCTCGGCGGCAATCCCGACGACGGCCAGCCCGGCTACTTCTACCCCACCACCCTCGTGGCCGACATCGACAACGACAACCCGCTCGTGGCCGAGGAACAGTTCGGCCCCGCCCTGCCCATCATCCGGTACAGCACCGTGGACGAGGCCGTCGCCAAGGCGAACGCGCTCGACGTCGGACTCGGCGCCTCCGTCTGGTCCTCGGACCTGGAAGCCGCCCGCGAGGTCGCGGCAAGCCTCGAAGCCGGCACGGTCTGGATCAACAAGCACGGCGCAGTGGACCCCCGGATCCCCTTCGGCGGCGCCAAGCAATCCGGCTACGGCCTCGAATTCGGCGTCGAAGGCCTCAAGGCCCTCGGAGTTCCGCAAATCATCAACGGCTAGGCCAGACCCAACTGACTAGCAGTTGTTGTCGTTTTGAGGCCCCAGAACGACAACAACTGTCAGTCAGTTGGGGTTTTGAGCCGTCGCCTTTGTATCTCCACGTAGGCCGTGACAAGGAGCAGGACAATCACGGCAAGGCCCAAAACGACGGCGCCGGGAACCACAACGCTCACGGGTATGAGCAAGACGGCGATCACCACTGTAGGCACGGCCCATGGCAGCACTGCGCGCGGCGGCTGACCGTAGCGGAGCGACACGATCGCATTGCACGCATAGAAGAGGGCCAGACCTCCGCCGAGCGAAATCCCGGAACCGAACGGCAAGTGCTCGTAGGGTGCTGGAATGGCTGTCGCGATCGCCCCGGCGATCGCGGTCACCCCCACCACCAGGAGGAACGGCATGAACAGGGTGGTCTGAAGTATCCCGGCAAAATCGGACCGGGCCTGCAGTCCCTCGAGCCCTGCCGTGATTGTCCCCGTGCCGTATTGGAAGAATGCCCAGCCGAGCAAGGCAACAAAGAGGAATCCGAGCGCACCGAGCAGGCCTGCGCCCGGGCCCCAATCGTCAGACACCTCGGTGACGATCGTGAAGATGGACTCGCCGAGGACAATAATGACGAACAAGCCAAGCCGCTCAGATGCGTGCTCGATGTTGATCCCGCCGATACCCCGGTCTGGCCAAAGGCGGGCGCTAAGCGTCATCATTCCAACCTCGACGACGATCGCGGCAGCCCACAGAATGACAGCGATGTGGAGCGGCAAAGAGGCAGAGATGAGCCAGAGAACGGCAGTGCCGCCGTTGTAGATCCAGATGCGCCACGGAGTTTCGGACGAATTCCCGCGGTGCTGGTAGAGCCACAAGATCAGCAGGACCACGCGAATGGCAGCATTGGCCAGCGAAAAGGCCCAGGCCCGTTCGCCAAAGGCCCCGGGCGCCGCGGCGGCCATGACGCTCGCCGCTGCCATGGCAGCGAGCATCGCGATGCCCAGCGCCCGGGACGACAAGCCAGGCAGGAGGTTGACGACGGAAACAATGTTCACCCAGGCCCACCACGCCGGAAAGAAAAGCAGGACGAACGTACCGAATTCAGCCCATCCAGGATCGCCGCGGATCCCGCGGGCAAGCTGCCCGACGAAGGCCACGAAGACGAGGTCGAAGAACAGCTCCATCCAGTGCACGCGGCGGGGGTCACGAGCCACCTCGTGTGTCAGCGCGCCAGAAGCCGACGACTTATCCATCATTGACCCATGCTATTGGCTGGCGAAGCGCTAGTGGCTCCTGGCGCCGAAGAGAGGCTGTTCATACAGGTACCCGGAATGCACCTGACAAGGCCTGAGATAGTAGCATTTGTAATGCATGAATACCCTTGCAATGGGCGTCCTGCGGACAGGGAAGTTGGGGACAAGTATAGGCAATGGATTCGGAACTGTTACAGCCAGAGGTAAACCCGCGATTCAGCAACACCCGGAAACAGAATACCGAGCTTGCCATCCAGCAACTCCGGGACGGTGGGTTCACCACCATTCAGATAGATGAATTCGTCGAGACGTTGCGCCGCATGGAGGCAGACGAGTCGATCCTCGCGCCCCTGACAAATGCCTTGTTCGCCATGAACGTCTCAGTTCAGTGGCTGATGTAGCGACGATTCTCCCCACCCATTCTTTCCAACGATGTAATCTGCTTGTAAAGCCGAAGCTGACTTGCGCGCGGAAGAAGGAAAAGTGGCAGTTACCATGCGGGATGTGGCCCAGGCGGCCGACGTGTCAATCAAGACGGTGTCGAACGTCATCAATGACCATCCGAACATCAAATCCGAGACGCGCGAGCGGGTATTGCTGGCCATCGAGAAACTTGGCTATCAGCCCAATCTCTCTGCCCGTGGGTTGCGGTCCGGCCGCACGGACGTTATCAGCCTCATCATCCCGGATTTGAAGAACGCATACTTTGCCGAACTTGCCGACGCCGTGATGACGGCCGCCTCAAAGCGCGGGAAGGTCGTGATCATCGAACAAAGCGGAGGCTCACGGACACGCGAGCTGGAGATCCTGCATGGCCCCCGGATGCGAATGGTCGATGGCGTCTTGTACAGCGTGCTTGGCCTGGGCCAAGAGGACGTGGGCCTCATTGATATTCCGACGCCCATGGTCCTCCTGGGCGAGCGGATTTTTCATGGCCCCACGGACCACGTGACCATGCAAAACATTGAGGCTTCGCAAGCAGCTACGGAACACCTCCTGCAGCGGGGACGAACGAAACTACTCGCCTTTGGCGCCCATCGAAATGAAGTCATCGGCTCAGCCGGGCTCCGCCTGGAAGGTTACCGCCGCGCCTTGCAGAACGCGGGACTGGATTACCGGGACGAACTGGCTATCGATGTCCAGTCGTGGCACCGGTCCGACGGCGCCCAAGCCATGCGGCAGGTCCTGGAGTCCGGACTCGAGTTCGATGGCGTCGTGGCATTCAACGACTCCATCGCCCTGGGTGCCATGCGTGTCATGCAGGACGCTGGACTGAGAATCCCCGAGGATGTGGCAATCATCGGTTTCGACGACATCGACGAGACCCGGTATTCGTTACCGACGTTGTCGACCATAGATCCGGGCCGGCGGGAGATCGCCGAGACTGCCGTCGCGATGCTCCTGGAACGGATCGACGGCGCGGCCGAAGCAACGCCCGCCCGCGAGTTTGAAGCGGATTTCAAGGTCATCTGCCGGGAGTCCACTGCGATTAAGTCCGCCGAAGACTCCGCCTAATTTCTTCTTGACATGTAAGTCGGGTCACATCATCATGGATTTACAACGATTACTTACATCGATGTAAAAGCTTGGGAATCTCCTCTCGCCCCAACTTCCTCGTCCGTCCGGGCCCCACCAGCATCCATTGGCTGAAGGACGGCTTACCCTCACTGCTCTACCTCCGACGACGACGTCCATGCACGACCGAAGGGAAACTACGTGAACAAGAAAGCAATCGCAGCAGCAGTGTCAGCCGCTGCCTTGGCCGCCACAATGGCAGGGTGCAGTGGCGGCGCGGATGCCGCAAGCGCGGGCTCCAACACCACCAATTGCACCAACAAAATCGTCCATGCCGACGCTCCGAAGGTCTCCGTGTGGGCGTGGTACCCGAACATGGCCACGGTCGTGGACAACTTCAACAACTCCCACACCGATGTCCAGGTCTGCTGGACCGTGGCCGGCCAAGGCGGCCCGGAGTATGCGAAGTTCCAAACCGCTATCCAGGCCGGCAAGGGAGCCCCTGACGTGATCATGCTCGAGGCCGACCAGCTGACGGGTTTTGAATTGCAGAACGCACTTGTCGACCTGAGCAAGTACGGCGCCGGAGACGTCAAGAAGAACTTCAGCGCCGGCTCCTGGAAGGACGTCTCGCAAGGCGATTCGGTCTACGCGATTCCGGTCGACGGCGGGCCCATGGGCATGATCTACCGCAAGGATGTGCTGGACAAGTACGGCATCAAGCCGCCGACGACCTGGGCGGAGTACGAAACGGCCGCGCAAAAGGTCAAGGACGCCGGCGGCCCTGCATTCGGAGATCTTGGCAGCAATGTTCCTGCCGCCCTGACCGCCCTCATGGCCCAAAAGGGCGCCGTTCCCTTCACTTATGACCTGGCGGACCAGAAGAACATCTCCATTCACCTCGACAGCCAGCCGGCCAGGGACGTGCTGAACTACTGGGCCGCGCTCGTGAAGAAGGGTCTGGTGGCCACCCAGGACCAGTTCACCACCGACTACATCTCAGGAATGATCGGCGGCAAGTACGCCACGTACATCTCCGCGGCTTGGGCTCCCGGCTACCTCACCGGATCCGGAGTGGGTAAGGGCAACGAGAAAGGAACATTCGCCGCTGCGCCGCTCCCCCAATGGGATCCAAGCAACCCCGTCTCCGTGAACTGGGGAGGATCCACCTTTGCCGTCACCTCGCAGGCGGGTGACCAGAAGCTCGCCGCCGAAGTCGCCAAGGGCCTCTACGCCGACGACGCCTCCCTCACGGATGGCTGGAAGACCCAGACAATCTTCCCTCTCAACCAAAATGTGCTGAAGTCGGATGCGTTCACCAACAACGCGGTCGATTTCTTTGGCGGGCAGACTGCAAACAAGGACATCTACATCCCGGCCGAAAATGCCTACAAGGGATTCAGTTACAGCCCGTTCAGTGTCTACTACTACGCACAACTGCAGGCCGAGACGGTCAAGATCAACGCCGGCAAAGTCAGCGGGGACGAAGCAGCCGCCGAGCTGCAAGGCATCATGGTGAACTACGCGAAGAGCCAAGGGTTCACGGTCAACTGACAACTCCTCCCGTTCCGCCCGGCCCCGCGGCCGGGTGGAACGGGACGGAATCGATCGATAGAAAGTTGCAGGACAGCTCATGGCAGTTCACGGGTCAACGGTGACGTCGTTGCCGCATACTTCTGCACCGGACACGGTAAATCCCCCGCCCACTCCCGAACGCAGAACCCGCTCCCGCATCGACAAGATGAATGCACGGCGCGCCCGGACCGGGTGGCTCTTCATCGCACCGTTCGGCGTGGTTTTCGTGGCGTTCCTTCTGGCTCCGCTTGCATACGCCCTCTACCTCAGCCTGTTCACCAAGGGCCTGGCAACAGGTACGCGGTTCAGCGGTTTGGAGAACTATCTCCACGCTTTCTCGGATCCACAGTTCCTCAAGGGCGTCTGGTTCG
Organism: Arthrobacter sp. SE2; assembly: GCF_058244265.1. NCBI lineage: Bacteria > Bacillati > Actinomycetota > Actinomycetes > Micrococcales > Micrococcaceae > Arthrobacter > Arthrobacter sp. SE2. The sequence continues at coordinate 234,585 of NZ_JBZAYA010000005.1, read as the reverse complement.
TGGTCCGCTTCTCCTTGGTCCTTATCCCGGTCCAAATGGCCGTCTCCCTGGCGGCCGCGCTCGTGCTCGACCACCTCACCACCCGGCTCGCAAGGTTCTCCCGGCTGATGATCTTCCTACCGTACGCAGTGCCCGCCGTCATCGGCGCCCTGATGTGGGGGTTTCTCTACAGTCCGACATTCGGCCCGCTTGAGCAGCTTTTCTCCTTGTTCCACGCGCCGGCGCCTTTCCTGCTCAGCCAGGACAACGTCTTCTATGGCCTGCTCAACGTTGTGACGTGGCAATGGGCCGGCTATTACATGATCATCATTTACGCGGCATTGCAGGGAATTGATCCGACGCTCTACGAGGCCGCCAAGATTGATGGCGCCTCCGAAAGGCAAGTTGCTTTTCGCATCAAAATACCCCTCGTTTCTTCGGCACTGGTGCTCATTCTTATCTTTGCGCTGATCGGGACGCTGCAGTTCTTCTCCGAGCCGCAAATCCTCGGGCCGGTAGCGAACGGCAGCATCACCCCGGATTTCACCCCGAACATCTACGCGTTCAACTTGGCCTTCGGATATGCCCAGTTCAACTACGCCTCGGCCATCTCCTTCTCCCTTGGCATCGTCGTCTTCATCGCGGTGTATATCTTCATGTTCGCGACCCGCAAGAAAGGGAGCAATCTCTCATGAGCGCACAAACAACACATCTCCCGGCTACAACCCGGTTGTCGCGGCCCCGTCGCCGCAACGTTGTGGCTCATGTCTTTCTGGGCGTCCTCGTCCTGTATTTCCTGGCTCCCATTTGGTGGCTGTTCGTTGCCAGCACGAAGGATGCACAAGGGCTTTTCGCCGGCTCTTCCGGCGCTATGTGGTTCGACAAGAATTTCAACCTGATCGCAAACATCCAGGAGCTTTTCGCCTACAACGGCGGGGAGTATGTGCAGTGGCTCGGTAATTCGCTGCTCTACGCTGTCAGTGGCGGCTTGGGAGCGACGGCAATCTCGGTCCTGGCCGGTTACGGCTTCGCCAAGTACAAGTTCCGGGGCCGGAACCTTACGTTCGCGTTGCTGCTCGGCGCCGTGATGGTCCCCATGACGGCGCTGGTCATCCCGACATTCATCCTGATGTCCAACCTCAAGCTCACAGATACCGTGTGGGCGGTCATCCTGCCGTCCCTGCTAAGCCCCTTCGGGGTCTACCTGATGCGGGTTTACACCGCAGAAGCCGTGCCTGATGAGTTGCTCGATGCGGCCAGGGTGGACGGAGCCGGTGAATTGCGCACCTTTTTCCAAGTCTCCTTGCCCTTGCTTCGGCCGGCGCTCGTGACTGTCCTCCTGCTTTCCGTCGTCGGGACCTGGAACAACTACTTCCTGCCCTTGGCCATGTTGTCCACGGAGAGGCTCTATCCACTCACGGTGGGCATAGGCCTCTGGGAGCAGCTGGCCTCGTCCAACAACGGGGGCGGCCACTCGCTCTGGAGCCTGATTGTGGTCGGTTCGTTCATTTCCATCATTCCCCTCGTGGTGGCATTCCTCACCCTGCAGAAGTACTGGCAGGGGGGCCTGTCCCTCGGCAGCCTCAAATAGGCATTCAAAGCACCCTTTCTCTTCCCGCTACCTCTCACTGAAAGCAGACAATGGCTTCCGCACGCCTTACGATCGACCCACAATTCGCAGTGGGCGCAGTCAATCCCCGCCTCTTCGGTTCGTTTGTTGAACACCTTGGACGCTGTGTCTACGACGGCATCTACGAACCCGCTCACCCCAACGCCGACGCAGACGGTTTCCGCACTGACGTGATTGAGCTCGTCAAGGAACTCGGTGTCTCCACCATCCGCTACCCGGGCGGCAACTTCGTCTCCGGGTTCCGCTGGGAGGACAGCGTTGGGCCCAAGGAACAGCGCCCCCACCGCCTCGACCTCGCTTGGCACTCCACCGAAACCAACGAGATCGGCATGCACGAGTTCAGCACATGGCTGGAGAAAGTGGATAGCGAGCTCATGTTGGCCGTCAACCTCGGCACCCGCGGCACGCTGGAAGCTTTGGACCTCTTGGAGTACTCCAACATCCGCTCCGGGACGGAGCTGTCGGACCGCCGGGCCGCTCATGGCCGGGCGGAGCCTTTCGGCGTCAAAATGTGGTGCCTCGGCAATGAAATGGACGGTCCATGGCAGTTGGGCCATCGCTCCGCTGAGGACTACGGCAAAATCGCATCGCAAACCGCGAAAGCAATGCGCCAGCTGGATCCTTCAGTTGAACTCGTGGTCTGTGGCTCATCCAGCGCCCATATGCCCACCTTCGGAGAATGGGAGCGCGTAGTACTCACCCACGCCTACGAGGACGTCGACTACATTTCGTGCCACGCCTATTACGAGGAAAAGAACGGTGACCTGGACTCGTTCCTGGCTTCCGCTACGGACATGGACCACTTCATTGAGTCCGTTATAGCGACGGCGGACCACGTCAAGGCTGTCAACGGGAGCGCCAAAACCATCAACATTTCCTTCGATGAATGGAATGTGTGGTACCTCGAACGCTTCCACAACGTGGACAAGATCGAAGGGCTGGACAACTGGCCCAAGGCGCCACGGCTGCTCGAGGACGCGTATTCCGTGGCCGACGCCGTCGTCTTCGGCAACCTGCTGATCTCATTGCTCAAGCACGCCGACCGTGTCACCTCCGCCTCCCTCGCGCAGCTGGTCAACGTGATCGCTCCCATCATGACCGAACCCGGCGGCCCGGCGTGGAAACAGACCACGTTCTTCCCGTTCGCATTGACATCCAAACTGGCCAAGGGAGTCGCCCTGGATGTGAGGCTGGAAGCGGACACATACAGCACGGACGCTTATGGCACCGTCCCGCTCATCGACGCCGTCGCGACCTACGACGCGGACGCAGCTGCGACGTCGGTCTTCCTGGTCAACCGATCACGGACTGAAGAAGCAACGGTCACCATCGACCTGACGGCTCTCGACGGCGTAATCGTCGTGGGTGCCCAGACGCTTTCGGACGCGGACGTCTACGCCAAGAACACGCTCGAGGATCGGGACCGCGTGGGCTTGCAGCCGAACAAGAGCGCCGTCGTGCGCAACGGCGTCGTCGAAATCACCCTGCCTCCCGTCTCCTGGACGGCGCTGAATCTCGGCTGACTTTGCTCGATCGGTCAAGTGCCAAGCGACATCCCGGTCCGTAGACCGGGATGTCGCGCCTATTTTGCAGCACCGCGGATTGAACCTCTTTTGGAGACAGCCGCCCGGTGGGACGATTTTGACATGAGCGAAAACGACAACCAAAAGCTCGTGTCCCAGGCTGCCGGCCATAGCCTTCCCAGGGAAAAGGGCACTTTCGTGGAGGAACACGAACACCCGACCACGCACCAGATGCGCATCATCGGTCAGCGGCGGACCGAGGCGGAAGCCAAGCTTGAGCGGCAACAGCGCAAGGCTCGGGAGAAGTTCCACGAATAAAAGACCCGCTTAGGCAGCCGGAGCCGAGTCGCGGTCTTCGCCGGGTGCCCGCCCAGTGACTGGTAGCTTCAGACGTTCTGCGGGCCAAGACTTGAGCCGAGGCCAGCCGCCCAATCGCGCGTCCAACGCAGTGAGCGGGAGCGCGCTGTGGACAATGTAGTCGCACGCCGCCGGGCCTATCATCACCAGATCCTCGCATAGTTCTCCGCGGTGTCCGGGAGCGATGCCGGCCGCCCGAAGGCTGGCCCTAAACGTCCTGGCTTTCACGGGTTCCGAAGCCTTAAGTCCGCACCAGCTGATGTACAGACCATACAGTTCTTCGAAGCTGAGGCCGTCCTCTCCGGAATTCCGGGAGACGCACTCATTGAGGAAATTATCCAGCAGTACTTTCGTCATCGTTGCCCCCTGCGCCTTGGCAGCTCACCGGCTGCGTTTCCATAGCTACAGCTAACAATGTGATCCAAAACAAGGAACCTACCTGAATACACAGAAACTTAAGGGCGTCAGTTGCCCTTGTCAACTAGATACTCAGGCGTGAAGGCGCGGCGATGATCCCCGCAGACCAGCCGGAATGCCTCTCGGTTCACAGCCCGGCGGCGAGCTTGTAGTAGGCGGCGTTCCAGGCGAGTTCCTTCTTGAACTGGCTGATGGTGGTGCCGTCGTCGATAGTCAGCAACTCGGTTTGGGCGATTTCGGCGAAGTCTTCGAACACGTCCATGCCCACCTGGGTGGAGAGCACGGTGTGGTGCGCGGCGCCGGCGGTGAGCCACGCGGCGGCGGAGGTCGCGAAGTCGGGCTTGGGCGACCACAGAGCCCGGGCAACCGGCAGGTTGGGCAGCGGTTCGTCGAGGTCGACGACGTCGACGGCGTTCGCGACGAGGCGGAACCGGTCGCGCATGTCGGAGAGCGCGACGACGACGCCCGGTCCGGCGTCGGTGTCGAAGACCATGCGGACGGGGTCTTCCTTGCCGCCGATGCCCAGCGGGTGGATCTCCACGCGCGGCTTCGTGGCGGTCAGGGAGGGGCAGACTTCGAGCATGTGCGCGCCGAGGATCTTCTCCTGACCCGGGGTCAAGTGGTAGGTATAGTCCTCCATGAGCGAGGCACCGCCGGGGAGTCCGGCGCCCATGACTTTGGCGGCCCGGACCAGGATCGCGGTCTTCCAGTCGCCTTCGGCGCCGAAGCCGTAGCCGTCGGCCATGAGCCGCTGCACGGCCATTCCGGGGAGCTGGCGCAGCGCGCCCAGGTCCTCGAACGACGTCGTGAACGCGGCCGAGCCGTTGGCCTCCAGGAAGGACCGGAGTCCGAGTTCGATGCGGGCGCTGTAGCGCAGGGAGTCGTGCCGGGCACCGCCGGCGCGCAGCTCCGGTGCCACTTCGTAGAGGCGCTCGTACTCGGCGACGAGGGCGTCGACGTCGGACTCCGGCGCGCCGTGGACGGCGTCGGCGAGTTCGTTGACGGACCAGGTGTTGACCGAGACGCCGAATCGCAGCTCGGCTTCGGTCTTGTCCCCTTCGGTGACGGCGACGTTGCGCATGTTGTCCCCGAAGCGGGTCAGCTTCAGGGACCTGACGGCGGCCCAGCCGGCGGCGGCGCGCTGCCAGGCGCCCATCTGGCGGGTGACCTCGGGGTTGGAGACGTGCCCGACGACGGTCTTCCGCGGCACGCCGAGGCGGGACTGGATGTAGCCGAATTCGCGGTCACCGTGGGCTGCCTGGTTCAGGTTCATGAAATCGAAGTCGATGTCCGCCCACGGCAGGGCCACGTTCGCCTGCGTGTGCAGGTGCAGGAGGGGCTTCCGGAGCAGATCCAGTCCCTGTATCCACATCTTGGCCGGGCTGAAGGTGTGCATCCAGGCCGTCACGCCGATCACGGCGTCGTCCGCATTTGCCTCAAGCGCGGTGCGCCGGATCGCGTCCGCATCCGTCAGCACGGGCTTCCATACCAGCTTGACCGGAACATCGGAGGACGCGTTCAGGGCGGTGGCGATTTCCTGGGACTGCGCGGCGACCTGTTTGAGGACGTCCTCGCCGTACAGGTGCTGGCTGCCGGTAAGGAACCAGACTTCGTAGTGTTCGAGGGAGGTGTTGTGGGCATGAGGCATGGGGTTTCTCCTTGAAAAGTTCGTGGGCTGGAAGGTCTAGCGGCAGTCGGCGTCAGCGGCCGTAGGCGTTCTGGTAGCGGTCGTGGAGGGACTCGATCTGGCCCGCCTCGATGGGCAGCGGCTCACCGAGCTGCCGGGAAATGTGGACCGTGCGGGCCACTTCCTCGCACATCACGGCGGCCTTGACGGCGGAGCGGGCGTCCTTGCCGATGGTGAACGGGCCGTGGTTCTGCATCAGGACCGCCGGCGAATGGGAGGCCCTGAGTGTTTCCACGATGCCGCGGCCGATCGAATCGTCCCCGATCAACGCGAACGGGCCCACCGGGATAGTGCCCCCGAATTCGTCCCCCATCATGGTCAGCACGCACGGGATCGGCTCCCCGCGCGCGGCCCAGGCCGTGGCGTAGGTGGAGTGCGTGTGGACGACTCCCCCGACGTCGGGCATGTTCCGGTACACGTAGGCGTGCGCGGCAGTGTCCGACGACGGCGACAGGTCCGGGTTGCCCCACTCACCGTCGCGATCGCCCGCCACATGCACCCCATGGAGATCGGTGACCACCATGGACTCCGGGGTCAGCTGCTCATAGGAAACCCCGGACGGTTTGATCACCATCAGGTCGTGGCCGGGTACGCGGGCAGAGACATTGCCCGCGGTCCAGACCACCAGTTCGTAGCGGGTCAGTTCGGCGTGCAGGGCGCACACCTCGGCCCGGATCCTGGCAATGGTGTCCAGCAGGGCGCTCATGCGTTGCTTCCTTGCAGAATGGGATCCATTTGCGCGGTATGGTGTGCCGAGCGTTGGATCTTCTTGAGCCGGTGCATGACCTCGTTGCTTCCCCTGCCGAAGTAGTCGTGCAGTGTCCGGTACTCGCGGAACAGCTCTTCGTAGGCGGCTACGTTTTCCGGGATCGGCGTGTAGATGGCGCCCGGTTCGGAGCCCATGGCGGCCGCGGCCTCCCGGATGTCCGGGTACTCCCCGGCAGCGACGGCGGCATGGATGGCCGAACCCAGCGCGGGGCCTTGGGTCGAGCCGATCGTGGAGAGCGGCAGCCCCGTGATGTCGGCATAGATCTGCATCAGCAGCTTGTTCTTGAGGAGCCCTCCGGCCACGATGAACTCCTTCACCGGCACTCCCGAGTCGCGGAAGGCGTCCACGATGGTGCGGGTACCGAAGGCCGTGGCCTCCAGGAGCGCCCGGTAGATGTCCTCCGGGCGGGTTGCCAGCGTCTGGCCCACGACCACGCCGGACAGCTCGTGATCCACCAGGACGGACCGGTTGCCCGAGTGCCAGTCCAGGGCGATGAGCCCGTGTTCGCCGATCCCTTGACGGGAGGCGAGTTCGGTGAGGTATTCGTGGATCCCCAGGCCGAGTTCGCCTGCAGCCTTGTGGTATTCGGGCGGCACGCCGTACCTGGTGAACCAGCCGAAGATGTCACCGACCCCGGACTGGCCGGCTTCGTAACCCCAGAGCCCGTCCACGATCCCGCCGTCGACCACTCCGCACATGCCCGGCACTTCGTGCAGCTCGGAGCCGTTCATGACGTGGCACGTGGAGGTGCCCATGATCGCGACGAGCTGTCCCGGTTCCACGGCCCGGGCGGCCGGCGCGGTGACGTGCGCGTCCACATTCCCGACGGCGACCGCGATGCCCTCACGCAGGCCGGTCCAGGCGGCGGCTTCGGCCGTCAGGTAACCGGCGGCATCCCCCAGCCGGCCAATCGTGCGTTCGAGCTTGGTGGACACGAAGTCTTTGAAGCCAGGGTTCAATGCCGCAAGGAAGTCTTCAGACGGGTATTTGCCGTCCTGGTAGATGCCCTTGTACCCAGCGGTGCAAGCATTACGCACATAGCTTCCGCACAGCTGCCAGACGATCCAGTCCGCGGCCTCCACCCAGTGGTCCATCTCCGCGTACGCGCCCGGGTCCTCCTCCAGCAACTGGAGGCCTTTGGCGAACTCCCATTCAGAAGAAATGAGCCCACCATAGCGGGGCAGCCAGGCCTCGCCGATCTCGGCGGCCAGGGCGTTGATGCGGTCCGCCTGCCCCTGGGCCGCGTGGTGCCGCCACAACTTCACATACGCATGCGGCCGGTTGGCGAAGCCGGGCAGCTCGTTCAGCGGAGTGCCGTCGGCCTTCACCGGCACCATGGTGCACGCCGTGAAGTCGGTGGCGATCCCGACGACGGCGGCCGGATCGATCCCGGCGTCGCGCACCGCGGCTGGAACCGCATGACGCAACACCTCCCGGTAGTCCTGGGGCACCTGAAGCGCCCATTCCCCCGGAAGCCGGACCGCTGTGCCATCAGGTCCATCCGCCAGATCGCCAGGCAAAGCCTCGGTGATGACCGCGTGCGGGTAGTCGAACACGCCGCTTCCCAGTTCCTTGCCGTCCCTGACCCGCACCACGACGGCCCTGCCGGAAAGCGTGCCGTAGTCCACGCCGATGACGTAATGTTCCTTGCCGTCCGCTGTGACGCCCATGAAAATCCTCCAATAGCCAGTCCGCAGCCTTGCGGACTCGTCCAATTGTGAGCGCTAACAATCCACACGTCAAGATGTGGTGATCAACGGCCGGCCCGCCCAAGTGAACAGAAGCAGTCAGACGGGGGAGGAAGTGCTTCGGCGCACTACCAACTCAGGCTCCACCACGGTGGTGCCGACGCTTTGCCCGTCCTCGATGCCGCCCAGCATGAGGTCCATGCAGCGCCGCCCGAGTTCTTCGAAGTCCTGGCGCACCGTGGTCAGCGGCGGCGTGAAGTAGCCGGATTCGGGTTGGTCATCGAAACCCACCACCGAAACGTCCTCGGGCACGCGGACGCCCGCCTCGCTGAAGGCCCGCAACAGACCCAGGGCCATCTGGTCATTTCCCACAAAAAGCGCGGTGGCCGTCCTTTCATCGGCGAGTTTCCTGCCGATGTCGTAGCCGCTGCCGGCACTCCAGTCCCCCACTACCAGCAGATCATCCTCAAGGCCCGCGGCCCGCAACGCCGTGCTCCACCCTTCGGCCCTGGCCACTCCGTCGATCCAATCCTGCGGCCCGGCCACGTGTCCGATCCTGCGATGTCCTTGATCAAGCAGATGCCTGACGGCCAGTTCCGCGCCGCGCTTCTGGTCCACCATGGCTCCGCTGACGGAGGCGTCGCCCATCGATCCCACGGCCACCACGGGAACCCCCGCGTTCACTTCCGCCAACGCCAGCAGGGTCTCCGAATGCGGCACGATGACGACGATCCCATCCACGGACTGGTCCAGGAAATGCCGGACTGCATCAAGAATCGCCTCGCGATTGACCGTCCTCAAGGCTGCGATGCTGACGAAATAGCCGGCATCCCTCGCCGCCTGTTCGACGCCCAGCAAGGTGTTCGCCGGGCCGTATTGCGCCAGTTCACTCGCAAGGACGCCGATGGTCTGGGAGCGACGGGTCACGAGGCTCCGTGCAGCAGTGTTGCGCCGGTATCCCAGTTCGGTGATGGCCGCCTCGACACGCTCACGAGTGCCCTTGCTGACGTTGGGGTGGTCGTTGATCACCCGGGACACGGTCTGGTGCGAGACTCCCGCCCGTTCCGCCACGTCCTCAAGCCGTGGCAAGCGCCCGCTGCTTTTTGTCATGGAGCTATTCTGCGCGACTTGGACGCCAAGCGACGAACGTGGCCGTTGCGAGTCCGGGCTGAGCTACCGGTCAGTAGAGGACCATAGGCGCGGCGGGGATAGACTCGATTCAAGCCCACCAACCACCATTTGAGGAGCCCCATGCGCGCCACCATCATCCACGGTCCCGGCGACATCCGTGTTGAAGACCGTAACTACCCCTCGGTCCAGCTGCCCACCGACGTCGTTGTCAAAGTCACCGCCTCCTGCGTCTGCGGATCGGATCTGTGGCCGTACCGCGGGGTCAAGCCCACCCACCAGCCTTCGGCCATTGGACACGAATTCATCGGCACGGTGGAAAGCATCGGCGACGACATCACGGCCTTGGCGGTCGGCGACTTCGTCATCGCTCCCTTCCTGGTCAGCTGCGGCGCCTGCCCGCAATGCTTGAACGGCGTCACCGTTGCCTGCGATCATTTGGCAGGTTGGGGCGGCAAAGATGACGGCGGGCACGCGATCGATGGCGGCCAGGGCCAGGCCGTGCGCGTACCGCTCGCCGAGTCGACCCTCGTCAAGGTTCCCGGCGTCACCGAGCCCGACGACGCCCTCCGCGCGAGCTTGCTGACGCTTTCCGACGTTATGGCGACCGGCCACCACGCCGCCCTCGCGGCGAAGGTCGGCCCCGGCAGGACGGTCGTCGTCGTCGGCGACGGCGCGGTAGGGCTCTGCGGCGTGCTTGCAGCGAAGCGGCTTGGCGCCGAGCGGATCATCGCGATGTCCCGCCACGCCGACCGCCAGGCGATTGCCCTCGAGTTCGGGGCCACGGACATCGTCGCCGAGCGTGGCGACGACGGAGTGGCCAAGGTCCGTGAGTTGCTGGGAGGCGTTTTGGCCGACTCCGTCCTGGAGTGCGTCGGGACCAAGGAATCCATGGAACAGGCACTGCACAGTGTCCGCCCGGGCGGCGCCCTCGGCTTTGTTGGTGTCCCGACAGGCGGAGCCGAAGCCCCGCTGCGCTACTTGTTCGACACGAACATTTCGATTGCCGGCGGCATGGCTCCGGCTCGCACCTACATCCCGGAACTGCTCGCCGACGTGCTCGACGGCAAGATCAATCCGGGCCGGGTCTTCGACACCGTGATGCCGCTCGAGGAAGCCCCCGAGGCCTACCGCGCCATGGACGAACGGCGCTCCATCAAGGTCCTGCTCACTCCCTGAGGCAAGGGCTGAGCCCTCGGATTTTTGAAGACGGCGATCGGCGGGTCCTATGACGGCCCGCCGGTCGGTATTCCCGCTGTTCAGCGTTTCAGCACCTCAGGGTTCAGCACTTCAGTGCGAAGGGCTCACCATGTGATGCCGGTGTTCCTCGGTGCTGGGCTTGATCGCCATCGCAGTGACGACGAGCGCCACGAGGCCAGCGATCCAGGATGTCCAGGCAGCCCCCGCTTGCATGGCGTAAGAGCCTAGCCACGGAGAAAGGAACAGCAAGGCACCGAAAGCTGCCTGCACCCACTCCATAGCCGGCGTTCCGGGCATGGCCAGATTGATGACACCGCTAACGATCAGCAAAGCGCCGAACACGACCATCAAGGCAGCCGACGAGCCGGCCGCCGTGGTCCAGATGACCGACAGAGCAGCATAGAGACCGGCGACAACCGTGACCCAATCCTGCCATCGCGTCCATTTCTTCATTTAACCCACCTCTGTGATGTGGACTGCATCCCGGGGTACCGAGCATGTACTCCGGTACTGGTGTAACAAAATCCGAACGCGGCTACTTCCCGGCATCGCCGTCGTCGAATCCTGCCGCTCACGAAGCCTTGCTAAGAGCGGACTTCCGGTCTACAACGTAGTCATAGAGCAACATTGACGAACATGCCCGCCGTCGCCGGCACGTCCGTCCAGAGAGGACCCCGTGATATCGAGTCGCTGGTCGTAAAGTCGCAGTCAGCCCAGTGCTGACTTATCGACGTCCGTTGGTGAGAACCGCCGTGGCCTCCGGCGTGGACCTTCGTCCGGCGCCAACGCCCAGGTTCCGGCCCGACCCCGCAAGGTCGCTTGCAGTCGAAACCAATGGAAGGAAAGAAATGTCAACCATGAAGGTCCCGGCACGAAGCGCCGGAACCGCCTTCATTGCAACCCTCGCTATCACGGCACTCGCCGCCTGCTCGAGCACCAGCACATCTTCCACGCCGAGCACCACGAGTTCCGGAGGAGCGGTACCGCAGATCTCCGCGGATGCATTCACGGCCGATTTCTCGGCGATGAAACAGCTCACGTCCCTCGCATCACAAGGCAAGGGGATGGTCGGCGTGCTTCTGCCGGACACCACCACTTCCGCGCGGTACGTCACCTTCGATGCCCCCTACCTGAAGAAGGCCTTCGAAGCCGCTGGACTCGACTCCTCAAAGTTCAAGATCGACAATGCGCAGGGCAGCGCAAGCACAATGCAGACGCAGGCCGAGGCTGACATCACAGCCGGCGCGTCAGTGCTCCTTGTCGACGCCCTCGACTCCGGCTCCGGCGCGGCCATCGAGGCGGCCGCCAGCGCGCGCGGCGTCAAAGTGATTGACTATGACCGGCTCGTCAAAGGCGGGGCAAAGGATCGCACCTACGTCAGCTTCGACAACGTCAAGGTTGGCCAGCTGATCGGCCAAGGCGAGATCACGTGCATCGCAGACTGGAAAGTCACCAAGCCGAACATCCTGGTCATGGATGGCGATCCGACCGACAACAACGCGAAGCTTTTCGCCGAAGGTTATAACGGGGTACTCAAGCCGCACTTCGACAACGGCGAGTACGTCAACGTCGGAGAGCCGGCCGGCACCTGGACACCGTCCGTGGCACAGACGACGTTCGCCCAGCAGTACACCGCCCACCCGAACATCAACGCTGTGGTCACGCCTAACGACGACAACGCCAACGCTGTGATCGCCTACCTGCAGAGCAAGCAAATTCCCGCCAAAACCTTCCCGACCACGGGACAGGATGCGTCATTGTCCGGCCTGCAGAACATCTTGAAGGGCTACCAGTGCGGAACGGTGTACAAGCCGATCTACTTTGAGGCCCAGGCGGCCGCCGCGGCAGCACTCTACCTGCGGGCGGGCGTGACCGTTCCGTCAACCCTCGTCAACGGCAAGACTACAGACGACACCGCGAAGTCCGACGTCGGATCGGTCCTGCTGACCCCGCTGTGGGTGACCACGAAGAACATGGCGGACACCGTCGTCAAGGACGGCGCCGTGACGAGCTCTTCGCTGTGCATCTCGCAAGTGAAGGACGCGTGCACCGCGGCAGGTATCCAGTAGTCCCAACGATGAGTGAGTTGGCAACCCCGGACCCCGCCGACGTCGGGCCCCTGCTTCGACTGGAGGGCATCGACAAGAACTTCGGGCCTGTGCAAGCACTGGTCGACATCACCCTTGAGGTGCCGATCGGCAAGGTGACTGCGCTTGCCGGCGACAACGGTGCGGGCAAATCGGTCTTGATCAAATGCGTCGCCGGCATTCACACCCCCGACGACGGGCAGCTGTTTTGGGAGAACCAGCCCGTACGGTTGAACTCGCCGCACGAAGCCGCAGCGCTCGGAATCGAGACCGTCTACCAGGACCTCGCGCTCTGCGACAACCTCGACATCGTGCAGAACCTGTTCCTCGGACGCGAACGCCTGCGCCATCTACTCCTCGACGAGGAGAGCATGGAGATCGCGGCCCGGGAGACACTCGCGAGCCTGGCCGTGACCACAGTGCGGTCGATCCGGCAACCCGTCGCGTCACTGTCCGGAGGGCAACGCCAGTCCGTGGCCATCGCGAAGTCGGTGCTGTGGAACTCGAAGCTTGTCATCATGGACGAGCCGACCGCGGCCCTCGGCGTCGCCCAGACGGAGGTCGTCCTCCACCTGATCCGCCAACTCGCCGATCGTGGCGTCGCCGTCATCGTCGTTTCGCACAACATGAACGACGTGTTCGAAGTCGCAGACCGCATCGCGGTGCTCAGGCTCGGCCAGCTTGTGGCCATCCGGCCTGTCACGGAGATGGATCGCCAGATCGTGGTCGACCTGATGACCACGGGGTTCTCCGATCGGGCAAGGCCTGAACTGGCGCCGCCACCGCCGTCGAACCGCCCGCTCACCGCAGCCAAGGGTCCGCTCCCCTCCGTGGCAGCCGCGCTCCAGGACGAGCCGACCACGGCAGCCGCCAAGCGGAAGGCCGCATTGGCGTTGAACCCGGACATCACCGCCACGTCGCTGCCCGAATACTTCCGGGCGGCCCTGGCACGGGTCCGGGGCGGCGAGAGCGGCGTGCTGCCGGTTCTCGCGGGCCTGTTGCTCATCTCTGTGCTGTTCCAATCGCTGAACCCGAACTTCCTGACTCCCGGCAACATGGTGAACCTGCTCATCCAGGGTTCCGTTTTCATGCTGCTGGCAATGGGCCAGGTCTTCGTGCTCCTCCTGGGCGAAATCGACTTGTCCATCGGGTACGTCGGTGGTGTGGGCGGCGTCATCATGGCCGAACTCGTCCAGGAGTCCACGGGCTGGCCTTGGTGGGCGGCGATCGCCGTCGGCCTGCTTGGTTGCGCGGGGATCGGCTTGCTTCATGGCACGATCATCACCCGCCTCGGACTGCCGTCGTTCGTCGTGACCCTTGGCGGCCAGCTCGGCTGGCTTGGCGTGATGCTCATCATCCTCGGCAGCGGCGGCGTGGTTCCCATCAACGACAACGTCATCAACAACATCGCGAGCGGCAACCTCAGCCCGGTCACCAGCTGGATCCTCATGCTCGTCGTCGTCGGCGCGTTCAGCACGTGGACGTGGCTGCGGGACGCCCGCCGGCGCAACACCGGACTCGTCGCGCCGCCCGCCAGCGTGAGCGCCCTCAAGATCGCGGCGGTGCTCGCCGCCGGTGTTGCCATCGTCTGGCTCTGCAATACGGACCGCGGCATTCTGGTCGAAATCAGTGGCGTTCCGTGGGTCCTTCTCGTGGTGCTCGGAGTCCTCGCCGCATGGACACTGCTGCTTGGGCGAACCCGGTTTGGCCGTTACGTCTACGCCATTGGCGGCAACGCCGAGGCCGCGCGGCGGGGAGGCGTGAACCTTGCCCGCATTCGCACCCTGGCCTTCATCCTCGCTTCCTTCACCGCAGGAATCGGCGGAATCGTCTACGCGTCGCGGCTCCGTTCCGTCTCGACGTCGTACGACGGCGGAACGCTTGTGCTTTATGCCGTGGCGGCCGCGGTGATCGGCGGAACCAGCTTGTTTGGCGGCCGCGGCAAGGTGCTGCACGGCGTCCTGGGCGGGCTCGTGATCGCCACAATTGATAACGGCATGGGCCTGCAGGGCTACAGCGCACCGGCCAAGTACGTCGTCACGGCGCTGGTTCTCGTCGCGGCCGTGACGATCGACGCCGTCGCACGCCGCGGGCGCTCCCGGACGTAACCGGCTTGTGGAATGGGCGGGCACGGAAGCAGCTACCTGGCCCATCTGGACTTGGATAATCAGCAGGCTTAACGTTCAAGAGTGACTGGCTTCCCGGAGGGACGGTCCCAGGGGCAATCCCTCCGGCCAGTTCACGCAGTTCCGAGCGAGGAGGAAAGATGCGGAAGGTTGAAGAAACGATTGACGTGGCCGTCCCTGTCCGTACGGCTTACAACCAGTGGACGCAGTTTGAGTCCTTTCCCCGATTCATGTCCGGGGTGGAATCCGTAACCCAGTTGAGCGACACGACCGACCATTGGGTCACGAAGGTAGGGGGTGTGGAACTGGCATTCGATACGGAGATAATCGACCAAGAACCCGACGACCGGATTGCCTGGCGCAGTATTGACGGCAAGTCGCACGCCGGCATCATTAGGTTTTCCCCGCTGGACGCGAACCACACGCACGTCAAAGTCCATTTCGAATGGGAGCCCGAAACCGTCATGGAGAAGGCCGGAGCAGCACTTCAGATTGACGAGATGCAGGTGAAGGCGGACTTGAAGAAATTCAAGGAGTTCATAGAGTCGCGTGGAAACGAAACCGGAGGATGGCGCGGTGAGGTGGAGGAGTAAATGACAGACCTCGGACGAGTGCTTGTGGTCGGCGGCACCGGGATGCTGGGCAGCCAGGTGGTGTCGAGGCTGCTGGCGGAGGGAAAGCAAGTCCGCGCCTTGGTGCGGCCGGGTTCGGACGCGGGCCGCCTCGAGCAGCTAGGGGCCACGATCGCCCGAGGCGACATGATGGACCCGGAGTCGCTTGTGAGCGCCATGGACAGCGTTGACGCTGTGATCACCTCAGCGGCGGGATACACCCACCATCGGGAGGGCGACAGCCCCGTCATCGACACGGTGGGCAACACCAACCTCGTCGATGCAGCCAACCGCGCCGGTATTCGCCGATTCGTCCTCACGAGCATCCTCACTTGCGATCAAACACCGGGTGTTCCGCACTTCTGGCACAAGAAACTGACCGAGGATCGCCTGGAAGAACTCGGGGTCCCGTTCGTGGCGCTGCGTCCGGGCGCCTTCCTTGAGCAGATCACTCGCTTCGGCGACCCTTTCAGCGAGGGGCGGCTCACGTCGTTCGGGTCGCCGAGTGTTCCCCTGACCTACGTGCTTGCCAGTGACCTCGCCGGATACCTTGCGGCAGCAGTCGACGCGAGCGGAGTAGAGGGGCAGCGTATCGACATCGGTTGGGACCGGCCGGTAAGCATGCAGGACATCGCCGATATCTCTGCCCGAATCCTCGGCCGACAGATTGAGCTCGTCCTCACCCCGATGAACCCGCTCAATCCGATGGCGAAGGACCTTAGGGCGATGATCGACTGGTTCGGGACCGGCCGCTACGTCGCCGATACGTCACGACAACGCGAAGTCTTCGGCCCACCGCCAACCGCGGAGGACGCCGTCGCGCGCCTGCTCACCAGCCTCGGGCACAAGCTTGACTAAGCAATGCCCGACGGCGGGCGGTCGGGCCGCCCGTTGACCCGCGTTGACTCGGGTTAGCCCACGGCGGGCAGCGCGTCGGGGATGCGCGGCTTGGCGTTGCCGGCGAAGGTGAACTTGGCGTCGTCGCCTTCGCCGTCCACATCGACCACCACGATGTCACCGGGGTGCAGCTCGCCGAAGAGGATCTTCTCGGAGAGCTGGTCCTCGATCTCGCGCTGGATGGTCCGGCGCAGCGGCCTTGCACCCATGGCCGGGTTGTAGCCGCGGGTGGCCAGGAGGACCTTGGCGGCGTCCGTGAGTTCGATGCCCATGTCCTTTTCGGCCAAATGCTGTTCCAAACGACGGATCATCAGGTCGACGATCTCGATGATCTCGTCCTGCGTGAGCTGCGGGAAGACAATGACGTCGTCAACGCGGTTGAGAAACTCGGGACGGAATTGCTGCTTGAGCTCCTCGGTGACCCGGGCCCGCATCCGGTTGTAACTGGTGGTGGTGTCCGTGCCGGACTGGAAGCCGGTAGCCACGCTCTTGGAGATGTCGCGGGTGCCCAGGTTGGTGGTCATGATGATCACCGTGTTCTTGAAGTCCACCACCCGGCCATGGCTATCCGTCAAGCGGCCGTCCTCCATGATCTGGAGCAACGAGTTGAAGAGATCGGCATGGGCCTTCTCCACCTCGTCGAAAAGCACCACGGAGAACGGACGACGGCGGACCTTCTCCGTCAACTGGCCACCCTCGTCGTAGCCGACGTAGCCCGGAGGGGCACCGAAGAGGCGGGACACGGTGTGCTTTTCCGAGTATTCGGACATGTCCAGCGTGATGAGGGCATCCTCATCGGCAAAGAGGAATTCCGCCAGGGCCTTGGCGAGCTCGGTTTTGCCGACACCCGTGGGGCCGGCGAAGATGAACGAACCACCCGGACGCTTGGGGTCCTTCAGGCCTGCACGTGTGCGGCGGATCGCACGCGACACTGAATTAATCGCCTCATTCTGGCCAATAACGCGCTTGTGCAACTCCTCCTCCATCTTGAGCAGGCGGCTGGATTCTTCCTCGGTGAGTTTGAAGACCGGGATGCCTGTGGAATTCGCGAGAACCTCGGCAATCAGCTCCTCGTCCACCTCGGCGTTGCCGTCCGTGCCGCCGGCCTTCCATCTGAGCTCCCTTTCCCTGCGCTCGGCGACAAGTTTCTGCTCCTTTATGCGCAGCGACGCCGCGCCCTCGAAGTCCTGGGCGTCGATGGCGGATTCCTTCTCCATCTTCACCTCTGCGATGCGTGCATCCATGGCCTTGAGCTCCGGCGGACGGGTCATGCGGCGGATGCGAAGCCGTGCACCCGCTTCATCGATCAGGTCGATCGCCTTGTCCGGCAGGAAGCGGTCCGAAACGTACCGCTCCGAGAGGCTCGCCGCGGCCGCCAGTGCGCCGTCGGTGATGGTCACCCGGTGGTGCGCTTCGTAGCGGTCACGCAGGCCCTTGAGGATCTCTACGGTGTCGGCCACCGACGGTTCCTGGACCTGGATCGGCTGGAAGCGGCGCTCCAAGGCGGCGTCCTTCTCAATGTGCTTGCGGTACTCGTCCAAGGTGGTGGCACCAATGGTCTGGAGTTCACCACGGGCCAGCAACGGCTTGAGGATGGACGCGGCATCGATGGCACCCTCGGCAGCGCCGGCACCCACGAGCGTGTGGATCTCGTCGATGAAGAGGATGATATCGCCGCGGGTCCGGATTTCCTTGAGGACCTTCTTCAGGCGCTCTTCAAAATCGCCACGGTAGCGGGAACCGGCCACCACTGAGCCCAAATCGAGCGTGTAGAGCTGCTTGTCCTTCAGGCTCTCCGGCACGTTGCCCCGGACGATCGCCTGGGCAAGGCCCTCGACGACGGCAGTCTTGCCGACGCCGGGCTCACCGATCAGCACGGGGTTGTTCTTGGTCCGGCGGGAGAGGACCTGCATGACGCGTTCCATCTCCAGCTCGCGGCCGATCACGGGATCAAGCTTGTTTTCCCGCGCGGCCTGGGTGAGGTTGCGGCCGAACTGGTCCAACACCACCGAACCGGCGGGCGCAACCTCGGCCTGGCTTGGTCCGGCGACCATTCCACTGGGGTCCTTGCCCTCATAGCCGGAGAGCAAGTGGATGACCTGCTGGCGGACCCGGCCGAGGTCGGCACCAAGCTTGACGAGGACCTGCGCGGCAACGCCTTCACCCTCGCGGATGAGGCCGAGCAGGATGTGCTCGGTACCGATGTAGTTGTGGCCAAGCTGCAGGGCTTCCCGGAGGGCGAGCTCAAGCACCTTCTTCGCGCGCGGGGTGAACGGGATGTGGCCGGACGGGGCCTGCCGCCCCTGGCCGATGATCTCCTGTACCTGCTCGCGGACGCCATCGAGCGAAATGCTCATCGACTCGAGCGCCTTGGCGGCAACCCCCTCACCTTCCTGGATCAGACCCAAAAGGATGTGCTCGGTGCCAATGTAGTTATGGTTGAGCATGCGTGCCTCTTCTTGGGCAAGCACAACAACGCGACGGGCACGGTCCGTAAATCTCTCAAACATTTCGCCACACTCCTGGCAGCCGCCTACCTTGATGCTACGTCGCTGAGGGCCTTCTTGGGGGATCACTGGAGGCAGAATTTTGGATACCGGGCCGGCCGGCCGCACGGCTCTGCTCCACAGACTGTCCAGACCGTGAAGAATGAGAACAACCACCAAGTAGAGGGAATTACCATGAGCACCCTGAAGCAACGCCTGCATGCCGACGTCGTAGTCCACATGAAGGACCGCAACAAGACCGCGCTCACGACGGTCCGCAACGTCCTGGGCGAAATAGAGACGCGTGAAAAGTCCGGCAAGACACCCATCGAGCTGGACGACACGCAGGTGACGGCGCTGCTGCAAAAGGAAGCCGCCAAGCGTAGGGACACGGCCCGCATTTACACGGATGCCGGCGAGGCCGAGCGCGCTGCGGCGGAAATCGCCTAAGCGGAAGTCATTGAGGCATACCTGCCCAAAATGTTGACGCCCGCGGAAGTCGAAGACATCGTCGACGAGGCAATCGCCGCGTTGAAGGCCAGTGGCCAGGAGCTTACGATCAGGCAGATGGGCGCCGTGATGAAGCCCGTCACAGCAAAGGTCGCCGGCCGCTTTGACGGCAAGGCGGTCAGCGAAATCGTCCGGACCCGACTCGCATAGATTCACCGGCACGCAGGGAGGAGCAGCCATGGCAGCCATCATCCTGGGATGGAATCCACGGCTTGGGAACGACTGGAACTACGAGGCTGTAATCGAGCAGGTCGCCAAAACAGGTCAATTCCTCGAGCGGTGGAACGTCGGGCAACACCGGAAGATCCAGCCAGGCAACCAGGCATGGCTTCTCCTGCAAGGCGTGGGCCCTCACGGACGGGGGCTGATCGGACACGGCGTCGTCATGTCCGAAAGCTATGAAGCGCCACAACGCACCGAACCCAAGAGCATGGCGCGGTACGTAAGCGTGGCCTTCGATGCCCTGCTCCCCCTCGGCGGCCAGATCCCGTCGAGTGTCCTCTCCAGGGAAGTACCGGACGTGGCCTGGAATACCTTCCGTGGTTCGGGACGGTTCATTCCGCCGGAATCAGAACCTGTCCTTCAGCACGTGTGGCGGGAGCACGGG
This sequence comes from Arthrobacter sp. SE2, assembly GCF_058244265.1. Lineage (NCBI taxonomy): Bacteria > Bacillati > Actinomycetota > Actinomycetes > Micrococcales > Micrococcaceae > Arthrobacter > Arthrobacter sp. SE2. The sequence goes on along the minus strand of NZ_JBZAYA010000005.1, from coordinate 214,883 downwards.
CCAGCGGTCTCTGAGCCGTGCCAGATTGTTCCAGGGACCTACCCTGAAGGGGCCGTCAGCAGGAATGAAACGAACCGCTACGAGCGGGATCCTGAAGCCCGCCGGATCTGCCTGGCTTTCCACGGGACGTCTTGTGCCGCATGCACTTTCTCCTTCGAAGTAAGCTACGGGGACATCGGCAAGGACTTCATCCACATCCACCACGTGGTTCCCGTTTCACAGCTTGGCAGCGACTACCGGCTGGATCCCATAGCGGACCTTGTGCCGCTGTGTGCCAACTGCCACGCCATGGCACACAGGGGCGTGGGTACGCCTCGCACAGTGGCGGAATTGCGCCGGGCCATCGCCGCCGCCGGGCATTTGCCCGGCCAAATCGTCGACGACAGGGCATTGGCCGCTCAGGACGCCGCGCACCGGATCCTCGAGCAACGGTGACCACAGGGCCGTCCTCCGCACTAGCCAGCCAGGGTTCTTCCCCGTATTTTGGTTAACTACACCGTGTGGCGAGCACCACGCACTGTGAGTCAGATGATCCATTTGCCGGCAGAATGACCGGGCCGCAACGTCGCGGCCCGGTCCCGGCGAGACCTACCGGGCGTCACGCGTCGCCCGCTGTTCAGGAGGATACGCATGGCCGGGATGTTTGAACTCTTCATCGACGAGGACACGAGCTTCAGATTCAGGCTCAAGGCGCCGGACGGAACGGTGGTAGCCGTCTCCAAGTCCTTTCCGGACAAGCGCGCCGCGGTGTGCGGCATCAGTGACGTCCGCGAATATGCAGGAATGGGCCTGATCACCGATCTGTGCCCCGAAGTCCCACTTCGCGGACCATCAACCACGCCTCCGGCTCCCGTTGTGAGGCAAACCAGTCCTTCAGCGATGCCGCCGCTTCCCGTCCCGCCGCGGCACCACAGCCCCCTCCCCCAAAGGGATCGCACCCGGTCCTGGCATACTCCCGCCCTGGTCGACCATCCTGCACCGGTTTAGTTGAGGCGTAGACCTAAAGCGCGACGACATCCGACCGCGGCGGCCCTTGTCCCGGCCCCGCGCCGCCGGGTGTAATGGACGCACGACGGCGACTCCCGCCGTCGTGCGCCGAAGGAGCCGCAATGTTCACCAGCCCGTACGCTGATGTCGAGATCCCCGAAGTCACAATTTATGAGTATCTGTTCGGTGGGCTGGGCGTCGAGGACCTTGACAGGATCGCGCTCGTGGACGGCACGTCGGGCGCTGAAATGAGCTACCGGCAACTCGTCAGCCGAATCGACGCCACCGCAGGCTGGCTCGCGAGCCACGAGGCAGGCCCGGGGACCACCTTGGGCCTTTTCTGCCCCAACGTGCCGGCGTTCGCCGTCGTGTTCCACGGGGTCCTCCGCGCGGGCGCCGCCGTCACCACGGTCAACGCGCTGTTTACGGCCGATGAAGTCGGAAGCCAGCTCAGCGATGCTGGCGCCTCCTGGCTCTTCACCATCTCGCCCTTCCTTGAGCGGGCGGAGGCCGCGGCGCTGCTTGCCGGGATCCCGGCAGAACGCCTCGTGGTGCTCGACGGCGGCGAGCTCGCTGCCGCCGCGGGGCATCCGTCGCTAGCGGACGTGCTCGAAGCCGGTCTTCCCGCACCGACTCTCAGTGTCGATCCGCACGCCGCCGCCGTCGTGCCCTATTCCTCCGGCACGAGCGGCACGCCTAAGGGTGTTCTGTTGAGCCAGTACAACCTCGTGGCGAACGTCGCACAGTCGCGTGCCTTTTTCCGTGTGACTCCCGACGACGTGCTGCTCGCCGTCCTGCCCTTCTTCCACGCCTACGGCCTGACAGTGCTGCTCAATCTCGCCCTCGGCGAGCGGGCCCGGCTCGTCACGATGCCGAAGTTCGACCTCGCCGAGTTCCTCCGGATCACGCAGGACCACCGCTGCACGTACCTCTTCATCGCGCCGCCCATCGCCGTCGCGCTCGCGAAGCATCCGTTGGTGGACCAATTCGACCTCTCGTCCGTGCGCGCCGTGCTTTCGGGTGCGGCGCCCCTCGACGGCGAGCTGGGGCACGCTGTTGCGAAGCGGCTCGGGTGCACGATGCTCCAAGGCTACGGAATGACCGAGCTGAGTCCCGTGTCCCATGCCATTCCGCGTGACGGCGCCGAGCGCGTCCCGCTCGACTCTGTGGGCTACACCGTGCCGAACACGGAGTGCAAGCTCCTCGACCCGGCAACGGACGAAGAGATCGAAGTCCCGGCCGAAGGACCTAGCGCTCCCGGGCAGCTCCTTGTCCGCGGCCCTCAAGTCATGCTCGGCTACCTGAACCGGCCCGACGCAACCGCCGCGACGATTGATCCGGATGGCTTCCTCCGTACCGGTGACATCGCGACCGTCACTGCCGACGGCGTCGTGACGATCGTCGACCGGCTCAAAGAGCTGATCAAGTACAAGGGCTATCAGATCGCGCCGGCCGAGCTCGAAGCCCTCCTGCTCACCCACCCCCTGATCGCGGATGCCGCGGTCATCGGCATCCACGCGGACGACGGCGAAGAGGTACCGAAGGCGTTCGTCGTCCGGCAGGCGGGGGCCGAGCTCGGGGACGGCGATGTCCTGGAGTTCGTCGCCGGGCGGGTGGCGCCGTTCAAGCGCGTGCGATCGGTGGAGTTCGTCGATGTGATTCCCAAGTCGGCGTCGGGAAAGATCCTCCGGCGGGAGCTGCGCGCAAGGGCCTAGGGATGCGTGTCAACTCCCTGGCAATGTCCGTGGCTACGTTTGGCCCTGCGAAGCGGGCGGAACGCGCAGGCTTCCATACCTCTCCATCCGGTGCCACCGCAGGTGGACCCCGGCCAAGGCCGTCACTACCGACTGGATGACCACGAGGTACATGAGCTGCCGATAGACGAACTGCTGAAGCGGAAGTGTCCACAGTGGGCGCAGCGACTCATTGTCGAGCCTGAACGCATAGGCCGCCATGAGGAATTGAACCAGGAGGAAAACAAGCCAGAGCGCCCCGATCCGGACCGGATCAAGAAAAACCAGGCCGTAGATGGCGAAGACATCAACGATGGGCGCGAACAAGGGAAGCAGCACCTGAAGGACCAGGAGGTAGCCGAGACCACGCCGGCCGAGCTTACCGGCCTGGCCGCCCTGCACAACCGCGCCGCGGTGCTTCCACATGGCTTGAAGCGTGCCATAGCACCAGCGGTACCGCTGCTTCCAGAGCGCTCCCAGGCTCGCGGGCGCCTCGGTCCAGGCCCTCGCATCGTCCTGGTACACGACCCGCCAACCGTCACGACACAGCGACATGGTCAGGTCCGTGTCCTCGGCAAGCGTGTCGTCGCTGACTCCGCCAACCCGGAAGAGGGCATCGCGGCGGAAGGCCCCAATAGCCCCCGGAACGGTCGGCATGCACTCCGCGACGTCGAACAACCTGCGGTCGAGGTTGAAGCCGACGACGTACTCGATGTGCTGCCAGGCGCCGAGAATCCCTCCGCGGTTGGCAACCTTGGTGTTCCCCGAAATTGCGCCCACTCGAGGGTCGGCGAAGGGTTGAATGAGCGCGTGGACTGTTTCCGGTTCGAAGACAGTGTCGCCGTCGACCATCACCACGAGATCGTGGCCGGCAGCGGCGAGCCCGGCATTCAACGCGGACGGTTTGCCGCCGTTCTCTTTCCGGATCAATATGACGCCCGGCAGGCCGAGCCCTTCCACGATGTCCGCGGTATCGTCGGTCGACCCGTCGTCAACCACGATGATCTCCACCGGATGGCTCGAGGCGACGATCGATCGGACCGCGGCTTCGATGCCGGCCGCCTCGTTGTACGCCGGGACGATGACGCTGACCGGCTCGGTAACCTCAAGCCGGACCGGCACGTCCACCCGGCGTCGGCTGCGGCCGGCCGCCACGGAGCGTCGCGCCGCTCTCCGGTGGCGCGCTGCGAACACCACCACGAGGACGGCCCGGACCACCGTCACAATTCCGGCCGCAACGAGCGCCCACGAGATGGCGGTGATGAAGAAGTCGCTGAGCCGTATTCCCCATACCAACGCGGTTCCGCTGATCTGTTCCCCCGCTGAGGCATCGCCCATGCTAGCGATCCCGACGGCGTCGCCCGCCGTCGTGACCCGGAAACCTTGATCCGCGAACTTCGTGAGGACGGAGTCGAGGGCGGCGACCGTCTGGTCCCGGTCTCCACCGCCGTCGTGCATCAAAAGGACCTGGCCCTTCGGGCCGGACGGGGCAAGGTTCTGCTCGATCGCGGCGACTCCGGGCCGCTGCCAATCCTCGCTGTCTTTAGTGGTGAGCACAGTGAGATAACCCCGGTCCGCCGCGGCGCGGATCGCTGTCCACGTCCCGTCCCGGACCGCGTCGTTCTCAGAGCTGTATGGAGGCCGCAGGAGCGTCGCTGCATGGCCCGTGATGCCGGCAATCACTTGTTGGTCGCCCTGTACCTCAAGCTGCTGGCGCCAAGGCGGGGCGCTCCCAAGGTCCGCGTGGGTCAACGTATGCACGCCGATCTCGTTGCCGTCCGCAAGGATGCGGCGCACAAGATCGGGATTGTCGATGGCAGCCGAACCGACCACGAAAAACGTGGCATGGACGTGGTGCTTGCGGAGGACATCGAGAATCCGGGGCGTCCAGACCGGGTCCGGGCCGTCGTCGAACGTCAGGGCGAGCGTGTGGTCGGCGGGGCCGACCGTGCGCACAGACCCGCCCCGGGCGTCCACCACCGGGCCACCGTGCGAGACGGCGTCCGGGACACTACTCGCGGAGCCGCCCGCGGGCACCGAGTCATCGGCGATCCCCGCCAAGTGATGCATGTACCCCTGCACGGCGAGGGCGGCAGCCAGCGCGAACAGGAGGGCCAGAAGGATAAACCAGTGTGCCCTGACACTGACCGGAGCAGTGCGCTTGCTTAGGCGGCGCGCACTCACGGGTGGGTCGGTGTGGACGGTCGCGTGGCCTGCCCTGGAGCCGTCCCGCTCTTGCCCGGGTTCGTCCGTCCTGTGCTCGGCGTGGGAGTGGCAAACGGGCCAGTGGGCTGTATCTCCACGCCGTTGATCGGGTGGGCCGCAGAAGCGGGCGGAGGCGAAGTCACCGTACCCTCAAGAGCTGTCGTCGCCAAAAGGGCGGGCAATCGAGCTTCGCCAGTCGGGAGCCCGGCGTCGTTGGAAGGCAGTGCCGATGGAGGTGACGGAAGGTCACTGGGCGCTGGAGCGGCTGCCGGGGGCTTTGCTGCGGCCGGCAGGGGTAGGTATGGCGCGGCAACGTTGGGACCGCCCATGAACGCAACCAGCAGGAGGAGGACGTAGCCTGCCACGAGCCCGAGGGCCCCGAGCCCGATAAGCTTCAGCCTCCGCAGGCGCCGACCTGACGCGTCGACGAAGACCGGCCCACGTGGTGCGGACCCTGGTTGATCGGACGTTTCATTAAAAGCTGCCATCGGGCACCAACCTTAGAGGATTTGCAACCTGTATCCCAAAAAGCGTCACGTGCGAAAGTCCTCCGCTTCAATATCCAAAGTGGGCGACTAACCTTTCGCCAGCGTTCGCAGGAGTTTCAGGGCCACGGAGATCGAAGCGAGGTCCACCTGCCCGGGTTTGGTGACCTCCACGAACGTGTCCTTGATCCTTCCCAGTTGCTCCTGGCGTCCGCTCTCCCATTCCACAATGCGTTCCACGGCAGAGGCACCGGAGGCCCCGCTCTCCCGGGTCGTCTGCATGACGGAAATGGTGATGTCGACGACGGCGGAATAGGCGTCGTCCCTTAGGGCTGCGCGGGCCAGCGCTTCCCACCGGCTTTGACGCGGCAGGTCAGTGATGCGCAGCAACAGCGTTCCCACCCCGATCCAGTGAATGACCGTGTGGTACATGTCGGCGATGGTGGTGAGGGGTTCATCCACCTGCTCCGCTACAAGCGAGATGTCCAGGAGCGAGAAGCTCTCCAGCAAATCGGAGGCGCGCCGCCCGAGGTCACCCGGCATCCCGACGTCGTTCCAGTGCGCCAGGCGCTGCTCGGCGCGGTCAAGGTCCGAGCCGCGCAGAAATTCCGTGGTCCGGGTCCGCAGCAAGTCCAGGGTCGGTCCGATCCGCTTCAGGACTTCGTTGATGGGCTGGTCCCGATGATCGTGGGTCACGTACCACCGGACAGCCCGGTCGAGGAGCCTGCGCAGTGGAAGGGCCACCGAGGCCGCGTGTTCGCTGGGAAACCCGGGAGGCAGGCTGGCGATCCTGTCCACGAACCGCTGCAGCTCATAAGCCTCGCGGACAACAACGAAGGCCCTGGCCACGGCCGCGGCGGTGGCCGTGGTTTCCTCGATGGCGCGGAAGGCGAACGTGATCCCCCCAAGGTTAATCATGTCGTTAGCGACCACGGTGCAGATAATCTGCCGACGCAGCGGATGGGAGTCCAGCTCAGCATCAAAGCGCTCCGAGAGCTGATGAGGGAAATAGCCTCGGAGGACCCGCTTGAACCAGGGATCGTCGGCGAGGTTGCTGGCAGTGAGTTCCCCGGCCAATTCGATCTTCGCGTAGGCGGCAAGCACCGACAGTTCGGGCGAGGTCAACCCTGTGCCTACCCGCAGCCGGTCCTGGAGTTGTTCCGTGCTCGGCAGCCCCTCCAAGCCGCGGTCCAAGTCCGCGGCGTTCTCGAGCCAGTCCATGATCCGCTCAAAGCCGGGGCTCAGCTCGAGTGCCTGGTGCCGGTCGTTGAAGAGGAGGACGTTCTGGTCCATGTTGTTTGCCAAGACCAGGCGGCTTACCTCATCGGTCAGGGAATGCAGGAAGCCCGTACGTTCCTCAGGCCCCATCTTCCGAGCCGCAATCATCCGGTCGATGAAGATCTTGATGTTGACCTCGTGGTCCGAACAGTCCACGCCGGCCGAATTGTCTATCGCATCCGTGTTGAGGAGGACGCCGGCGAGGGCCGCCTCTATCCGGCCGCTCTGCGTGAAGCCCAGGTTCCCGCCCTCCGCCACGGTCCGGGCCCTCAGCTCGTTGCCATTGACCCTGATGGGGTCGTTGGCTTTGTCACCCACGTGCGTTTGGTCCTCGGTGGAGGCTTTGACGTACGTTCCGATGCCACCGTTATAGAGCAGGTCCACGGGCGCCCGGAGAATGGCCTGCATCAGGGCGTGGGGTGGCAGGGATACGGTTCCCGGTTCCAGGCCGAGGGCGGTCCGGACCTGCTCCGTAATCCCGATGGCTTTGGCCCGGCGGGAGTGGACACCCCCGCCTTCGCTGATCAGCGAGGGGTCGTAGTCGGCCCAGGAGGAACGGGGAAGGCCGAAGAGGCGCTTGCGTTCTTCGAAGGACGTTGCCGCGTCGGGGCTCGGGTCAAGAAAGATGTCCCGATGGTCGAAGGCGGCCACCAGACGGATGTGCGGTGAGAGCAGCATCGCGTTTCCGAACACGTCGCCGCTCATGTCTCCGATGCCGGCAACAGTGAAGTCCTCGCGCTGTGAATCCAGGCCGAGCTCGCTGAAGTGGTGTTTCGCGGATTCCCACGCGCCACGGGCCGTGATGCCCATCTGCTTATGATCGTATCCCACGGATCCTCCGGAAGCGAACGCGTCGCCGAGCCAAAAGCCGTATTCCCGGGCCACGGAATTGGCTGCGTCTGAAAATGACGCTGTTCCCTTGTCGGCGGCAACCACCAGATAATAGTCATCGCCGTCATGTCGCACCACGCCGTCCGGGGGCACCACCGATTCTCCCTGCAATGAGGCGAGCAAATTGTCCGTGAGGTCCAGCATGCCCTTGACGAAGATCCGGTAGCGCTCCAGGCCCTCAGCGAGCCAGGCCTCGCGGGCCAGCACAGGGTCCGGCAATCGCTTGGGATAGAAGCCTCCTTTTGCCCCTGTTGGGACAATGACGGAGTTCTTCACGTTTTGTGCCTTGACCAGTCCCAGGACCTCGGTCCGGAAATCCTCGCTTCGGTCTGACCACCGCAGACCCCCGCGCGCCAAGTCCCCGAAGCGCAGGTGGACGCCTTCCACCCTCGGCGAGTAGACCCACAACTCGTACTTGGGCCGCGGAAACGGGGCACCGGCGATGGCTGCAGGATTGAGTTTGAAGCTCAGGTGGGCCTTGTCCAGGAAGTAGTTGGTCCGCGTTGTGGCTTCCACAAGGTTCATGAAGGTGCGCAGCAGACGGTCCGCGTCGAGGACCGGAATGTCGTCGATGGCGGCCGTCAACTCTTTCTTCGCGTCAGCAGTTTTCCGGTCGCGGTCAGACTCGTCCAGTCCTGGATCGAACTTCGCTTGGAACAGGGCCAGGAGCGCGCGCGTTGCCCGCACGTTGCTGATCAGGGTGTCCGCGATGAATCCGTACGAGTTGGTTGTCCCCAGTTGCTGGAGGTACTTCGCGTAGCTTCTCAGGATTGCGGTTTGCCGCCATGCAAGCCGTTCCCGGATGACGAGTGCATCGATCCGGTCCGATTCGATGTCCCCCCGCATGGCGGCCGTAAAAGCATCCGCGAGCAGGCCGCTGGTTTCCGCAGGGTCGACGCCGTCGGGATACTTCACGCCGAGGTCGTAGAGAAACAGGTCCTGGCCGGTACCGCGCCGAAGTTCGAAAGGCCGTTGGTCCAGTACTTCGAGCCCGAGGTTGTGCAGGAACGGCAGGATCTGCGTGAGGCTCCTGGGCTTTGTCAGGTAAAGGCGGATCCGGGCGTCCGCCACGAGGGTGCTCGAGGCGCCCTTCCTGACGTAGACCGTGAGCAGCGGGTCCCCGTATGGTCTGCCGCCTGTACCGTCCAGGTCGAACGTCTCGAAATTGATGATGTCTCCGACCGCGGCTTCCACGTCGTAGACCGCGCGATAACTGGGGGGAAATGCTTCCGACCAGAGGCCGGTGAGCCTTGCGGCCTCCGACGCCGGGAAGCGGCCACGGATCGCATCATCGAGCCCGTCCGACCAGGAGCGCGTAGCAGCGATCAGGCGCCGCTCCAGTTGGGAAGGGTCGACGACGGCGGTACTTGACGCCGGCGCGTCCGGCGCTGCACCTACATGGATCCGGAAGAACACCCGGGCCATGGGTGACTCGGTCAGCCGGACCTCGAAATCGACAGAGTCCGCCTTGAACGCCCGCCTGAGTTCTTCTTCCATTAACAGCCGCACCGCCGTGGTGTAGCGGCGGCGCGGGAAGAAGACGAGCGCCGACACGAACCGTCCAAAGCTGTCCGGACGAAGGAACACGCGGATCCGCTGCTGCACCTCCGCCCGAAGAATTTCGTCCGTCAGGCGCGCGAGCTCATCCGCTTCGATGTGGAACAGCTCATCCCTCGGAAAGGTCTCCAGGACAGCAATGAGTTCCTTGGCCTGGTGGGATCGGGGCGTAACCGCCAGTCTTTCGCTGACGGCCTGGACTTTCTCCCGGAGTACCGGAATCCGCAGGACCGACTGGTGCGCGGCGCCGGGCGTGAACAACCCCAAGAAGCGCCGTTCGCCGGTGGCCCGGCCGGCCTCATCGAACACTTGCAGGCGCACTTCGTCCAGGTACGAGCGCCTCAGGACCGTGGACCGGAGCTCCGAGGTGGCAAACGTGAGTGCTTGGGACCGGCGGATATTTGGTACGCCCGGCCCGGTGCTTCCGGCGGCGTCCCCCTGCGGCCGCCTCAACAGACCCAGCGCGGAGCCTTGCCGCTCCGCAAGTACCTCCTGGTCGCCCGCCGTCGTGAGCTCAAACTCGGAGTAACCGAGAAACAGGAAGTTGCCGTCGTCAAGCCAGAGGAGCAACTCACCCAGCTGTTCCGGTGCCGGCACCGCGGCGCGCGGGAATCCGTCCACGGAGGCGGCCGCTTCGGCGACCTTCCCATGGATAGCGGCCGCGTCGTCGGCGGCAACCCGAACATGATCCAGCACCCTCTGCAGGTTTTCCGTTAGTTCCTTTGCGGCCGCCGCATCCGGCAGCCTGCCGATTTCCGCAGCGATCCAGACCTCGGTTTCCCCGGCCTCCGGCGGGGTCCCTCCCGAAGCGCCCGCCGCGGAAATTCCAAGGCAGACTTCCAATAGCTGGTGGGACACCGGGTCCCGAAGCACCCGAAAGGCCGGATGAACAAGCAGGTTGATCGATGTGTCGCCGCGGGTGAGCTCCGCCGTGACGGAGTGGACCAGATACGGGATGTCGTCCGTCACCACTGCGACAACGCTGGCATCTAGTTCGGTCAGGATACCGACCGCAGCCTGCCCGGGCGCGCGCGACGACGCCACTTTCAGATGGTGCCCGGCCCGCGCCCGGAGCGTCTCAGGACTGTGGCTCCGCAGATCCTCCGGGGGCACCTGGGCGTAGTATTCGGCCAGGAAAGTTTCACTGGGTTCAAGGGAACCCGGTGATTTCGCCTCCCCCGCCGGCACCGATTCGCGTGTCATGTCAGCGCGCCTCCACTGCGGGTGCCACTCGCAAACTGGGGTTGACGATCCAGCCCCCGCGCCTCCTTCATCATGGCTGGCCGCACCGACCCCGTCCAGTGCTGCAAAAAAGTATCAGGACACCACGCGGGCGCGGGCCGCATGGCCCGCGCCCTGCTATCGGCGTCTGCGGACTAGTGCTTCCTGAAGGCGCCCTTAATCTTTTCGCCTGCCAGCTTCAGATCGGCCCTGACCTGACGGGACTTGCCCTCAGCCTTCAGCCGGTCATTGCCGGTGGCCTCGCCGGCCGCTTCCGTGGCCTTGCCGTGGAGTTTCCCGGCAGCGTGATGGAACCTCTCACCCCAACCCATAATGGCTCTCCTTAGTCGGCGGCCCGCGGCGGGACACCGCGAGGCCGCACTTAAATTGTAGGTACGGAACTCTGGCAAAGGCAGGTCCCGGCGTGAAGCCTTGCCGCTCAGGAAGCACGGATACGCGTCCCGTACCATGGGGCGGATGGTGTTCATACGGCTATACCGCGAAGGCAAACTCGAACGTGACGATGTCAGGGCCCACGAGATCGAAGCCCTGGCCCGCCAGGATGACGTGGTGCTGTGGATCGACTACACGAACCCCACGGCGGATGACCTGCTCGGCGTCGAAACCGTGTACGGGCTTCACCGACTCGCCGTCGAGGACGCCGTCCACGACTTTCAGCGGCCCAAACTGGACCGATACCCGAACCACCTGTTCCTTTCGGCCTACCAAGCGGCGCTAAAGCCTGGCACCGGCGAACTTGCCGTCGTCGAGATCTCGGCATTCGTAACCCATAACGCCCTGGTGACGGTGCACGGGCCCGAGTTCGACACCGACGAACTGACGGCGCACTGGGACTCGGAAACCGACCTGGCCCAACACGGAGTGCCGTTCCTCTTCTGGGGCCTGCTGGACATGATCGTTGACGGGCACTTCGACGCCGTCCAGGAACTCGATGGCTACATCGACGCCCTCGAAGAGTCGCTTTTCGACGACCACTCCCCCGATCATGACCTGCAGCGGAAGACCTTCGAGCTCCGCAAGAACCTCGTCCGGCTTCGCCGCGTCGTCCTGCCCATGCGTGAAGTCCTCAACACGCTCCTCCGGCGGGAAGACCTGGTCGGCTGCAGCCCGGCGATGCAGCCCTTCCTGCAGGACGTCTACGACCATGTGCTGCGTGCCTCGGAGTGGACGGAATCGCTCCGCGACCTAGTCACGACCATCCTGGAAACCCACATCAGCATCCAAGGGAACCAGATGAACCTGGTCATGAAGAAGGTCACCAGCTGGGCCGCAATCATCGCCGTCCCCACTGCCGTGACCGGCTTCTTCGGGCAGAATGTGCCATTTTTCGGATTCCAGAGCGATTACGGCCTCTGGCTGTCCTGCGCTCTCATGGCCGGCGGTTCAATCTTCCTGTACCTCGCCTTCAAGAAGCGGGACTGGATCTAGCTCCCTTGGAGGTCTTCCGTCCTACTGCTCGCCCCTTCGGGCCGGAAGCACCAAGAGCGCATCTCCGATTGCGCGTTCCGAACCGCCCGACGGGCTGTTCTGGACTTTCCCATCGGCAACGGCGGTTGTTGAGCCGCCGCCGTCGAGGTTCATGGCCTGGACCATGCCGAGTGACACCGCGACGTCAGCCTCTTCCTTTAGGCTCAGCCCCAGCGAGGAAGTTGAGCGTCCGTCCGCGGTGACAAGCATCGTCCTGCCCTGGGCATCGGTCCCGGCGAAGGTCCGGGGGTTCCGCTTGTGGACCCAGCCGTAGTAGAAGCTGTTTCCATCGTTGGGATGCACCATGCCGTCATGCCCGGCAGTGACGTCCGCGCTGCCGTCCTTCACGAGCAAGGGTCCGCCGTTGACGACGCTCGTGGCCTTGTTGGTGTGCAGGGGCTTCCCGTCCTCGCCGAGCAATCCGGCGTCGATCTTCAGCTTCGCGCCCACGGGAGCGAGTGCGCGGAGCCGTGCGACGTCGGTTCCAGTGGCCTGGATGGTGTGTCCGCCCGCAGGGACGGCCCCGCCACGGGTTTCGGCGATGGATGTGACGGTGTCGTGGCTGTCCACCATCACTTCAAGGCCCGGGCCCGTGGGCGTGGTCGGCCCGAATTCCGGAGTGAAGGTGACGAGCTCGTTGGAGTTCGTGCAAGTGACGTCCTGGAGCGGGCCTGAGGTTGGCAGGTCGTTGGCGCCGCCGCAGTTGCGGATCAGGCCCGGCACCCGGTCGATACCGTCCAAAGTCGCTTCTCCGGAAGGGCCCGAGATTTTCCCTGACCAGGTGAGCCGCTGGATACTGCTGGCGTTCTTCTTTCCGTCAATGACGAGGGCCGGGCGGTCCGCCACGGCTTCGCTGAGAATCTTGCCTCCGTACACACCAACGCCGGCGGGGTCGCCTTCAGCACCGGCCTTCGGGTCGAAGACGAAGAAGCCTGCATTAACAGCGGCGAGGGCGTGGGCGTCCGATGACAGCTGGCTGGTCGTCTCCCGCTTCTCCAGGTCCGGGCCGAAGGAGGCGGCGAGCTGGCCTTGGTACGTCCCAGGGTCGATCGTGATGACGTCAAGATTCCACGGTCCGCGCGTCGTCGTGCTGGTTTCGGAGTCGCCGTCCCAACCGGTGTAGATCACTGAGGACGCGAAACCGGCGGCTTTGATCTTCGCGACGACGGAGGCGCCGTCCGCCTGAGCGGCAAAATGGCCGGCGCGGACCCGGTAGCCCAAGTCGCCGCCGGCGTCGGCAAGCTGCGGCGACTGGACATGTTCAACGCGGGCATCCACGCCGGCGGCCTTCAGCTCGTCGGCAGTGCGCTGCGCAGTGGCCTGGCTTGAGAGCGCCGACGCCGGAGCATCCGGATCCGGCGAGTCAGAGGGGATGGCTACTTCGGCCGTCCAGAAGAGCGAGGAGTCAGCTCCACCCCGGCTGATTTTGGTGAGTGTGACGCCGGGCGCAAGGGTTGTCACTGTCCGGATCTCGGGAAGGTCAGCGGCGCCAAGGTTGAGGTGGGCACCCTGATCAGTGCTCTTGCCACTTGTCCGGACATCGTCCGCATGGGTGGGGCCCAGGGGGCTGAGGAGCGCTGAAAAGACGGCCAGAACGAGCCCGCCGGTGAGGGCACTACGACGTTTGAGGGAGGCTTTCATGCGTCCACCGTATAGAGACCAGAAGGTCGCCCGGGCCGGTTTTCGGGTTTCGCAAAACCTATTGACCGAAGCTTCATGCCACGTTCACTTGCCGGCCGAGTTGCGACCTACGGCCAGAATTCCCGGTTCCGCCACATCCCGACGGAGGGCTTGGGAACCCGGCTTGACCAACCGGATTCCAAGGAAACATCGTTTGGCACCGCCTCGTCAGGATACGACTCATGACTGGCAACTTGCGATACGTCGTATGGCTCGTCAGGCGACTGCTGGCTAATGGACACAACTCCCCCTTCGGCTACTTCCTATGGCGTGAAGCCGAAAACAATGGCGGAACACTCACCGAAATCGAAGTTGGTACGCCAACACCTCCGGACGCAAGCAAGAACCTGACGTCGCCGCAACCCCGCCCGGACATCGACGCGGCGCTGCAGCCAGAACGCTGCCGCAGCCCAGGATACGGATGGTGATCGCTTCCCACGCCTTTCGGACCGCCCGGGCAATGAAAGATGTTCGTCGCAAAGCGAGCGACTCGACTGTCAAATTTTTGACAGTCGAAGCCGCTGAGAATGCCCCCTTTCAAGCCCCGACAGTCGAAAACTACACCCTTCTCTCGGATTGCGTTTTGTCCGGCTCTCTACACACAGGACCACCCGAAGTGTGGTCATCGCGTGTATGGGCGCGGTTGAAGAGAAAGGGACGTAAGTGACTCAAGGAAGATTCGAACGAGATGCGGGCAACCCGCCGGGACAGACAAAGGGCTGGTCGGCGTTCGCCAAGATCGGTGCCTTGGCAGCCGCCGGCGCCCTGGCCCTCTCCGCTATCGGGACCGGTGGCATCCTGGCGGCGCCTGCGGCGCACGCCGCAACTGACCTGCCGGGCATGCACCGATCGGGCATCACCGTCCAGGCTCCGCCGCCCCGGGCGTTTGGAGATTGGTCGATGTGGCTGGGATCCCTGAACCTGAACGGTGCCGCCGGTGGTCCCACGGCTTTCTGCTTCGACGTCGGGATCCCGGCCGGACCGGCCGGATCCGGAGCGGTGGGCTCCCTAGGAAACCCGCAGCTTAATTACGCGATCCAGAAGTACCAGGGTGACCCTGCTAACCACGCCGCCTTGGCGTACTTGGCGCACGAGCTCGCGGATCCGAGGTTCAACGTGCCGTGGAACGGCAACGGGGCTCCCTACCCTAACCTCCGGGACTCATCGGATCCGCAACTGTCCGGTGTCCGCGCGCAGGCGGCGGCGATGCTAACCGACGCCCAAGCCAATTCCGGTCCGTATTCCACGCAACCTAAGCTCTCGATGGACGCGAACGGTCGCGGCGGCACGGTCACCTCGACGGAACTGGTTTCCGCAGCCGGGAACAAGCTGGTCGGGTTCTCGGCCCGTGCCATCCTGAACGGCCCCGCCGTTTGGGCAGGAACGAACTCCCAGGCAGTCAACCTCCATACCGGAGATCAGCTCGGCTTCGCGGCTACCGGAAACGGAACGGTGTCCGTGACGCTGACGATCGACGCACCCGGGTCGTCGGCTACCACGTATTCGGTGCCCGGCTTCCAGAACCTTCTCGTTGCCGGCGGGGCTCAACCCGTCGCGGGAACGTCAGCCGACGCCAAGGTGATCTTCGATTTCCAACCCGAAGCGACCTCGACCGCCGGCCGGTTTGTGGAGGGCGGCCAGCCCCTGGTGGACGTCCTGCACGTGAACACGTCCACGGGAAACACCAATGACTGGGCTTTCGTGAACGGCGGCAACGTGCCGGCCCGCTTCGACGTCGACTGGTATTACAGCCCGGTCAGACTCGCCCCGACCGCCCAGATCCCGGCTGCGGTCGTGAAGGTTGCCTCCGGAACTGGCACCGCAACGGGACCCGGTGACGTGAAGGTGACCGCTGACAAAAACGCGGACAGGGCCGGCTATTACTACCCTGTGGCCCGCATCTTAAAGGGGGCCCAGCCCGCCGAGCTGCAGCAGTACTTCCGTGCTGACTGGACCGCTGGCTTCAATGATCCTCATGAGGAGACCATCCAGAAGTACCAGCCGGCGGTGGCGACCAAGGCATCGGCCATTGAAAACGGCAAGATCTACGACATCATCACCGTGACCGGCAACGAGCCAGGCAAGGAACTCTCCGTGACCACAGATCTGGTTCTGACCTCCGCTGCCCCGATTGCCGGCGGCACCGACACCGTTCCTGCTGATGCCGATGTCATCGGTACCGTCACCACGAAGGTCACCGGGAACGGCGAATTCAAGACCGCGGCCGTCGAGGTTCCGTGGGAGAAAATCGTCGCCGAGAAATGGTCCAAAGGCCTGAATGCCAATCTGTACTTCTCCGAGAAGATCGACGGTACCGAGTCCACCAAGGCGTGGGACGGCAAGGAACTGCTGCCCAACGAAACCGTCCCGGTCAAGAAACCTTCGATCATCACCAAAGCCTCCGAGAACGGTACCGTGCCGCTCGTGGCCCACGACATCGGAATAGTCTCGGGCACCATCCCTTCCGGCACCGGCATCAAAGTCACCACCAAAGTGAACCAGTACAAGTTTGACGACTCGACCGACGGCTCCGCCCAGGCCGTCTGCGCCAACCCGTCTTGGTCCTCCCCGGACCAGGACGTCACCGGTGCCGGTGAAATCACCTACCCGAGCCACACCATCGCCCACAAAGGCACCTACGGATACGTCGAGGAACTTAAGCTGACGATCGATAAGGGCGAGGGCAAGGAACCGTTCACCGCGCAGCTGCATAAGGGCAACTGCGGCGAGAAGAACGAAACTGTCATCGCCTTCCCCGAAGCCGTCACAGTTACCCCAAACAAGCCGGCCCTGATGGTCAACACCGGATTCGCGCCCACCACCGGCACCGCACGGGAAGCCGGGCCGAACATGCTGCTGCTGATCGCGGGCGGCACCGCCTTCGCACTGGCTCTCCTCGGAGGAGCAGGGCTGCTGTACCGCAAACGCTTCGACAACCGCGGAGCTGAAACGGACAACATCCAAGCGGACGAACATGCTGACTAGAAGCACCTAGCTGTCAGGTTGACGCGGGGCACCCGGATCCAGCCACCCATGCTGATCACCGGGTGCCCCGCCCCACACCCAAGGAAAATACAAATGATCAAAACCCGCAGCTATCCCCGCGCCCGGTGGAACAACGTTGCACTGACCACGGTCGTCACCTGTAGCGTGGCCGGAGCCACCGCAAGCGTCTTGGCCTTCACCTCACCACCCGCTCCCCCAGCGGCTCCGCAGGCACCTGTGCTGGCGCCGTTTACAGCCGCAGGACCGGACACGTTCACCGGGCCGGCCGCGATCCGCAACCTTCCGCCTGACACGCTTTCCGTCCCGGGCGTGGACCTCAAAGTAGAGCTCGTGGACCAAGGCCGTGACGGTTCCGGCTACCTGGTGGTCCCGGATGCCTCCAAAGCTGCCCGCTACAGAGGGTCGGCGGCTGTGTGTGCCGCGAAGGGATCGACCCTGCTGGCCGGGCACGTGAACTTCCCGGATGGGTCGCTCGCGCCGATGGCTTCCCTCGTCCGGGTGACCAAGGGCATGCCCCTCTACGTATCCGACAACGCCGGCGTTA
Organism: Arthrobacter sp. SE2; assembly: GCF_058244265.1. NCBI lineage: Bacteria > Bacillati > Actinomycetota > Actinomycetes > Micrococcales > Micrococcaceae > Arthrobacter > Arthrobacter sp. SE2. Next base: position 197,808 of record NZ_JBZAYA010000005.1, on the reverse strand, counting down.
CCTGCAGATACAAGATCATCGGTTTGGAATCATTGGGCAAAACGTCCCTGCCGGCAGACACCTTTGCCACCGAGGGCCCACACCTACTTCGGGTCGTCACCTGTGATCTTGCCAGTCCCTTCGTGACGATTGCCGGGCATGCCCAGTTCGCCAACAACACCGTGGCCACCGCAATCCCCTGGCCATGACTCAGCACACCGGTCAAGAGCGGGTTGGCTCCGTCAGGCAGGGATGTCCTCTCGCGAATGCATTCCAAGTGACGCGTAGCTCCCGGTTCGGGCGTTCTTGGGTCTCGCCTTGCTCCAGACCAGCGAAGCCAACGCCTCCTGGACCCCGGGCAGGGAAAGAGCGTTGGCAGGGGAAATTCCTTGGAGACGGCCCCAGAGATATCCGCGTTCGCTGCACACGAAGTCCACGAGCGCCCTCTTGTGCCCCTTGGGCACGCAGCTCAACGCCCTGTTCGTTTCCAAACGGGAGAGCGCGGTTCCCGGCTCTGATCTGAAGCAGATCTCCTCCATATGCCTGGATGCTCGATGTTCGATCACCTGCAGACCCTGCTCTGCGACGTCGCGATCCCAGCCAGCCCTGATCAACAACGCCTTTAGTTCATCCCAGAGAGGCGATGAACCGGCGGGCATTGGCGAAATGGCCACCGGAAGCTGAGGCCATTCGCACTCATGTCCGTACACCGACACCAGCGGCGCCCCCTCCCCCAGGGCGTGGTTCTTCTTCACGTCTGCCCACACGCCATCCCGCACATCTCGCTCTGAGAGCCAGTGGCGTTGGCTGACTGTCCAGGTTCGCAGCCCGTTGCGGACAACCGTCAGCAGCCACGCGCAAGCCGGGACGTCCACAGGGATCCCCCGGTCGCAAAGAACTTCCGTGGCGTAGAACAGTGCATCTTCGGGGGCAATCGAGGAGAACTCGTGCTGGAAACGGGACAATAGCGCCGGAAGAAACGAACCGAACAGCAGCCGGGCCGATGGGCCGTTCCGGCCTTCCCGCTGCCATCTTGCTACGAGGTCCCGCAGGAGGGCGTCGCGTTCGGCCGACGTCGACAACCGGCCATGGGTTCCGGGACTCACGCCGCGACACCCCACTGCCTCGCAACATCGCTCATCAGTTCCGCCGCCGCGTGGAACTGGGCGGCCAGCCGGCGTCGTCGTGCGGGATGCGCCTCGGGCAACCGCTGGACGACAAGCTCAGACATTCCCATATTCCGGATGGAATCCATCAACTCCCGCAGCTGGAGTTCCGCCAGCACAGCCGCGTCGGAAGGACCGTGATCCACTCCCAAGGCGCCGACGTCCGCCAAAAACCCCTCCACATCGAAGATTCCCTCGTTGGAGCCAGAGTTGGAATCAGAGTTGGAGCCAGAGTTGGAATCCGAGTGAACCAGTTCGCCCGCGATCACGTTCTTTGGTACTGCGGGTGCAATGCGGCGCATTTTGCCGTCCAGTGACAATCTCACGGATGGCAGTGTTCCACCCTCTGCAACGCCCTTTGCGAGGAGGGTCTTCACGGTCTCGTGGGATACGCCCAGGACCGGGGCGATGGCACGGAGCGACAAATTTCCGGCCGCCAACTCCATGGCGACACTCACCCGGGCGCTGCCTCCCAGGCTCGGAAGGACCAGCCGCTCAGCCTCCACCAACTCAGCCCACGTACTCAGGCCAAAGGCCTTCCACGCCCTCGCTTGGTACAGCTCCAAAGCAAGCTTCACGACCTGGTCGAGCAACCTGTCAACCACGCCCACTTGGCGGTCCAGCTCAGCCAAACGCAGGCGCAACCGCTTCACCTTGACAAGCGCACCCCCGACATCCAGATCCCCCTGCATACCTGCGCACCTCCCCAAATGCACTAAGGACCGCCCTGTTGCCGTCCAGCCGCTCGGCGAACTCGGCAAAACGGACAAATGGGCTGCTATTAGAACTAGTGGCCCGTCGCTTCAATTTGTGTCGCAGAAGCTTTGGAAGCCCTGAATGCGGTTGAGTCCGTGGGCCTCCGGAAAACAGCCGGGACCCCTCAAAACGTCCACATTTCCACGCTCTGCCATTGTCAACGGCAGCTTCGTCGCCAACAATGAAGCATGCCGGTCTACGTGAGGTCTCTGGAAACTGCCGTACCGCCCACAGTGCTTGTGCAACCACAAGCACGCGACGTTTTTGCATCCCAACCTGGGCTGACACGGCTCGGATCCAGGCTCGTGCGAACATGCTTTGACTCAGCAGCGATCGATACCAGATTCACCGCCGTCGCCGAATTGTCCCTGGACAACCACTCCGAGAATCCCTCATTCTTCGACCCCGCCACTGGCCGTGTACTTAGCCCGAGCACCAAGGTCCGCAACGAAATATTTGCCGTCGAAGCTACCAAATTGTTCATTGAGGCCGCCAAAGCCGCCGTCGGGAAATGTCCCGATATCGATTTACTTGACATAACCCACGTCATTACTGTTTCCTGCACTGGATTTTTCAATCCCGGCCCCGACTACAAAGTAGTCCGGGCCCTCGGACTCAGCCCCGCCGTGCAGCGCTATCACCTTGGCTTCATGGGTTGCTACGCCGCGTTCCCCGCCCTCCGTGCAGCCCGGCAGTTTTGCCAGGCCGATCCCTCTGCGGTAGTCCTGGTTATCTGCGTAGAGCTTTGCTCACTCCATGTCCGGACCTCGAATGATCCGGACACCATCATGGGATCGGCGATCTTTGCGGACGGCGCGGCGGCCGCCGTCGTGACGTCCCGTGAACCTGAGGGGCCGGACCCGGTGATCAGGCTGGATCACTTCGAGACTGTCCTGACGCCCGTCGGCGAAGAAGCGATGGCCTGGAACATTGGCGACGAAGGCTTCGAAATGGTCCTCGGCACGTACGTGCCGCACATCATCGAGGAACACATCACCGGCGCGCTCGAGCCGCTGCTTGCCCGGGACCCGTCCCTGACGGGACTCCCCTACCGGGACATTACGCATTGGGCCATCCATCCCGGCGGCCGCAGCATCCTCGACAAAGTCGAGTCGAAACTTGAACTCACCGAAGAACAAATGATTCCCGCGCGCGAAGTCCTTCGCGACTACGGCAACATGAGCAGTGCCACCGTTCTCTTCGTCTTGAAGCACATCCTCGGACAAACTCCGGCGCAGCGGGAGGAACGCATCTGTTCCATGGCATTCGGGCCCGGCCTCACGGTGGAGACTGGACTATTCACCCGGGTCTCCCCGGCTCTGTGATACCGGTTCTGTGATGACTGCCCTCCGCCGCTGCCCAGGCGGCTTTCTCGGCGCACGGGACGTGACCGCCGTTGAAGACATGGACCGCCCCGATTGCGAGCTTGACCGGCTCAACCGGAGTTACGCGCGGTTTCCGATCGTCAACGCTGTGGTGTCCGGCTGGCGGGACACCTACAGCTCACGGATCAGGCCATTGCTCACGACGGCGGCCCCCACCACGGTCCTTGACGTAGGCTGCGGCGGTGGAGACGTCGCCCGCAGCCTCGCGCGCCGGGCCGCGGCAGACGGCTACCGCCTGGAAGTTACCGGAATCGACCCGGACGAACGAGCCTTCCTGTTCGCGAACTCTGCCCCGCCCGTGGAAGGCGTCAACTACAGAAAAGCCCTCAGCTCAGAGCTCGTGTCAGAGGGACGCACGTTCGACGTCGTTATTTCCAACCATGTCCTGCACCACTTGACTACCCCGGAACTCGTCTCGTTTCTCCACGACTCCGAACGGCTTTGCGGCCGGATCGCCCTGCACAACGACCTCAAGCGTAGCCGCGTGGCATACGCGCTTTTCTGGGCCGGATCCTGGCCACTTGGCATTGGATCCTATATCCACGGTGACGGCCTCACATCCATCAGACGGAGCTACACCGCGGCGGAACTCCGTGTCGCCACTCCCCCGGCGTGGACGGTAGAACCGAGCGGCTTATGGCACAACCTGCTGGTCTACCGGCCCGGAGAGGTCCCCGATGTTTGACGTCGTGGTGGTTGGAGCCGGACCTGTCGGGCTATTCATGGCAGCCCTGCTGCTGCAAGACGGACACCGCGTAGCAGTTCTGGAACGGCGCGCGACGTCGAGCCGCCAGACCCGCGCCATCGGAATCCATCCTCCCGCCCTCACAGCTTTGGACGCAGTTGGCGCCGCGCATCCGCTGGTCTCTTCAGGCGTCCGGATCACCCACGGCGCCGCGTACAGCGGCGGCAGGAAAGTTGCCGACATGGACTTTGCCCGTCCCTCGTCCGAGTACCCCTTCATCCTCTCCGTTCCGCAATATCTCACCACAAACGCCCTCGAGTCCAGGGTGATCGACCTCGATCCGAACGCGCTCCACCGCGGCGTGCAGGTTGAGGAAGTTGTCGACGACGGCGGGCGCTTGCGTCTGCGGGGACAGCAAGAGGGGGCTCCGATGGAGTTTCTGGGCCGCTTCGTCGTGGCTGCCGACGGCGTCCATTCAGCAGTGCGAGCAGGACTGGGACTGGAGCCTCGCTTGCGCACCTATCCCGACTACTACGTCATGGGCGATTTCCGGGATGAATCGATGTACGGCAACAACGCGGTCCTTTTCCTTGAGCCGGGCGGAATCGTGGAGTCCTTTCCCTTGCCAGGAGGCATCCGCCGTTGGGTTGTCCGGCTTGGCGCCCCGTGCCAGGAACCCACTCCCCATGCGCTCGCCGCCCTCATCAAAAAGCGGACCGGCAGCGCGGTGGACTCCGCAAGCAATACGATGATCAGCGCCTTCGGCGTCACCTCGCGACTGGTTTCCCGGATGGTCCATGGACGGGTCGCCCTGATTGGAGACGCCGCCCACGAGATCAGCCCGATCGGTGGACAAGGCATGAACCTGGGTTGGTTGGACGCCGTTGCCCTCGCGCCGATTGTCGGGGAAGCGTTGCGAACATCGGCGGGAGGCCCTGCCGGCAAAGAACTCGCGGGCTTCGAGCGCGACCGGCAGCGCGCGGCGAAGAGAGCCATCTGGCAGGCCAGCCTGAACATGGCGCTGGGCCGACCCTTGCCGCCGAAGGTCCTCAGCGCAAGGAACGCCTTGATCGGCCGGGCAATCACCTTCCCGATGTTCTCGGAGCTTGTTGCCCGGAGATTCACGATGCACTGACACTAAGCTCAATCCATGGACTTTGAGACCCGCCCCCTGCCTTCCGGCCCGGACACGACGTTTACTGCCTCGGAAATCCGCAGCGCAGTTCAGGACTTACTCGGTCTCGATGGCCTCCCGCCCATCGTGCAGGTCGGCCATCCCGTGTTGCGCCAGCGAGCCGCTCCCTATGACGGCCAGCTTGGGGACACCGAATTGGCGCAGCTGATCGAGCGGATGCGGGATGTCATGGATGCCGCTCCCGGCGTGGGCCTCGCAGCGCCGCAGCTCGGCATCCCCTTGCAGCTGGCTGTGCTCGAAGACCATTTCGATGTTGATCCTGTTGCCTCGGAGCTCCGGCAAAGGACGCCCCTGGGCTTCTTCGCGATACTGAATCCCCGCTACGAGCCCGAGGGGACATCCACGGCGTCGTTCTATGAGGGCTGCCTGTCGATGCGCGGATTCCAGGCCGTGGTCACAAGGCACCGCGACGTTCACCTGCACTACCAGCGTCCGGACGGCAGTGCGGCCTCGGCCGGATTCTCCGGATGGCAGGCCCGGATAGTCCAGCACGAGACCGACCACCTGCACGGCGGACTCTATTTGGACCGCGCCGAGCTCCGGTCGTTGGCAAACGATGCAGAGTACTCGGCCCATTGGGCGTACCCCGGAATCGAGGAGGCAAGCCGCGGGTTGGGCTTCCTCAAGCCGTAGCTGAACCGCCTTCGCGCGGCGGGTTCGCTGCGGAAGGCAGCTGCTTTGCCCACCATGCGAGGATCTGCTCGAAGCGCTGTCGCCTGTGGTGTGGCGTGCCCGACCGCGATAGTTCGTGGTCTTCACCGGGGAAGAGGAGCAACGCCGTCTCCACGCCCTGCGCCTTGAGCGCGGCAAAGTAGCGCTGGCCCTGTTCAACCGGGCATCGGAGATCGTTTTCGCTGTGGATCACCAGGGTGGGCGTGCGGACTGCAGTCACCACGGCCATGGGGCTTTGGGCCGCCATCTGCTCGGGCGAGCCGCCCGTGTATTGACCGCCGAAGAACCATCCGATATCCGAGGAACCCGTAAAGCTCACAGGGTCAAGGAATCCGCGCTCCACAATTGCTGCCTTGAAGCGGTGTTCGTGGCCGATAACCCAGGCAGTCAGATACCCGCCGTAGGACCCGCCCATGATGCCGATCGATTCCCTGTCCATCGCCGGGAAGGCTTCCAGTGCCCCCTCCAGGAAGGTGAGCACATCCGACATGTCCACGGTGCCCATCTTTTCCTTGATGGCGCCGCCGTGCGCCTGGCCGTACCCGGCGGAACCACGCGGGTTGCACATCAGCACGGCGTATCCCGCCTCGGCGTACACCTGGGCTTCGTCAAAGAAGGCCCCCGTGTACTGGGCGAAAGGGCCGCCGTGGATCGTGAGCAGCACGGGGTGGGGGCCAGGCCCCTCCGGCAGGACCGCCCAGCCATGGACTGGATAGCCATCACTGCCGGTGGCAGTGAACTCATGCGGTTCAAGGATGGTTGCTTCGTCCCGGAGAGCCTTGGTGAAATCGGTGAGGACTCGGAGTCCACCCTTCTCCAGAACGCCGAGCTCACCATTTCTGAAGGCGTCACCGTAAGAGATAGACACCAGCTCGCCCACCGCGGAAGAGCCAATCACTACCAGGGGCTCCTTGACGAGGACCTCGCTCTCGCCGCCGGCCGTCCATTGGATCAGCTGCACGCTTCCACGGCTCGTGTTGAGTGCGAGCACCCCATCTACTCCAAAAGTTTCGAGGCGGCCGCCGATGTCCTGGTTTTCGACGTCGCTTAGCATCGTTGCCTTGCCGCCCCGGACCGGCATGACGTACAGGGCCGTGTTCCTCGCGACGAAGTCCAGGCCGTCGTCGCCGAGGTCCTGTGCCGTAAAGAACAGCCATTCACCGTTCGCGGATTCGCAGGCTTCCTGGACGGACTGCGGCGCAGCGCCTGGACGCAGCGCTGTCGCCTCGCCGCCCGCGGCGGGGACGCTATAGATACCCGAGGCGATATCGGCGTCGTGCCCTTCATGGAGTGAGGCGACAAAGTAGACGCTCTCACCGTTGCGACTGAAGGACGGCGAAGTGTGGTCGGCTTCGCCGAACGTCAACTGCACCGCAGGCGGTAACAGTGCCGCCGCCTCCGCCCCGCGGGCTTTGGCGGCCCTCCCCACAGGAACCACAGGAGGTTCCGCTCCGATCTCGGGGACGTCGACGACGAAGAGTTGGGCGGGCTTGTCCGCGGTGTAGCCCAGTCCATTGAGCCTGTATTGGTTGCCGGTGATCAACCGTGCGTCTTCGCTGCCTGCCCCGACCCCGTCAACCGTTCCGTAACGGCCTTCTTCGGGAACCGGTGAGGAAAACACAATCCTGCGCGAATCGGGCGCCCAGGAAAACTCCGAGACTCCCAACTTCTGTTCCGTGATCGCTTGCGGCTCCCCGCCGTCGGCCTCCACCACATGCAGTTGCGGCTTGCCGTCCGGCGTCGCCCGGAGGAATGCCAACGCGCTGCCGTCGGGCGAAAACGCGGGTGCGGTGTCCCGGAAGCCACGGGTGATCCGACGGGGCGGTATCGCGGGGTCAAAGGGAACACTCCAAAGTTGCCCGACGTACGCATCGGCGTCGAAGTCGGGCCGCGTCACGGACACGACGGCGCGGGTGCCGTCGGGATGGGCGGCGGGGGCGGAGACGGAATTCAGCAGCGGGAGTTGTTCGGCTTTCACGCTGGTGAGCCTAGCGGCCGTCATGGCATGACGATATGTGCCACTCCGGCCGCCGTAGGATTGTCCGTATGCTTTCCGACGCCGTCCCTGCCCTGCGCTGCCCGGTATGCCAGGGTCCGTTCGGCCTGGGCGGGGCAGCGCCATTATCCTTGCGTTGCGTCGCCGGCCACAGTTTCGACGCCGCCAAACAGGGCTACTTCAACCTGCTCAGCGGCAAGGGCACGGTCTTCGAGGCCGACACGGCAGAGATGGTCGCAGCCCGCAACGACTTCCTGGGCGCGGGCCATTACGCTCCCCTCGCTGAGGCGATCGCGGAGCTGGCGTCACCGGTACTGTCGGCACCGGGATCCCTCATCCTGGATTCAGGGACCGGCACCGGCCACTACCTGCGCACAGTGCTGGACCGCACTCCTACAGCGGCAATCGGCATCGACATCTCGAAGTTCGCACTCCGCCGCGCAGCACGGTTGAATCCCGGCGCCATCAATCTCGTGTGGGACGTCTGGCGTCCCCTGCCGATCGCCGACCATGCCGTAGATGCCATCATCGTGGTCTTCGCACCGCGGAATCCCCCGGAATTTTCCCGGGTTCTGCGTCCAGGCGGCCGGGTGATCGTGGTGACTCCGCGCAACGGACACCTTGGGGAGATTGCCGAACGGACCGGAATGCTGGGCATTGAGCCGGGCAAAGACGAGCGGCTTGCGGAGTCCATGCAGGAGTTCTTCACCCTCGCGGACACCATTCAACTCGACGTGGACCTCAAACTCGACGGCCGGGACCTCGCCGATGTCGCCTTCATGGGACCGGCAGGCCACCACCTTGAACGCTCCGCCCTCCTGGCGTCGACGGCCACGGAAACGTCCGTCCACGCCACTGCGAAGTTCACCCTCAGCGTTTTCACAGCGCCGGAGGACGGCTCCTAACGGGAACCTTCGCGCCGGGCTAGGATGGAAAAACAGCGACTGTGATCTTGCCGACGCTGCAGTCCGGATCAGGCCGGCTGCTGCCGCAGGTCCGGAAACAGGGGGAACGATGTTTGAATGGCTTGGCAGCAACTGGTGGGCCCTCTGGCTCACGGTGTTTCTTGCTTTCGCCGTGGTGGAGATGCTGACGCTCAGCTTCTTCTTCATCATGCTCGGGGCCGGCGCGCTGGCTGCCCTCGCCGCTGACTTTGCCGGGGCCGATCTCTGGTTGCAGATCGTCGTCTTTTGCATCGTGTCCCTGCTGATGATCGCATTCGTCCGCCCTATCGCACTCAAGCATTTGCACAAGGGGCCCGCCGAGCAACGTACCAATGTGGACCGCCTGATCGGCCAATCAGCGCTCGTCATGGAGCCGGTCACCGCGACCGCAGGACTGGTCAAGATCGGCGGCGACGTGTGGAGCGCCCGCAGCGCGGCTGGAATCATCGACGCCGGCCAGACCGTGCACGTCACCAGGATTGACGGCGCGACGGCGGTAGTCGCTTCCACAGCGGAAGACAGCCCTCACTGAGCAGCGTCCCGCCATGGCACAAGCCGCAATGTTCGACGACGAGCGATCGGCCCATTACCGCACTTAGCCGCATCAAATACGTAACTGGGGAATGAAGGAGATGTATGGACAGCTTGGGAGGAACTGCAGCCGCGATCGTGCTGCTAGTTCTCGTCATATTCGTGATTATCGTTTTGGTTCGCTCGATCAGGATCATCCCGCAAGCGCGCGCCGGCGTCGTAGAACGCCTCGGTAAGTACCAGCGCACACTCAACCCCGGGCTCACCATCCTGATCCCGTTTGTCGACCGCCTGCTGCCGCTGTTGGATCTTCGAGAACAAGTGGTTTCCTTCCCGCCGCAGCCGGTGATTACCGAGGACAACCTGGTTGTCTCGATCGACACCGTGGTCTACTTCCAGGTCACGGATCCCCGGGCCGCGACCTACGAGATCGCCAACTACATTCAGGCCGTTGAACAGCTGACCACCACGACGCTCCGCAACGTCGTGGGCGGCTTGAATCTTGAAGAAGCGCTCACCTCCCGCGACCAGATCAACGGCCAGCTCCGGGGGGTCCTCGACGAAGCCACCGGGCGCTGGGGAATCCGCGTTTCGCGCGTCGAACTCAAGGCAATCGACCCGCCGCACTCCATCCAGGACTCAATGGAGAAGCAGATGCGGGCCGAGCGGGACCGTCGTGCTGCAATTCTGACCGCCGAAGGCACCAAGCAATCGCAGATCCTGACGGCCGAGGGGCAACGGCAAGCTGCAATCCTGGCCGCAGAGGGTGACGCCAAGGCAGCGATCCTCCGCGCAGATGGCGAAGCCCAGGCCATTCAGAAGGTCTTCGACGCCATCCACAAGGGCAACCCGGATCAAAAGCTACTGGCGTATCAGTACCTTCAGATCCTGCCGAAGATCGCGGAGGGATCATCCAACAAGCTATGGATCATCCCCAGCGAGGTCGGTGAGGCCCTCAAGGGCATCGGCGGTGCGCTGGGTGGCGCCAACGGCGGATCTGGCGTCGCCGACTTGTTCAGCGATTCCACACAAGAACCGCCGGCGTAACCGCGGATAGTTTGCAGGGGGACCGGCCAAATTCCCTGGCCGGTCCCCTTCACTTTGTCCTGTCAGCTTCGATCCGCGTATAATGGTGTATTTGTCCGGCCGGTTCAATCCGAACGGAACATTAACGCTTGGTCAGGCGTTTCATCTAGTGATGCAACGTGTGCAGACAGTAGTCCGGGCGACGCCTTGCGGCGTCCGGCTAGCGCGGAGCATGGTTCCGCGAACAGACAGAGGGAGTAATCATGAGCGATCGCAGCCTGCGGGGCATGCGTCTTGGCGCCCAGAGCATGGAAACCGAATCCGGTGTGGAGCCGGCGCCGCGTCAGCGGGTTGAATACCGCTGCGCGGACGGAGAGCAGGTCTTCGTCACCTTCTCCTCCGAAGCCGAGATCCCTCCCGTCTGGGTTTCCAAGACCGGCAAGGAAGCGCTCCTGGTTGATGGCGAACGCCCCGTTGACACCAACGAAAAGGCCGTCCGCACCCACTGGGATATGCTGCTGGAACGCCGCAGCCTTCCCGAGCTCGAGCAGATCCTCGAAGACCGCCTGAACATCCTGCGCGAACGTCGTGGGGAACGCCGCTCGGCATAGCGGCACAGTTCCCAAGGGAACAGTTTCACCACGAAGGCCGGGTCCGCACTCTTCACGGAGCGCGGACCCGGCCTTTTCTGTTGGACCTACTTTGAGACCGGGGTCTTCTTCCCGGTCAAGGCGGCCCAGCGCGAGGCGAGCCCCCACTTGGTGACGTTGATCATGGCCTCAACAACAATGTTGCCGCTCATCTTGGAGGCCCCGAGCTCGCGCTCAACGAAGGTGATGGGGCGTTCGACGATCTTCAAGCCAAGCTTGGCGACCCGCCACGCCAGGTCCACCTGGAAGCCGTAGCCAACCGATTCCACCTGGTCCAGCTTGAGCGCCTCCAGGGTGCTGCGCCGGAACGCACGGTAGCCGCCGGTGATGTCTTTGATCTTCAAGCCAAGCATGAGCCGGGCATAGGTGCTTCCCGTGCGCGAAATCGCTTGACGATAGAGCGGCCAGTTCACCGTGCCGCCACCCGGAACCCAGCGTGAACCCATGGCGAGGTCGGCGCCGTCGTTGATCGCATCCAGCAGCAACGGAAGTTGCTCGGGCTGGTGCGAACCATCGGCGTCCATCTCGACGAGGACGTCGTAGCCGGCCGCCAGGCCCCATTTGAATCCGGCAATGTACGCTGCTCCAAGGCCTTCCTTGCCCTTGCGGTGCAGGACATGGACCTGGCTATCCTCGGCTGCGATGCTGTCGGCGAGCTGTCCCGTGCCGTCAGGGCTGTTGTCATCGACAACCAGGACGTCGGACGCGGGCACAGCCGCGCGCAGCCGTCCGAGGGTCTTGGGTAGCGATTCCAGCTCGTTGTACGTGGGGATGATCGTCAGGACACGCAAGAAGAGGCCTTTCCTTGATGGAGCGGTCAGTCGGCCGGAGCAGCAGCGTGGCTGGCATTCAGGCGCAACTCTCCATTATAGAACGACAACTTGCCGTACCTAGGGCCACCTGTGGCGTCCGCCACACGGGTCGCGCTTGGTCGCGGGCAGGTCCACTCGCCCAGGTCCAGTGCCGGCCCGGTGTGTTGAACTCGAGGCCGAACCGTTTTCTGCGGCACAGTGGACCTGCCCACTACGAGTGCCACGGTCTTGGAAACCGGGTCCGATAACTGTTTTTGGCAGCGGACCCCACCGCGGCCAGACAACCAGGTATTCCCTGTGGAAGCCTGTTGACCCTAAATGCTACGGACTTCACAAATCTTGTCAAGCGCCGCCTGAGCTGGGGCTTTGTCCATACACGCAGGTCAGGGGCCTTCAGTACCAGCAAAGCCATATGCAACTATGACCGCAAATTTTCACTCGCGAAGATCTCCTGGCCTTCGCGCATAGTCTGCAGGCAAGCGGGATCGCTACCACTGTCCAGCGCGGGGAGGAGGGGCGTCCGTGCGCGTGGATCGGTGGACCACGACTGAACGCGGTCATCGGCCACTTGCACCATCAGCTCTTCAACTTCCCACACCGCAAAACTTGCAGGGGCTCCGGGAACCAATTGCCCCATCAGCGGATTGCGCTCCTGGCCGGCCCGCCAACCGGCACGGGTGTGCCCGAGGAAAGCTGCCCGTGCCGAAATGCGTTGATCCGGATTGCTGTGTTCCAGGCATGCCCTGACGCTGGACCATGGGCGCAACGGGGTGACCGGACTATCGCTTCCAAAGCACACCGGCACGCCGGTGGAGTAGTACGAAGCGAAAGGGTTCATGGCCACACTTCGCGCCCCCAGACGCTGATCGTACATTTTCCCTGCCCCGCCCCAGGCGGCATCGAAGGCCGGCTGTGCGCTCACTGTAATCGAATACTTCGCAAGCCGGGCGAGATCGCCGGCGTCCGCCATTTCCACATGCTCGAGGCGGTGCGCGGCGGCACGGACCCGCTGCTCCCCCACCTCCGACGCGGCAAGGTCAAAGGCATCCAGTGCCGTCTTCAGTCCCGCGTCGCCAATGACGTGGAAGCCTGCCTGGATACCGAGCGCCGAACAGGCCGCAATGTGGCCGGCAGCTTCGTCGACCGAGATGTAGAGGCTTCCGCGGTGGCCCGGAGCGTCGGCGTAGTCTGCGCTGAGGGCAGCCGTCCGCGAACCGATGGAACCATCGATGTTCAAGTCCCCCGCCAGGCCAAGAACGGGCACCCCCAAGCCTTCCAGGATGGCAGAGGCGTGCTCGGCCGATGTGGCGAGTTCGCCCCAATAGGGAAGGATTCCGGGGACGCCCACGCTGCCCTCGTTCCACGACGCGGAGTTCCACGACGAAGACATCCGAAGGTCGTCTGCACTGCAAATGTGCGGGGCCGCCATTTCGGCCAAGGCGACATAGCCGTTGGCCGCAGCCTCCCGAAGGGCCAGCTCCTGGTAACGGCGGCGTTCGGCGTCGGGGAACTGCCTGGCGACCAGCCGCGCAGCGGTGTGGGCGGCCCTCAGGACGTGCGCCGAACCGTCGTAGCCGTCAAGGCCGTCCAGTCCCGCCGCGGACGCCAAGGAGGATGAGGCAAGGGCAGAGTGCGCATCCACGCGCGCCAGGTACACCTTGCGCCCGCCCGCGGCGCGGTCGAGCTCCTCCGGCGTGGGCAGGGTCTTTTCGTGCCACACCGACTCATCCCAACCGTGGCCAAGCACGACGCCGGTGGTACCAAGAGCCTTGGCGGCCAGGGCGACGGCGTCGAGCAGTTCCCGTGCCGAGCGTACCCCGGTGAGTTGGAGGGAATCGGAAGCAATTCCGGTCTCCGTGAGATGCATGTGAGAGTCTACGAAGCCGGGCGCCAGCAAAGCTCCCCGGAGATCAATGACTTCCATCGAAGAATCCGCGATCGACGTAGCTGCCTGCTCCGAACCAACCCAGGCAACAGTGTCTCCGTCAACCAGCATTGCGCTCGCGAAGGGATCGGCGGCTGTATAGACGGAGCCGTTCCGGTACATCGTGACCTTGCGGGGCCGGGTTTCGGCGGGCGCGCCTGAATGGGTCATGGATATGCTCCTTGCTGGGAATCTGTGTGGTGTGTCAGGAGACGTTGGAGTACGCGACGACGCCGCGGCGGACCAGATCGATCGCTTCGCGGCACATCTTGGTTTGGCGTCGTTCAAGACCTGGAATCTTGGCCATCTGGTCCAGCAGGTCGATGACCTGCTTCGCCCAGCGCACAAAGTCACCTGCGGCGAGGTCGGTGCCGCTGAGGACCTCTTGGAGATGGCGGCCCTTCGCCCATTTGAAGATGGGCCAGACGAGGCCGAGTTCAGGCTCGGCGGTCAAGGGCAGCCTGTTCTTGTCCTCGACGTCCTCCAGCGCAGACCATTCACGCACCACGATGTCCACGGATGTTTCGAGGGAAACGGACGGCATTTTGGGTCGCAGGCCGCGATCATCGCGCTTGGCTTGGTAGACCATCGTGCTCGCCAGCGCAGCCAGCTCGGCGCCATCGAGGTCCTTGATGGCCCCTTGGCGGATGGATTGGGAGATCAGCAGGTCCTTTTCGCCGTAGATGCGGCGCAGGCGCTGGCCGTCCGCGCTGATGGTGACATGGCCGGCGTCGGAGGTCTGGAGGTAACCGTAGGCGGCGAGGACATCGCACACACGGTCGAATGTCTTAGCGATCGTGTTGGTGCGGCCCTGGATCTGCCGGACGAGCCCGTCGGTCTCATGGCGAAGCTTCCACCAACGCTCGGCCCAGCGGGCATGGTCCTCGCGTTCGCTGCAGCCGTGGCAAGGATGGGCGCGCAATGCCCGGCGGAGGTCTGCGATCTTCTTTTCCTGGTCCGGCATGTACCGGGCACGGCCGAAGTCCTCGCTCCGGTTCGTGCCGCGGGCCGGCGGACGCCCCTCCCGCACGGCATTCCGCATGGCGGATGCCAGATCACGACGGGATTTGGGCAGCTTCGCGTTGAAGGACTTCGGAATCCGGATCCAGGACACGGGAGTGACCGGACCTTCGACTTCGTGGGCACCGATCCTGTGGAGCTGGTTGTCTTCCGTGAGGACCGCGGGGCGCGGTTCACGCGAGTCGGGATCGGCGTTGAGTACGACGGCGTAACCTGGCGTGCGTCCGCCCGGAACTTTGACGATGTCGCCGGGCATAAGCCGGGAGAGGGAGTCCACGGTCAGGGACTTACGGGCCCGGGACGTGCTTCTGGAGGCAAATTGCTCGGCGTCGCTGAGATCGCGCCGAAGCTTCGCGTACTCGGTGAAGTCGCCCAGGTGGCATTTCATGGACTCGGCGTAACCGGCCAAGGATTCTTCACGGCTTCGAACTTGGCGGGCCAGCCCCACCACGGAACGGTCCGCCTGGAACTGGGCGAACGACGATTCGAGGATTTGCCGTGCCCTCGGCCGACCGAACTGGGCAATCAGGTTGATGCTCATGTTGTACGTAGGGCGGAAGCTTGAATTGAGCGGATAGGTGCGCCGCGAAGCGAGGCCGGCGACGGCGGCAGGATCAGTACCCGGCTGCCAAAGGACCACGGCGTGGCCTTCGACGTCGATTCCACGCCTTCCCGCACGGCCGGTCAACTGGGTGTACTCCCCCGCGGTGATGTTGACGTGCGCTTCGCCGTTGAACTTGTCGAGCTTCTCCAGGACGACGCAGCGGGCGGGCATGTTGACGCCAAGAGCGAGGGTCTCCGTGGCAAAAACTGCTTTCACCAGGCCATCGGCGAAGAGTTTCTCGACGACTTCCTTGAAGGTCGGCAGCAAACCGGCGTGGTGCGCCGCGAGCCCCCGGAGCAGGCCGTCACGCCAACTCCAAAAGCCCAGGACATCGAGGTCATCTGCGGGAATCTCGCGGCTCGCCTCATCCACCCGGGACGCGATGATCTGTTGTTCCCGCTCTGTGGTCAGCCACAGCCCGGCCGCGGCACACTGCGCCACCGCCCCATCGCAGCCGGCGCGGGAAAAAATGAAGGTAATGGCGGGAAGCAGCCCTTGGCGGTCCAGGCTCGCAATGATCTGGGGCCGGCTGGCCTTGCGCACCGGGCTGCGCTGCTCGCTGACAGTGTTGTCACGCTGACGGTCCTGCCGGCGGCGGCTGCGTCCGCCGTGGCCGAAGCGGCCACGGAAGTTCATCTGGCTTTCCGCCCGGGCCATCGACAATAGCTCCGGGTTGACCTCGAATTCCCTCGGCAAGGGATTCCGGTCCGGCTCCCGTACTGCCTCCGGCGCGGGCGCTTCGCCCTCCGGCGCCTCGGGAGCGATTTCGTCAAAGCTGGTATCCCCGGCGAAGAGATCGACGATCTCACGCCCCACCATGACGTGCTGCCACAAGGGGACGGGACGGTGTTCGGAGACAATCACATCCGTGTGTCCGCGCACTGTGTCCAGCCACGCACCAAACTCTTCCGCGTTGGACACCGTGGCGCTAAGGGAAACCACTTGCACCTCGCTGGGCAGGTGGATGATCACCTCCTCCCAGACTGCACCGCGGAAGCGGTCTGCCAGGTAGTGCACCTCATCCATCACGACGTAGCCAAGGTCCCCCAGGGTGTCCGAGTCCGCGTACAGCATGTTCCTCAGGACCTCAGTGGTCATCACCACAATGGGAGCCTCGCCGTTGATGGTGGTGTCACCGGTCAGCAGTCCCACGTTTGAGGCACCGTACTTCGCCGAGAGCTCGGAGAACTTCTGGTTGCTTAGTGCTTTGATGGGCGTTGTATAGAACGCCTTGAGCCCGCGTTCGAGCGCCAGGTAGATGGCGAACTCGCCGACGATTGTCTTCCCGGCCCCCGTGGGCGCCGCCACGAGGACTCCCTTGCCTTCCTGGAGCGAACGGCACGCGTCCCGCTGGAAATCGTCAAGCTCGAACTCCAGTGTCTGGGCAAAGGTACCAAGATAGGTTTTCGACTCAGCACTCCGTTGCGCTGCGGCGTGAAAGGCTTCTGAGGGCGAAAGGGCCCCTGAATTGGAGGACATGCTTCAAGCCTAGTGGCCGTGAGACTACAGATTCTCCAGATCGGAGGCAGGTGTGGCGACGTCGGCTGTGGCTTCCGTCTCGGCGGTAATCTTCGACTGCTGGCGCGCGCGACGTTTGTCGTTCAGCATGCAGAGTCCGATCGCGGCGAAGAAGAGCACCAAGAGCGGACCGGCGAGCATGAACATTGACAGCGCGTCCGCACCGGGCGCGGCAACGGCTGCCAGGACAAACACGAGGAAGACCGTGATGCGCCAGGCCTTGAGTATTGTCCTGCCGCTCAAGATGCCCGCCATGTTGACGCCCACCAACACCACCGGCACCAGGAAGGCGATGCCGAGGAAAAGAAGCATATGCGTGGCGAATGTCAGGTACTGGGATGCGTCGATGTTGTTGGCGCCGTTTTGTGGCGTGAACTGCAGCAGTGCGCGCACTACGTTCGGGATGACCGTCCATGCGACATACACGCCAGCCAGGAACAACGGCACCGCCGCGGCCATGTACCCGAGCGTGTAGCGGCGCTCTTTCTTGGTCAGGCCGGGAGTAATGAAGGCCCAGACCTGGTAGATCCAGATGGGGCTCGAGAGCACCAAGCCGATCTGAATGGCAATGCGTAGCTTGAAGTCGAAAGGATCCCCTACGCTCGCGAAGTTCAGGACCGCGGTTCGCTTGGTCTCTTCGGCGATCTTGATCAACGGATCCGACAGGCTGTTGACTACGGGCTCATAGAGGAACCACCCTGCCACGGCGCCTAGGAGAACGCCGATAGCAGACTTGATCAGCCGATTCTTAAGCTCCTTCAGGTGGTCTAGGAGCGCCATCCGCCCTTCGGGGTTGGCTTTGCGGCCCGTCTTCGTTGCCACTACTGCTTAGCTACGGGTTGCAGGCGGAACGTCAGTGTCGTTACCGCCCTTGTTCGCTTCGGGGTGGTTGACCACTTTGCCTTCAACGGGGTCCGTGTCGTCCTTGGCCGCCGGCTTGCCGTCGTTCTTCATTTCCTTGACTTCGGATCTGATGATGCGCATCGACTGGCCGAGGCTGCGGGCCATGGCAGGCAGCTTGGGTGCCGCGAACAGCAACAGGGCCACGATGATGATAATGACAATTGGCCAGGGGCCATCAAATAGTCGTCCCACGGGAAGTCCTTTCGTTGGAATACATCCTACGTCTAACTGAAATCGATGTCGTGCAGAGACTGGGGTTGGCCCCGTTCTGCTTTGCGCTTAACGCGCTTTTGGCGACGCACTTCCTGGCGGGAGGCCTTGGCCGTCACGTAATCATGACGCATCTGTTCCGGTGAGGCAAAAACGGCTGCGCCGAACACTTTCACCGACGCCTCGCCGTCGTCGTCGGCGCGATCGGGAAGGTGCGAGCGGTGACCTAGCCGCTCCCCTGCGGCACTCAATTCGTGCACCGTGGCCATGAACTTCCGGAAAAGCCGGACGCCCAGCAGGACATAGCAAAGCAGCGACACCGCAATCAGCGCGAGCCATAAAAGGATCCAGGACCACCAAGGCATTTGAGTAGTCTAACCAGCCTTCATTGCTTGTATTGGGCAAGTGCGGCAGCCACCCAGGCTGCCGAGGCGTCGGCAAGCTCTGCGGGCTGCAAAATACGGGCAACACCGCCATGCTGCGCAACGAACATCGGCAACCAGTCCGCGTTTCCGAACCGTACCTCGGCGAGCAAGCCGCCGTCAGGGAGCACTGCCGTCCGATCCGCATAATAGTCATCCGCCAGCCCTACGCCCTGCCGGGTCAATTGGAGGACAACGACGACGTCGTCGTCGTTGTGCGTGTACAGCTTCACCGGGACGCCTTCCTCGGCGCCCGCACTCTTGGAAACCGGACGGCCGTTGGGCGCGATCTCCTCGATACGGTCGAGGCGGAAGTTCCGCAGACCGGCTTTGCTGTGGCAGTACGCCTCGAAGTACCAGGTGTTGTCCAAGGAATAGAGCCGGAAAGGGTCGACGTCCCGTTCGGAAACCGAGTCGCGTTGCTGTGACAGGTAGCGAAGCCGCAATTGATGACCCGACTGAATCGCCCGGGTGATCGTGTCGAACGGTCCGGCCTCGGCCGGGGTGACGGGCGGGCCGGCGACGGCCGCCGCCAGACGGCCGGCCTCCCCCGCAGCGCCGGTGAGCTTCAGGGTCACGGACTCCAGGGCTCCGCTTTGCTCGTCCTCTGACATTCCGGCCTGGGCGGGAAGTCCGCCCAGGGTCGCCAAGCCCGTCAGCAGGGCGCAAGCCTCATCGACACTGAAGCCGATGGGCCGGTTGAGTTCGAGGTGCTCGCGGATGTAGACGTGCTCGTTTTCCCAATCGATATCGAACAAGTCATCCGGATAGCCTTCGGGGCGGCCGGAGCAAATCAGGATCTTCAGGTCGTCGACGAGTTCCTCACGGGTGACACCGAAACGGTCTGCCACCTCCTGGATGGGCAGGCCCTGGTTGTGGACGAGGAACGGGACCAGCTGGAGCATGCGGTTGAGTTGGTCTTCCGAGGTCCGCTTGCGCGCCCGCGGCGCCGGTCCGGCGCCGGAGAAGCGGACCTCGACGGCGGGGCTCGAGCCGAACGCGGCGGCAGCTTCAAGGCGCCGGATCACGGCGTCGCGCAGTTCGGCAGGTCCGGCCACAAGCACGTGGGGACCATAGGAGGCCAGTTCTTCTGCGAGCAGCTCACTGTCCCGGAACGGCACGGAGAGGCGGTCCTTGCCCGCCTGGAAGCCGCTGGCGCCCCTGGCCCCGGTGACACTCACCGCGCGCTTGCGAAGACCCAGCAAACGGCCTTCGGCGACGTCGAGGTGGGCTTCCTGCAGGGGAAGTTCGCTGAGGCTGTCCAATTCAGCGCGGGTATCAAACCCTGCCGGTATCTCACAGTGATACCCGGTCTCAACATGAACGTCGCTCGTCATCCGGGACAGCCGGAAAAAGCGTTTCGCGTTCCGGCCCCGGTCGAAGCCCACCAGGTACCACTGGCCGAACCGGCTCCCGAGGCCCCAAGGCTCTACCATGCGGCGTTCGTCTTTGCCGGTGCTCGCGGCACGGTAGCCGAAACCCACGGGGTGCTGGCCGTTCATGGCCACGATGATGTCGTCAAAGGCCTGGCCGGCGGGCTTGATGCGCGGCTGGACGCCGGCCGGGAGTTCGACGTCGGCAAGGTCGCCGGAAGCCTGCAGCTTCCGTAGCGCGCTTGCAGCGGCTGAGCCGAGCGCCGCGCGTTCCCATAGCTGCGCAGCCAGCAGTAATACCGTGCCCTCGGCCGGGGTCAGGTGCACATACGGCAGGCGATTGGATTCCTTGCCGATGCGGTAGCGGGTCGAAGCTGGATCGTCCGAGCCGAACCCGTGGTCGAGGAGGGTTTCGATGTCGAAGCCAAACCGCTTCAGTTCTGACTTGTCCCGTTCAAACATGCGTCCGAACGCGACGTCGCTGTCGCCGGCGTCGTGATAGACCTTCTGCCTGAGAACGGCCCGGGACAGCCCGTATTTCGTGTTCAGGAGGGCGATCAGGAGGTTCAGGAGTCGTTCGGTTCGTGATGCGGACACGCTTGCTACGTTACTAAATTCCTCCGGTAAAGGCGGAAGGCGCGTCTGCAGCCGGATTTCTCCGGCTGCAGACGCGCCTTCCCAAGCAGTGGAACTTAGTGCTGCGAAACCTAGCGGACTGCCACGAGGTCCACCACGAAGATCAGGGCTTCGTTGGGTTTGATGGCCCCGCCGGCGCCACGGGAACCGTAGGCAAGCTCGGAGGGGATCTCGAGGCGACGGCGGCCGCCGACCTTCATGCCAAGGAGTCCTTGGTCCCAACCCTGGATGACCTGGCCGACTCCCACGCGGAAGTCCAGCGGTGCGCCACGGCCCCATGATGCGTCGAATTCCTCGCCGGTGGACCAGGCAACGCCAACGTAGTGGGTCGAGACGGTGTCGCCGGCCTTGGCCTCGGCGCCGTCACCAACGACGATGTCCTTGATAACAAGTTCCGTGGGGACGTCGCCCTCCGGGAAGTCGATCTCCGGCTTGGTGCGGTCGTAATCGCGCTGACCAAATGACATAGGTACTCCTCAATGTGATAGTGACGGTGTTATTGGGGGTTTGCGGAAGGTTACTGGGCGCCCAGGATGTCGACGACGAAGACGAGGTCGCCCGTGGGCTGGCCCTGGCCTGCGGCGGCGTCGCCATATGCGAGGCTCTTGGGGATGACCAGGAGGACACGGGAACCGACGGTCTTGCCCGCAAGTCCTTGCGTCCAGCCCTTGATGACGCCGTTGAGCGCGAAGCTGGCGGTCTGGCCCTTGTCGTAGCTGGAGTCGAACTTCTTGCCATCAGCCAAGGTGACGCCGACGTAGTTGACCGTCAGGGTGTCTGTCTCCTTGACGACTGCGCCCTTGCCCTTGATGAGGTCCTGCGAGACGAGGGCCTCCGGAGCCTTCGCGCCGTCGACGGAAATCTGCGGAATTCCCTTGTCATCGACCTTGACCGTGGGGAGGCCGGCGGGCGGAGTAACGGTATCGCCCTCGGGCTTGGCCAGGGGCTTGACTGCGTCCTTGACGCCAGTGACCTTGAACACCACCAGCTGGGATGACGTTGCGGTTGCTTCAGCCGACGCCGGAGTCCCCGGAACGGCGAAAGCGATGTCAGCGCCCACCTTCGCACCGACCAGGGCGTTGTAAAGCACAGCGCTGCCGGTCTTGAGCTGGTCGTTCAGTTCGACGGGCTGGGACCCTGTCGGGAATGTGTCTTCGAGGGTCTTGCCGTCCTTGCCGTCGACGGCAATGTAGGTGATCTGCGCCACCTGTCCGGCTTTCACCTTGTCGCCGGTGCCGTCGCTGACCATCTTGATGGTCGGCTGCGTCACGTCCAGCGGCTTATTGAATTCCAGGCCGGGTGCCTTCTTGTCTCCATTGTCGGAGACCTTGAGGGAATCCAGCTTGGCGACTTCGCCGGCGGACTGACTGGTGGGCTCCGGGGTTGCTGTTGTTGCCGGATTACCGCCGCAGGCGGTAATCAGCAAGAGGCCGGGGATAAGAATTGCTAGTAGACGTCGCACAAATTGAACTTTCGTCGGGGCAAAAGGAGGGCATGGACGGGCCAGGCTCGGCCATGCGCGTAGAGGCCTGTTAAAAGGCCAACCTCCAGAGTAGCTGGTGAAACTGGGAGTCAGATCATCGAGTCCAGGAGTGCATCCACTCTTTCGTCGACGCTGCGGAAGGGATCCTTGCACAAAATCGTCTGGTGCGCACGGTCGTTCAACTTCAGATGGACCCAATCCACGGTGTAGTCGCGGCCGAGCTCCTGGGCGCGCCGGACGAAGTCGCCGCGGAGTTTTGCCCGGGTGGTCTGCGGCGGCGCATCCACGGCATCTTTGATGTCGGTGTCGGCAACCAGGCGCCGCGCCGCGCCGCGGGACTGGAGGAGGAAGAAGAGTCCGCGCTTGCGCGAGATGTCGTGATACGTGAGGTCCAATTGCGCGATCCGCGAGGAGTCGAGGCCGATTCCATGGCGACGCATGTATCCGTCCATCAGCTTCTTCTTGATGGCCCAGTCCACTTCCGTGTCGATTCCGCTGGTGTCGCCGCTATCGATCGCGTCCAGCGTCCGTTCCCAAAGATCCAGGATGAGAGGTACGTGCGGATTGTGGGCTCCATTTGATGCTACAAAGGCTGTGACCTTTGCAAGGTACTCACGCTGGATGTCCAGGGCGGTCAGTTGCCTGCCGTTGGCAAGGCGCACCAAGGCTTTACCGCTGAGATCATGCGAGATTTCACGGATGCTGCGGATGGGGTTCTCCATGCGCATGTCCCGCATGATCACTCCGGCCTCAATCATGCGCAGGAGCAGATCCACCGTTCCCACCTTCAACAGGGCGGTGGTCTCGGACATGTTGGAATCGCCGACGATCACGTGCAGACGGCGGAAGAACTCGGCATCGGCGTGCGGCTCGTCACGGGTGTTGATGATGGGGCGGGATCTTGTCGTCGCGGAGGACACGCCTTCCCAAATGTGGTCGGCACGCTGGGAGAACGCGAACGTGGCCCCATGGGGTGTCTTCAGGACCTTGCCCGCACCGGCGATTAGCTGCCGCGTGACGAGGAAGGGAATGAGGATCTCGGCGAGCCGAGAGAACTCGCCCCGCCGCGGAATCAGGTAGTTTTCGTGGCTGCCATAGGAATTGCCAGCGGAATCGGTGTTGTTCTTGAACAGGTAGACCGTTCCGTTGAATCCCTCCGCCGCAAGCCGCGCCTGCGCTTCATCAACGAGGTCATCGAGAATGAGCTCCCCGGCCCGGTCGTGGGCAATAAGCTGCGCGAGGTCGTCGCATTCCGCGGTGGCGTACTCCGGGTGCGAGCCGACATCCAGGTACAGGCGCGAGCCATTCGTCAGGAAGACGTTGGAGGAACGTCCCCAGCTCACCACTTTGCGGAAGAGGTACCTGGCGACTTCCTCGGGAGCCAATGGCCGCGAGTCGGGGCTCGAGTACGAAATACCGAACTCCGTTTCGATCCCGAATATCCTTTTGTCCATCTCAGGCCTCCCCTGCCAGCAGCTGCGTGATTTCTTCTGCCCTGAGCCGCCGGAAGGCCCGCCGGGATCCGCGCCCGCTTTCCGGACTTCGGTCCAACACGGCGGCCTCGACTGCGGTACCGGGCAGGGCGTCCACTTCCTTGTCTGTGGCCAGCGCCTTGACGGCCAGTCGCAGTGCGCCGGCCAGGTCAAGGTCAGCCTTCCAACCGCGGGCCACGGTCTCGGCTACTTGCTCGGCCAAGCCGCCCATCACCACAAAACCGTGCTCGTCGGCAATCGAACCGTCGAAAGTCAGCCGATAAAGATGGTCCTCGGCCTGCGTGTGCCCGACCTCTGCAACCGCAAGTTCAACTTCGAACGGCTTTTGTTCTGCCGTGAAGACGGCGCCAAGGCTCTGCGCATAGACGCTGGCCAGACCGCGGGCAGTGACGTCCTCGCGATCGTATGAATAGCCGCGGACGTCAGCGTAGCGGACACCCGCTTGCCGAAGGCTCTCGAACTCGTTGTATTTCCCCACGGCGGCGAACGCGATCTTGTCGTAGATCTCGCCGATCTTGTGGAGCGACGGCGACGGGTTTTCCGCCACGAGCGCGATGCCGTCAGCGCAACTGATCACGACGACGGAACGGCCGCGGGCGATGCCCTTCCGCGCGAAATCCGCGCGGTCCTTCATCAGTTGTTCGGGTGAAACGTAAAACTGCTGGGTCATCTCAGGCCTCCCGTCCGGCTACCGTTCGCGATTCAACAATGGATCCGGCGATCGCCGCCAGCTCCCGTTCCGGCACCCGCCGGGCACCGGCGCGGTTGACGGTGTATATCACCGGCCAGAGCTGCCGGACCGGGTCTGGACCGCCGGTGGCGGAGTCGTCGTCGGCGGCGTCATAGAGGGCTTCAACCGCGACGGCGACAGCCTCGTCTTCGGTGAGGTTCGGCCGCCACAGCTTCTTCAAGGCGCCACGTGCGAAGACGGAACCCGAACCGACCGAATGGTGCTCCAGTTCCTCGTACCGTCCCCCGGTGACATCGTAGGAGAAAAGCCGTCCCACGCCGGCTGCCTGGTCGAAGCCCGCGAAGAGCGGGATCACCGCGAGACCCTGCATGGCCATCGGCAGGTTTCCCCGGATCATGGCTCCAAGCCGGTTGGCTTTGCCGTCCAGGCTCAGCAGCGTGCCCTCGATCTTTTCGTAGTGTTCCAGTTCCACCTGGAACAACCGTGTGATGTCGATGGCCAGGCCTGCTGTCCCGGCAATTCCCAGAACGGAATATTCGTCGGCCGGAAAGACCTTCTCGATGTGCCTGCTGGCGATCACGTTGCCCATCGTGGCACGCCGATCCCCCGCCATCAGGACGCCGCCGGGGTAACTGAGGGCGACGATTGTTGTCGCATGGGGCACCGGCGGAATCTGTCCCGCGGGCAGCACTTGACTAAAGGGAAGGAGTTCAGGCCTGGAGCGTTGCAGATGCTCTATGAACGAAGACGTTGCTTGGGTGGCCAGGTGGCCGGCTGATGGATCCTGCATTGCTGCGCTCCTTCGACTCTGACATCCGACGCCCGGCGGCCTCACGCCGGCCGGGCCCTTGGCTTAGCTGGCGGCTGGCTACTGGCCGCCCTTTTGCACAAATGCCCTGACGAACTCTTCGGCGTTCGATTCAAGAACACCGTCGATTTCGTCGAGGAGATCGTCTACGCCCTGCGTTGCGACCGAGGCCTGTGCCTCCGGCGCTGCGGGCGGCGCCTCGGGGGCGTCGACCTCTGCCTCGACGTCCCGCGACTGCGGTTGCTGCTGCTCCTGAGCTGCCATTTCCTTCTCCATTCTGTCCATCCCCGGCAACGGGGACTTCCTGTAATGCCATACTGCCACGGGGCGGGCTGCGACGCTGCGGTTTTAAGGGCCCGTTTGGCAGCCTTTAGCCGGCTGCCCGTTCAGGCGGGCGGGGCCGGGTCCAGGCCGAGCAATTCACGGAGGAATGCGCCCGCTGTGGCGTGTTTCCGAAACAGCTGTCCGGTGAGTGCTTCCGTGCCGCGGAGCGGTTCCCGGGTGGGCACACGCTGAAGTTTCCCGATGCCCGGAACGTCAAAGATAACCGAATCCCAGCTGGCGCCGACCACGTCCTTGCCAAAGCTGGAAACGCACTTCCCGCGGAAAAATGCGCGGGTGTCCGACGGCGGTTCGACGACAGCACGGCTGATCGTGGCGTCGTCGACGATCGTCTGCATGCGGTCGCGGGAAAGCATGCGGTAGTACAGGCCCTTTTCGGGCCTCACATCGGACCATTGCAAATCGACGAGACCCAGGCGGGCGTCGTTCCATTCGAGGCCGTCACGGTTCCTGTAGCCATCCAGCAGGGACATTTTGGCCAGCCATTCGACCGAAGACGCGGCACCTGCGGGGTTGCTCCCCAAGAGCCCCAGCGTCGACTCCCATCGTTCCAGGACATCGCGGGTGTGGCCGTCTCCGCTGAAGGAATCCGAGACCCCGGTTTCCTGGCCAAGTTTGGCCGCTGCCTCGTAGTACATCCACTGGATATCCAGGGCTGTTACGCGCCGTCCGTCGAGAAGCCTGACCGTGGCAGTCAGGGAAGTGTCGTGGCTGATTGCCTGCAGGCCTGCCACGGGCTCATGTACTTCGATCTTCGGAGCCTGCCCGGCTTCGATAAGGCTCAGGACCAACGCCGTCGTGCCGAACTTCAAGTAGTTCGAGACCTGGCTCAGGTTGGCGTCCCCGATGATGACATGCAGACGCCGGTACTTGTCGGCGGTGGCATGCGGTTCATCCCGGGTATTGATGATCGGACGCCTGATGGTGGTTTCCAGCCCTACCTCGGCTTCGAAGAAATCCGCGCGCTGGCTGATCTGGAATCCGGAAGTCGAACCGTCCTGGCCCTTGCCGAGCCGGCCGGCACCGCAGATGACCTGGCGCGTGACGAAGAACGGCGTCAAGCCGCGGACAATATCCCCGAAAGGGACGGAACGCGGCATGAGGTAGTTCTCGTGGGAACCGTAGGACACCGATTTGTTGTCGGTGTTGTTCTTGTACAGATTGATGGCCGGCAGATCAGGGTCGGCCGCCACCTTCCGAACCGTGGCCAGGGCAACGAGGTCGCCGGCCGCGTCCCACGCGACGATGTCCCGGGGATTCGTGACCTCGGGACTGGAATATTCCGGATGGGCATGGTCCACGTACAGGCGGGCCCCGTTCCCGAGGACCATGTTCATCAGCAACGATCCTGACTCGTCGCCGCCGTCGGCTTCCAGCTCCTGCCGCCCGTACGCCAAGGCAACGGCCTCGGCGTCGAGCACGGGAGGCCTGTCAGTCAGCTGGCTCGGATCTGCTGCACTGCGCTCGACTGTCCAACCGCGGGCATCATGCAGGGGCTCTTCATCCGTGTAGTCCCAGCGGGTTTCAGCGCCCCCGGCTGCCCGCTGCCGCGTCAGGTTCGCGTAGGCCTGGATGATCCGTGCGGACATCATCGTGGCGTTCGCCCCTGGCGCGGAGGGCGCGTGGATACCGTATTCAGTTTCCGAACCCATGACCCGCATGGCCCCGCCCGCGGGAAGCTTGTCCGAAGGCAGGCCTTCCGGCCGGGCCGTCACAGGTACTGGCCGGTGTTGGGAGTCGTTTCGATCGACTTCCCGGGCTCCTGGCCGGCCTTGCCCTGGACGATGGTACGGATGTAGGTGATGCGTTCGCCCTTCTTGCCCGAGATGCGTGCCCAGTCATCCGGATTGGTGGTGTTGGGCATGTCCTCGTGTTCGCGGAATTCGTCGACGACGGCGCGCAGGAAGTGGTCGATCCGAAGGCCCTTCTGCTGGGTCAGCAGAAGATCCTTGATGGCGTACTTCTTGGCCCGGTCCACGACGTTCTGGACCACCGCGCCGGAGTTGAAGTCCTTGAAGTAGAGCATCTCGGTATCGCCGTTGGCGTAGGTGACTTCGAGATACTCGTTGGACTTCTCGGTCGAATACATGGCTTCAACGGTGCGCTGGATGATGGCGTCGACCGTCGCCTGGACGTCGCCGCCGTGCTCGCCCAGATCCGTCGCGTGGAAAGGAAGGTCGGTGGTGATGTACTTGGCGAAAATGTCGGCGGCCGCTTCGGCGTCGGGCCTCTGGATCTTGACCTTCACGTCAAGCCGCCCGGGACGAAGAATAGCCGGATCAATCATGTCCTCACGGTTCGAGGCGCCGATCACGATGACGTTGTCGAGCCGTTCGACACCGTCGATCTCGCTCAGGAGCTGAGGGACGATGGTTGTTTCGACGTCGGAGGACACCCCGGTGCCGCGGGTGCGGAACAGCGAGTCCATCTCGTCGAAGAACACCACCACTGGGCTGCCATCCGAGGCCTTCTCCCGGGCGCGCGCAAAAATCAGGCGGATATGACGCTCTGTTTCGCCGACGTACTTGTCAAGGAGTTCAGGTCCCTTGATGTTCAGGAAGTAGCTCTTCAGGTCCACGTTGCCTGCCCGTTCGGAGGCGCGGGCGGCAAGCGAGTTGGCAACGGCCTTCGCGATCAGCGTCTTGCCGCAGCCCGGAGGACCGTAAAGCAGGATGCCCTTGGGTGCTTTGAGCCCGTGTTCGCGGTACAGGTCCGGGTGCAGGAACGGGAGTTCCACCGCGTCACGGATCTGTTCGATTTGCGGGCCCAGGCCGCCGATGTCCTCGTAGGTAATATCCGGGACTTCCTCGAGGACCAGGTTTTCGACCTCTGCCCGGGGCACCTTCTCCAAGGCGTAGCCCGTGCGGGAATCCAGCGACAAGGCATCACCGACGCGCAGGTGCACCTTCTGCAAGGCGCCTGAAAGCCTGACGACCCGTTCCTCATCGGCCCTGCCCACTACGAGGGCGCGGTCCGTGCCAAGCATTTCCTTGAGAGTGACGAGTTCGCCTGCCCGTTCATAGCCCAGGCCGGTCACCACGAGCAGGGCCTCATTGAGGAGGACTTCCTGTCCGACGGCCAGCTGGTTGATGTTCACGAGCGGGCTGACGCCCACGCGCATCTTGCGGCCGGCATTGAAGATGTCAACCGATTCCTCGGTGGCCGCCTGGCCGGTGCTGCCTGCCGTTGGCTGGCGCCTCGGATTGATCTGCAGGATGGTCCCGAAGCTGTACGGCGGTTGGCCGTCCTGCTCGAGGGCGCCTTTGAGCCGCAGGATTTCGGCCTTCGCCGTTTCCAGCATGGTCACAAGCTTGGTGTTGTTCTGGGTGGCGGCGGCAAGCTGACGGTCGATGTGGCGCAGCTTGTCTCGAAGGATGTTTATCTGGCGTTCCGCGACGGTGAGTTCCGCGGAGTCGTCCACCGGTTGGATTGCCGCACCCCCGTGTCCCGCTTTTCCCTCAGTCACAGCCTTGTTCGATGGCTCCTCCGGCGTTGTTCGCCCGAAGTCATTGTTCGACGTATCCACGAAGCATCAGCTCCTTCCCGCTTTCTATAAATAGACCTTAGCCCTCAAAAGCGTTGGGTAACCTGTGACATCCGGAATGCGGACCAGTTTGTGATGTTTCCTCAGGGAGCGGGCGTGGGGTCGTCCTTGACGTTGGTGCCGGCAATCGCATCCCGTGCCGCGCGCCGCAGTTTCTTGTCGGAAACCGCACGCTCTCCAACGGCTCCCGGTGTCCAGGCATTCAGGTCCTCTTCGCTGAACTCCGTCTTGGAAGGACGCCGCTTGACGGAGATTCCGGTCACGCCGTCGGCGAGGCGACGGGTTACCAGGAGGAAGCCGGTGTGGGCTACCATGCGGTGGTCGGGACGGACAGCGAGGCCCTCGAGGTGCCAGCCGCGGACCATGGACTCCCAGGCGTCCGGTTCCGTAAAACGGCCGTCGGCGCGGATGGCTTCGGCGGTACGGGAGAGCTGGGTCACGGTGGCCACATAGTTGATCCACACGCCGCCGGGGGCCAAAACGGTGGCTACGGCGTCGAGGCATTCCCAAGGAGCGAGCATGTCCAGCACCACGCGGTCCACGGATCCGGGCTCTTCGCTGCGGACAACTTCCTCCTGAAAGTCGCCGAGCGAAATCTTCCAGGCCGGGTGCGGACCGCCGAAAATGGTTTCCACGTTGCCGCGGGCGATGTCGGCGAATTCTTCCCGACGCTCGAAAGAGTGCAGGTAACCGTTGTCGCCCACTGCACGAAGCAGGGAGATCGAAAGGGCGCCGGAACCAACGCCGGCTTCCACAACGCGGGCACCCGGGAAGATATCGGCCATGGTGACGATCTGGCCGGCATCCTTGGGGTAGACCACTGCTGCACCGCGGGGCATGGACAACACGAAGTCCGAGAGCAACGGGCGCAGCGTCTGGTACTGCTGGCCGATGTTGTTGGCGACCACGGAACCGTCAACCTGGCCAATGATTTCGTCGTGGTTCAGGAAGCCGCGGTGCGTATGGAAGGCGCCGCCTTCCTCCAAGGTGATGGTGTTCATGCGGCCGCGTTCGTCGGTGAGTTGAACCCGCTCGCCCACACGGAACGGTCCTCGGCGCCGTGCCGCACCAGTCGGCTGGATGGCGGTGTTGGCGGCGCCGGTGGCCGTATAGTTGGCGGCGGTTTCGCTGCTCATGGGTGTTTCCTCGCTCCTGTACGGCTGGGCCGTCATTTGTTGCCACAGTTACTGCTTAGTGATGCGCACTGCCGGCCGGGTTATTTCACGGCCGGCAGGTAACTCTACCGGGAAGGTCCTACGGGCGTCCGCTCCGTCGGGCTACTTTACCTGTAATGGCTGTCACTACGGCCTGCTGCCGTAGCAGGCCCATGACCGTACCGTGTTCGTCCACGACGGCGTATTCGGCGCCGCTGAGCTGGGCCAAATACTGGATCAGTTCCTGGCCGCTGGACGTCCAGGGGACGTAGGCGCCGTCGGCGAGCGGGGTGGAAACCGCTGTCACGAAGGTTGTGGATACCTCGGAGGCCGGCACGGCTGCAGTCGCAGCCGGATCGACCAGACCCTGTGGCCGGCCATCCGGTCCGCAGATGACGACGGCGGGCGTACCGTAGGGTGCCACGCGCAGCACGTCTGCGACCGTGGCCGAGTTCGGAATTCCGACGGCGGGTTCGGCCAAGGCGGCGGCACTCACAGAGGGGAGGCGTCCACGGAGCGTCGCCTGCTGAATGGCGCCTGAGGCACCCATCCAAAGGAAGCTGCAAACCAGGACCGCGACAACCATCTGAATGAGATCAGGGCTGTTTCCGCCCAGCAATTGCGGGACGATGAAGCTCACAATCAGGACGATCGCGATGACGCGTCCCGCCCAACCGGCGGCAACCGTACCCTTCTCCTGGCTGCCGGTCGCTTTCCATACCGCGGACTCCACCAAGCGACCCCCGTCAAGCGGCAGGCCCGGGAGGACATTGAAAATGCCAATCAGGAAATTGGCCCACATGAAGATGTTCGTCAGGGTGTCCCCCACCCCGGTGAAGACACCGGCCTGCAGCAATAGCCAGGCCGCGCCCGCGAGGACAAAGTTGGCCGCGGGTCCGGCCAAGGCAACAACTACCGAACGGCCCGGGGAAGCAATGAAGCTCTCGAACTGGGTGTGCCCGCCCCAGAGATTCAAAACGATCTTCTCCGTGGGCCACTTGAATGCCTTGGCGCTCAAGGCATGGGCAAGTTCATGGACGAGCACGGAAAGGGCCAGGAGCACCGCATAGCCAAAGGCCACAAGGTAGGCGCCGATTCCCAAGGAATGGTTCCGGATGAGCAGCGCCGGTCCATAGGCGATCACCGTGAACGCGGCGATGATGAACCAGGAGTAGGCAAGATACACGGGGATTCCCGCTATCCGGCCGAGTGGAATCCCGTCTTTCCTGCTGCTACGGGTGCTGTGGCCGCCGTTCCGGGGAGTGCTCACTTAGTTTGCCTGTCCAAGGAAGGCCGCGGCCGGCACATTGCCAAGGGCCCGCTCGGCAACAAGTGCTTCAAGGTCGGCGACCTTGCGTCCCTCGAGGGTGGTCCAAGTTGCCCGGCGGGGGTCCTCGGGCAATGGCATCTGGTGCGGAATGCCGACGGTGACCACGCCGGAGGCGATCGCGGAAGCCACTCCGGGGACGGAATCCTCAAGGGCAACGCAGTGATCCGCGGTCAGCCCGGGGTCTGTGTCCTGGAGCCGCTCGACGGCGGCGAGGTAAGCCTCCGGGTGGGGTTTTCCTTGGCTCACGGTGTCCCCTGTAATGAGGAATTCGAAGTAGGGCTTGGGGAGGTTGGCGACGACTTCCCGCGCCATCGGGCCTTCGGACATCGTCACGAGGGCGCAGCGGACGCCGGATTGATACAGCTCGTCAAGCAATTCCTTGGCTCCAGGCCGCCACGGCACCTCGATGCGGAGACGGTCGATGACCTGGGCGCTCAAGGTGTCAACAATCTCCCGCTTTTCCAGGTTCACTCCAGCCCTTTGGAGGATGCCGGCCGAGTGCATCAATGACTGCCCTACAAGCTGCATGGCTTGTTCATGGCTCCAGGCGCCGCCGTGGGACTCCACGAGGGTTCGCTCTGCAGCAATCCAGTACGGCTCGGTGTCCACCAGGGTGCCATCCATGTCCCATAGCGCGGCTTTGAGCAGGGGCTGGGTGGCTGAAGCAAGCATGCCTAAAGTCTACGTGGAAGGAGGCAGGGCAATTGCCGCTCTACGCCCGGGGCGAAGTATGGCCACGCCGGTCCCCTCACGCCATGCATCGGTGGCGGTGTTGGACGTAGGGTGAGTGAATGAACAGTTTGGACGGAGCCCCTGACGGACAGGCCACTTCACCGGAGCCTGAGCGCCTTCTCCAGCCTGTAGCCGAAGGCCAGCGCATCACCGTGATGCTCGCGGCTTTCGAGGGTTGGAACGACGCCGGCGAGGCGGCCAGCGATTCCCTGCACTACTTGAACAAGTTGTGGCAAGGAAAGAAAGTGGCATCCGTTGATGCCGACGACTATTACGACTTCCAGTTCACCCGGCCGACCGTGCGACGTACCGCAGCCGGAGCCCGCAAGGTGAAATGGCCTTCCACGCGCCTGTACAAGGCCAGCGTCCCGGACAGCAACGTCGATGTGGTGTTCGTGCTCGGCACCGAACCTTCCTACCGCTGGCGGGCCTACACGGCCGAGCTTCTGGTCCACGCCGAAACGCTCAAGGTCGACTACGTTGTGCTGATCGGTGCCCTTCTGGCCGATGTCCCGCACAGCCGCCCGATCCCGGTCAGCACCACCTCGGACGACAGCGGATTGCGGCAGCGCTTGAACCTGGAGGCTTCGCAATACGAGGGTCCGGTAGGCATTGTGGGCGTGCTGGCGGAATTCGCCCTGCTCGCGGGCTTGCCCACGGTGTCGCTCTGGGCGGCCGTGCCGCACTATGTCGCGCAGCCGCCCTCCCCCAAGGCACAACTGGCCATCTTGAACAGGATCGAGGATCTGCTCCAAGTGCCGCTGGACACCCACGCCCTCAACGAGGAATCGGAGGCTTGGGAGCGCGGTGTGGACGAACTGGCCACTGAAGACCCCGAAATCGCCGCCTATGTGCGGCAGCTAGAAGAGGCCAAGGACACGGCTGACCTGCCGGAGGCCAGTGGCGAATCCATCGCGCGCGAATTCGAGCGCTATCTCAAGCGCAGGGGCAAGGACAAGCCCTGACGGTCCTGCCGCCAGGGCTTGTCCGCTTCAGCGAGTGTTGGCTTCAGTTCCTGAGCTCCGCTAGAGCTCGACGCCGAGCAATCCGTTGATCGCATCGCTCACCAGGGCGGAATCCAGCGCAGAGGGATTGGCGTCGGAAGCGTTGCTGAGGGCTGCAGCGGCCCAGGCGTCGACGGCGGCGACCGCGCCGGGAGCGTTGAGGTCGTTGGCGAGCTCGGCACGCATCCGCGTCAGCAGTTCCGCCGCTGTTCCCTCGGGAGCAATGTCCCGGGCGGCCCGCCACGTGTTGAG
Organism: Arthrobacter sp. SE2; assembly: GCF_058244265.1. Lineage (NCBI taxonomy): Bacteria > Bacillati > Actinomycetota > Actinomycetes > Micrococcales > Micrococcaceae > Arthrobacter > Arthrobacter sp. SE2. The sequence goes on along the minus strand of NZ_JBZAYA010000005.1, from coordinate 164,568 downwards.
CCGTTCCTTGGCCTGGCCGAATCCTTCGTCGGTCCAGGACCAATCCGAACGGTAGTGGTTGGCCAGGATCGCCAGGCGGATGGCGGCAGGCTCTTCGCCCGCGGCACGGAGCTTGGACACAAGGACCAGATTGCCCTTGGACTTGCTCATCTTTTCGCCATCCAGGCCCACCATTCCGGCGTGGGCATAGTGGCGGGCCAAGGGAACGCCGCTGAGCGAATACGCGTGTCCGGCACCCATTTCGTGGTGCGGGAAGGCGAGGTCCGATCCGCCGCCCTGCACAGTGAACGGAGCCGGAAGGTACTTCTGGGCGATGACGGTACATTCAATATGCCAGCCGGGACGTCCGTCACCCAGGCTTGCACCGGGCCAGCTCGGCTCGCCGTCGCGGGCAACGCGCCATAGCAATGGATCAAGGGGATTCCGTTTGCCGGACCGCCCGGGATCGCCGCCGCGTTCTGCGAAAAGCTCCAGCATTTCCACTTCGCCGAGCCCCGAGATGTCACCGAGGGTCCATGCGTCCGGGCTATCGGAGGCCTTGCCGGCCGCCTCGACGTCGTAATAGACGTCGCCGTCAGGTTCGCCGCCGGTGCCCTGCACGCGGTAGGCGAGCTCGTCCGCGATCAATTTCTCGATGGCCGGGACAATCATCGGGATCGCCTCGACAGCTCCGATGTAATAATTCGGAGCCAGCACATTCAGGGCGTCCATGTCGGTCTGGAAAAGCTCAATCTGGCTCGCGGCCAGCTCCCGCCAGTCAACGCCGGTGGCGGTGGCGCGCTCCAGGAGGGGATCGTCGACGTCGGTGACGTTCTGGACGTACGCAACCCGCTGGCCGCTGTCGCGCCATGCGCGGTTGAGCAGGTCGAAGGCGACATAGCTGGCCGCGTGGCCCATGTGGGTGGCGTCGTAGGGCGTGATGCCGCAGACGTACATGGATTGCTCCGCGCGTGGCTCGACCTCCACGAGGGCCCTCAGGGCGGTATCGAACAGCCTCAACGGGGGCATGCTGCCGGGTAGTTCAGGCACAGGGCGGGAGATCCACGATTTCACAGCCTCAACCATAGTGCTAGGCGCTGATGACATTGAAACCGAGCAATACATAGAGGGCGAGTCCCAGGAGAATGCGATACCACACGAAGACACGGTAGCTGTGGGTTGAAATGAATTTGAGGAACCAGCCAATGATGATGAAGCCCACAACGAAGGCAATGACCGTGGCCAGGGCCGTTTCCGGAAGACCGAAGGGTCCGGTGATTCCTTCCTTGGACACCACCTTGTACAGCTGGTAGAGGCCGCTGCCGAAGACAGCGGGTATGGCGAGCAGGAACGAATACCGTGCGGCAGCTTCACGCGTATACCCCATCAAGAGGCCGGCTGTGATGGTTCCGCCGGAGCGGGAGACGCCCGGGATGAGCGCCATGGCCTGCGCCAGCCCGTAGAGGATGCCGTGCTTGAAAGTCAGTTGGCTCAGCTCGCGTTCCTGCCGGCCGACAGCGTCCGCTACTGCGAGGATCATGCCGAAGACGATGAGCATGGTGGCGACGATCCAGAGGCTGCGCAGCACGGATTCGATCTGGTTCTGGAAGAGCAGGCCGAGCACGATGATGGGCAGGCTGCCGAGGATGACCAACCAGCCCATCCGCGCGTCGGGATCGTCCCTGGCCACCTTGCCGCGCAGCGATCCGAACCAGGCGCGCACAATCCTGACGATGTCGCGCCAAAAGAAGACAATGACGGCCGTCTCGGTGCCCAACTGGGTAATGGCCGTGAAAGCAGCTCCGGGATCCGCCGCATTAGGCAGGAACGAGCCCACAATTCGCAGGTGTGCGCTCGAAGAAATCGGAAGGAATTCTGTCAGGCCCTGCACCAGGCCAAGGAAGGCTGCTTCTATCCAGTTCACGTGAATAGACCCTACGTCATGATGTACCTGATCTCCCCGTAAGCTATCAGCTATGCAGCAGCGTTACGTCGGCAACAGTGGGTTTCGGGTGTCCACCCTTTCCCTGGGCACCATGTCCTGGGCGGAAGAAACGGACGAACAGGATGCACGGGAGCTGCTCCATACGTTCATCGCCGCAGGCGGCACCATGATCGATACCGCGGCCTCCTACGCAGGAGGACAAGCCGAGGCTCTCCTGGGCTCCATGCTGGGGGACGTCGTGGCGCGTTCGGAGGTTGTGCTCTCCACGAAAGCGGGCGTCTCGACGTCGGACGGCCGGCGCAGTGTCGATGCCTCCCGCGGTTCGATGCTGTCCGCACTCGACGCCAGCCTTGCCCGCTTGGGAACCGACTACGTGGACATCTGGTTCGCGCACGCTTGGGACGGCAACGTTCCGCTGGACGAAACGCTTTCCGCGCTTGACCTTGCGCTGCGTTCGGGACGCGCACGGTACGTCGGCATCTCCAACTACAACGGTTGGCAGACCGCCAAGGCTGCGGCCGTCGCGGGATTCACCGTGGTGGCCAACCAATCCGAATACTCGCTCCTCCACAGGAAGCCCGAAGACGAACTCGTGCCCGCCGTCGAGGACGCCGGCCTCGGCCTCATGGCGTGGGCGCCCCTCGGACGCGGGGTGCTCAGCGGCAAATACCGTGGACAGATTCCGTCTGAATCACGAGCGGCTGAGGGCCGCCTCAGCGGCTATGTCGAGAAGTACCTCGACGCCCGGGGCGCACGGATCGTCGAAGCAGCGGCAATGGCCGCGCGCGGATTGGGACGCTCCGCCGTCGACGTGTCGCTGAGCTGGTTGCTCTCCCGCCCGGGCGTATCCACGGCCATAGTGGGCGCACGCAACGCGGTCCAGCTCAAGGAGTTGCTCGATGCGCAGCTGGCGCCCCTTCCCGCCGAAATCTCGCGGGCACTGGAAGACGTTTCAGCGATCTGACCCGGCTGAAACTGCGGCATCACTCGCCGCGGCATTACTGACCGCGCACTACTGACACTGCATTACTGGTCAAGGATCTCCAGCTCGTCTTCATCGAGGAGTTCATTGTTCTCCTCGTCGTCATCCTCTTCATCGTCGTCGAACACCTGAAGTGGTGTGACTTCCGAGTAGGCCTCGTATAGTGAGTCCTCATATACCTCAAAGGCATCTGCGACGGCGAAAAACGCTGCCTCCACAGCGGGATCTCCTTCGCCCCGGCGGGCGGAAGCGGCAATCAGGTGCTCTTCCAAGGCGGCTGTCAATGACTGAAGCGCGACACGCGGATCGATGCTCATGACTTCACGTTAGCCCGAAAAAGACGAAAATGGAGAGGGATGAGAGAACAATTTCTGAGCAGTTCAGTGGAGCGTCAGCGGGACTACGCAAGGCAGTACGAGTATCTCGTACTGACCGTCAGCCCTGACGATTCCTTGCCCGAGGCGCGACGCCGGCTCGTGGAACACTCCGAATATGGCAAGTGGGAACTGGAGCGGAGCATCCTCTATATCGGCGGCGGTCGCCGGTTCTGGCTGCGCCGCAGAGTACTCAACGTACAACGCACCGTGTAGCAGCACGGCCGTTATTTCAGGGTCCCCGCTCCAGCTTCCGAGCGTTCAGCTTTCGAGCGGACCAAGCCACGCGTTGGCTACTGTGGTGTGTGCGGATTCGTCGTTGGAGGGATGGAATATCCCGGCCAGCACGTCGCGATACAGCCGTTCGAGTTCGGAGTCCCGGAAGTAGCTTGAGCCCCCGGAAACCCGGATCGCCACATCCACCATGGTCCGGGCGTTCTCCGTGGCCCGCACCTTGAGCCCCACGAATTTGGGGAACCACTGCGCCCCGTGATCGACCAGTGCATCCACGTCACGGGCAACTGAGGCCAACTGCGGCTGGATGGAATCCATTGCCATGGCGGCGTCGGCGATCTTCCAGCGGATGTCCGGGTCCTGCGAGAAGCTCCGGCCGCCGTACTTGGCCGAGCTCCGGCGCTTGACGGCCTCGACCGCCAGGGTGAATGCCCGCTCCCCGATGCCTGTGTAGACGGCGGCAAGCAGCGTTTCGAAGCACGCGAAGATCGCGAAGATCAATGGATCCTGGTTTGGGCCCACCGGCAGCTTCCGGAAGATCCGTTCCGGCGGCACCATGGCGCCCTGCAGGAGCGTGGTGTTCGATTGGCTGGCCCGCATGCCCAGGGTGTCCCAGTCACTCAGTGTCTCGTGCCCCGGGGCGTCCCGGTGGATGAAGCCGAACACCAGCTCCCCGTTCCCCTCCCGTGCGCCGCTGTCCTTGCCGAAGATGCCGAGGCGGGTCCATGCCGGCGACAGGCTCGTGAAGATCTTCCGCCCGGTGAAGCTGTACCCGCCGTCCAGCTGCGGTTCCGCCGTGGTCCCTGAGTCGAAGAGCATGGAGTCATTTCCCGCCTCGGAAATCCCGAATGCAAAGACCTCGCCCCGTCCTGATTCCTTGAGGACATAGTCAAGGGAGTCGTCGCCGCGGGCCGCCAGGACGTGCGCGACGCCGGTCCAGACAAGGTGCATGTTGACAGCCAAGGCGGTTGCCGGGGCAGCCGTGGCCAACCGGCGCTGAAGCGCCGCCGCGGCTTCGAGCCCGAGCCCCACTCCGCCGTCGGATTCCGGGACGAAGAGCTTCAGGTAGCCCGCCGCTGCGAGCTCCTCAAGATCTTCGTGGAAGAAGGAGTTGTTCTGGTCGTAGCCCGCGGCGCGGCCCCGGATGCGGTGGAGCAGCTCGTCCGGCAGGATCTCCTCAGGGGTCAAGGCTTCTCCCTAGTAGGTGCTGAGCAGGGTGTTGAGCACCCTGGATCCGAACTTGAGCGAATCAGCCGGGACGCGTTCGTCAACCCCGTGGAACATCCCGGTGAAATCGAGTTCGTCGGGGAGCATCAGCGGGGCGAACCCGTAGCCTGTGATGCCGATCTTGCTGAGCGACTTGTTGTCGGTGCCGCCGGACAAGGTGTACGGCAACACCTTGGCGCCGGGGTCCTCCGTGTGCAACGCGTCGATCATGGCGTCCACCAGGTTGCCGGCAAACGGCACCTCCAGGGACACGTCCTTGTTGACGTAGCTGACGTCCACGCCGTCGCCGGCAAGTTTTTTGACGGTTTCGAAGACCAGTTCCTGCTGGCCCGGGAGCGTGCGGCAGTCCACGAGCGCTTCCGCCGATTCGGGGATGACATTGTGCTTGTAACCGGAACTCAGCAGCGTGGGGTTCGAGGTGTTTTGGAGGGTGGCCCCCACGAAGCGCGCGACGGTGCCGAGTTCCTTCAGGAGGGTCTCGGGGTTGTCCGGATCGAACTCGACGCCGGTCAGTTCCGTGACACCATCGAGGAACTGCCGGGTGGTGGGGGTCAGCTCGATCGGCCAGCGATATTCGCCGATTCTGGTGACTGCCCCGGCCAGGCGGGTGATCGCATTGTCCGTGTTGATTTGCGAACCGTGCCCGGCTCTGCCGTGGGCCACGAGGCGCAGCCAGGAAAGGCCCTTCTCGGCGGTCTGGAGCAAGTAAGTGCGCTGGCCTCCGATGGTGGCCGAGAAGCCACCCACTTCGGAGATCGCTTCAGTGGCGCCGTCGAAGAGTTCCCTGCGGTGCTCGACGGCGTAGCGCGCGCCGTGGTTGCCTCCGGCTTCCTCGTCGGCGAAGAACGCGAAGATGATGTCCCGCTTGGGCTTGCGTCCCGTGCGGGCGAAGTCGCGCATGACCGAGAGGATCATGGCGTCCATGTCCTTCATGTCCACGGCGCCGCGTCCCCAGATGAGTCCGTCCTTGAGTTCGCCGCTGAAGGGATCCACGGACCACTGGTCCTTGAGCGCCGGAACGACGTCGAGGTGGCCGTGCACCACGAGGGCTCCGGCCGAGGGGTCCTCCCCCGCCATCCGGGTGACGACATTGGCCCGGCCCGGAGCCGACTCGAAGATTTCGGCGTCCAATCCCACTTCATTGATAAGCGCCGCCGTGTATTCCGCCGCGACGCGTTCCCCGGGACCGGAATCGTCACCGAAGTTCGAGGTGTCTATGCGGATGAGTTCCTGGCAGATCCGGACTACTTCGTCCTCGGGTCGGATATCAGTCATGGAACTCTCCTTGCTGGCTGGGATGGACATACTCCGGCGGGTAGGCAGTTGGTGCGTACGCTCCCGCGCGCTTCCCTCAGCCTACCCACCGCACGCTCGTTTGGCCGCGTACTTTCCTGCGTTTTGGCGCGGAGTGGCAGGGTCCAATTGCCGTTGCCGGCACCTTCTCCGGCTCCGGTTTTTTTATTTCCCAGAAACCGTGTTAGAGTTTTTCTCGCTGCTTCGGAGGAAAGAGAAGCGCCGAGAGGCGCAGAACGAAGGCTCCGAACACCACCTGCGCGGGTGGCGGAATGGCAGACGCGCTAGCTTGAGGTGCTAGTCCTCGAAAGGGGGTGGGGGTTCAAGTCCCCCTCCGCGCACAATTGCAAGGCCTGGAATTATGATAATTCCAGGCCTTGTTTGTTTAACGTGAATTTGCGTTTTCAGACACTAATGCGGCGTTCATCACATTTATTGAATTGCATTACGGGGAATTCGCCCACGGCAGTGAACCTGACGCTGAACCCGGCTCCGCGAGGAAAGGCGACGGCGGCCGCCCACGTGGGTGACCGCCGTCGTAACCGTATTGAACCTATAGCTTTGAACCCGAAACCGGTGCCCTACAGCGCCGTCACGGAACCGCTGAAGTGCTTCCTGCCGCTCCGCGGGTTCCACGCCACATAGTCCGAACGCTCCCATGAGCCTGCCGCTGAGTGGACGGTGCCGATTTCCAGGGCCACCCGCGCCGGGAGGAACACCGGTGCCTCGAAATTCACGTCCCATTGGAACGATTCCGATTTCACCGAGCCGACGTCGGCCAGTGCCCGGGATGCAAGGTACATGCCGTGAGCGATCGACCGCGGGAGGCCGAGCGCCTTGGCCGAGAGGAGGCTCAAGTGGATCGGATTGAAGTCTCCGGATACCGCGGCGTACAAGCGGCCGGTATCCACGCCGAGCTGCCAGACCGCTGTTGGTGTGGGTGCCGTGAACTCATTCGGAGCGGCGGCCGTAGCGGCCTTGTCGACTCCCGGCAGGAAGACCCCCTTGGCCAAATACGTCGAGACGCCCCGCCAGAGCAAGGCCCCGTCGTTGCTCGATCGGACTTCGGCGACGACGTCCAGCTGGGTTCCGGCCCTGTGGCCGCGCATGTCCTCGGCCCAGGACCGGACGTCGAGCGGCTCACTGAACTGGACTGCCCGCAATTGCTCCACGTGGTTCTTCAAATGGATCATCCCCAGCAGGGGAAGCGGGAAGTCGTCGCGGTTCAGCACGCTCATGGAAACCGGGAACGCGAGGGCATGGATGAAGCCGGCCGGCAGGGCGTCACTCGCTGTCTCGCCGATCAGGTGCTGGTAGGCGGTGAGGTTCGCGACGTCGGCCCGCACCCCGCGGACTTCATGGCTCCCGTGGGGCAGCGCGGTGGCTGTCTGGAATCCCAGCACCCTTCGCCGTGCCGCCGTCGCCGCCGCATTCACGTACAGCTTCGAGAGGGACGGCAGCTCCCCCAGGATGAGCGGTTGTTCCGTGGTCATGCACCCACCAGGTTCTGTCCGCAGACCCTGAGCACTTCTCCCGTGATTCCAGCGGCGGCATCCGATGCCAGGAACGCAATTGCCTCTGCCACGTCCCCGGGCAGGCCGCCCTGCTGCAGCGAGTTCAGCCTGCGGGCTACTTCCCGGGTGGCGAAGGGGATCCGGGCGGTCATGTCGGTTTCGATGAAGCCGGGCGCGACCGCGTTGATGGAGCCGCCGCGTTCCGCCAGCAAGGGGGCCGTGGCCCTGACCATGCCGATCACTCCCCCTTTGGACGCAGCGTAGTTGGTCTGCCCGCGGTTGCCTGCGATGCCGCTGGTGGAGGCCACCGACACGATCCGTGGGGTTTTGTTGAGCTGGTCCGAGCCCAGGAGTGCCTCGTTGATTCTCAACTGCGAGGCGATGTTCACTCCGATGACGGAATTCCAGCGGCCCTCATCCATGTTGGCCAGAAGCTTGTCGCGGGTAATGCCGGCATTGTGGATGACGATGTCGAGGCCGCCATGGCGTTCCACGGCGTGCTCGATGATCCGCTTCCCGGCGTCCCCGGCCGTGATGTCCAATTGCAGGGCGGTGCCATGCACCTCGTTGGCGACGGCCGCGAGGTGGTCCCCCGCAGCGGGAATGTCCACCACCACCAGCCGGGCGCCGTCCCGGTGGAGGGTCCGCGCGATCGCCGCGCCGATTCCACGGGCGGCTCCCGTGACCACGGCTACCTTCCCGGCCAAGGGCTTGTCGGCGTCGGCGGAAAGCTGGCCGGCGCCTGAGGTGACAGTCAGGAACTGACCATCCACGAACGCGGAGCGGCCGGACAGGAAAAAGCGCATCGCACCCAGCGTGCTGGGGCTCGTGGTGCCGGTACCGTCCCCGAGGAGAATGCCGTTGGCTGTGGCACCCGCCCGGAGTTCCTTGGCCAGGGAACGCAGCAGGCCGTCGACGCCTTGGCGGCCCGCGGCAACAGCCGGGCTGGCGGCAGAGGCGGAAGTGCGGGAGATCGTGACCACCCGTGCGCCTGCGGCCAGATCACGGAGCGATGGGGCCGCAGTGAGAACCGGTCCGGCAAGCTCTTCCGGATGCTCGACGGCGTCAAGCACCAGGATGATCGCCCCCAGCTTTTCCTTGGGCAAGGCCGAACGCCGGACGTCGAGGCCCCAGCCCACCAGGGCGGTAGCCAAATCGTCGGCCCCCGCGGTTTTCCCGTTGCTGCTCCCGAGCACAAGGACCGGACCCGGAACCAGCGGTTCTCCCGCTTTGTATCTCCGGAGCACGGCAGGTTGGGGCAGGCCGAGCCTTTTGGCCAGGTCCTTGCCGATCCCGTGGCTGACGAACTGTGTGTATTTGTCCGTCATGCCGGCTACCGCCCTTCCGGAGCGGAGTAGGCCTCGAGGATCGCGACGACGCCCTGCCCTCCGGCTGCGCAGACGGAGATGAGTCCACGGGCGGGCCGGCCGTCCACCGGGCCGTTCTCATGGAGCATCTTCGCCAGCGAGGCGACGATCCGTCCGCCGGTCGCGGCAAAGGGATGTCCGGCGGCGAGGGACGAGCCGTTGACGTTGAGCTTGGCGCGGTCGATCTTGCCGAAGGCACCATCCAATCCCAGCCGGGTACGGCCGAATTCCTCGTCTTCCCACGCGGCGAGCGTACTCAGGACCGTGCCCGCGAAGGCCTCGTGGATTTCGAAGAAGTCGATGTCTTCGAAGGACAGGCCGTTGCGCGCCAGGAGTCGCGGCACGGCAAAGGCCGGAGCCATGAGGAGTCCGTCCTTCCCGTGGACGAAATCGACGGCGGCCGCCTCGCCGTCGACGACGAGGGCCAGCTTGGGCAGTCCCCGGTCGTCCGCCCATTCCTCGGTGCCGAGGAGAACCGTGGAGGCGCCGTCCGTGAGCGGAGTGGAGTTGCCGGCCGTCATGGTGGCTTCAGCCCCAAGGCTCTTTCCGAAGACGGGCTTGAGGGTGGCCAATTTCTCCATGGATGTATCGGGCCGGAGGTTCGAATCACGGCTCAGCCCGCGGTATGGAGTCACGAGGTCATCGAAGAAGCCACGTTCGTAGGCTGCCGCGAGGTTGTGGTGGCTATTGAACGCGATCTCGTCCTGCGCTTCACGGCTGATCTTCCATTGGGCCGTGGTCAGCGCCTGATGTTCTCCCATAGAGAGGCCGGTGCGCGGTTCCCCAGTGTTCGGAGCATCCGGGGCGAGGTCCTTGGGACGCAGCCGCGAGAGGACCTTGAGCCGATCGGGAAGGGATTTGGCGCGATTGAGGTCCAGCAGGATTTCGCGGAGGCCCTCGCTCACGGCAATAGGGGCATCGGAGGCAGAGTCGACCCCGCCAGCGATGGCCGAGTCGATCTGACCCAGCTTGATCTTGTTGGCGAGGCCCAGGACGGTCTCAAGGCCGGTGGCGCACGCCTGCTGGAGATCGTAGGCAGGTGTCTCCGCGGAAAGGGCCGAGCCAAGCACTGCTTCGCGCGTCAGGTTGAAGTCGCGGGAATGCTTCAGGACGGCTCCTGCGGCGACCTCCCCAATCCGCTCCTCTTGAAGTCCGAAGCGTGCGATCAGCCCGTCCAGTGCCGCCGTCAGCATGTCCTGATTCGACGATTTGGTGTAGGCACCGCCGGTCCGGGCAAAGGGGATCCTGTTCCCGCCAACCACCACGGCCTTGCGGAGTGTGCCCTGGGTTGCGGGTGATTCGTGTGGTGCGCTCGCGGAATGTGCTGCTGCAGGCATGCGTTTCTCCTTATGATCACATCGGGTTACTGATACCCAGCGTACCTGATACGCTGAGTATCGTGAACATCCCCAGCCCAGGACTTCCTGCAGAACACGACGCCGGGACCCCGCCTCCCGCGGACAGCGAGGCTCCCGCCGTCGACGGCCGTGCCGCCCGCTGGCAGGTCCACCGCGAAGAGCGACGGCGCGATCTCATCAAGGCCGCCCGCAAGGCTGTCCATTCACTGGGCAGCGAGGCCTCCATGGAGGACATCGCGACGGCCGCCAGTACCTCGAAGTCGGTGTACTACCGCTATTTCGGGGACAAAGCCGGCCTGCAGCAGGCAATGGGCGAAGTAGTGCTGGGACAAATGCAACGGCGAATGAAGGAAGCGGCAGAAAGCGCGCAGACTCCACGCGAAGGCCTGTTCGCCATGGTCTCCGCGTACCTGCAGATGGCGGAGTCCAGCCCCGCCGTCTATGCGTTCATCACACGACTCTCGCAAGGCGAACCCTCTGCGCAAGACGCCATCGCCGCCTCAGGAGCCCTTGGCCACTTCTTCGAGTCGATCAGTGCCATGATCGCCCGGCCCATGCGGGAACACCTGGGGGCGGAAAAGGAAGCATTGATCGACTACTGGCCCACCGCGGCCATCGGACTGGTCCGCAACGCCGGCGAGAGGTGGCTCGGTAGTCCCGCCTCCGCAGCAAAGCCCGACCAGGAAACCATGGCGGCCCAAATCACCGATTGGCTGTGCGTGGGAATCGCCCCGGAACTCAAGATCAACTCCCCTGAATATCAGCAATGACTCCACGTTGTTCGGAACCAAAGAAGGAATCACCATGACTGAAGTAGTGGACCGCACCTCCTCCAGCAACCGGGCGGCCGCGGGAACGGCTGCAACCACGCAGCCTGTTGCGCCCGCCCCTACGGTGGATGTAGCGGCTCTTGGCGAATTGCTGCTCGGCAAGTGGGCCCACATCCGGCACACGGCACGTGACCTCGCCGGCCGCCCCGAGGTGCACAAGATCGAAGGCTTGACGCATACGGAGCACCGCAAGCGTGTATTCGGGCAGCTCAAGTACCTCGTGGACAACAACGCCGTGCACCGGGCTTTCCCCGCCAGCCTCGGCGGTTCGGACGACCACGGCGGCAACATCGCCGGCTTCGAGGAGCTCGTCACTGCCGATCCATCACTGCAGATCAAGGCCGGCGTCCAGTGGGGCCTCTTCGGTTCAGCGGTGATGCACCTCGGCACTGAGGAGCACCAGAACAAATGGCTGCCCGGGATCATGAGCCTGGAGATCCCCGGTTGCTTCGCCATGACCGAAACCGGGCACGGCTCCGATGTTGCGAGCATTGCCACCTCGGCCACGTACGATGAGGCCACGCAGGAGTTCGTCATCAACACTCCGTTCCGTGCCGCGTGGAAGGACTACATCGGCAACGCAGCCGAGGACGGCCTCGCCGCCGTCGTGTTCGCCCAACTGGTGACCCGCAACGTTAACCACGGCGTTCACGCGTTCTATGTCGAGCTGAGGGACCCGGACACCAAGGAGTTCCTGCCCGGAATCGGCGGCGAGGACGACGGCATCAAGGGCGGGCTCAACGGCATCGACAACGGGCGCCTGCATTTCACCGATGTCCGTGTCCCCCGCACCAACCTGCTCAACCGCTACGGCAACGTCTCCCCCGAAGGCGAATACACCTCGCCCATCGCGAGCCCGGGTCGGCGATTCTTCACGATGCTCGGCACCTTGGTGCAGGGCCGCGTCTCCCTCGACGGCGCCGCCGTCGCCGCGAGCAAGTTGGCCTTGACGACCGCGATCCGGTACGCCGCCGAACGGCGCCAGTTCAACGCCTCATCCCCCACGGACGAGGAAGTCCTGCTGGACTACCAACGGCACCAGCGCCGCTTGTTCACCCGGCTTGCCACCACCTTTGCGGCGAGCTTCGCACACGAGCAGCTGCTCGAAAAGTTCGACGACGTCTTTTCCGGCCGGCACGACACCGACGCCGACCGCCAGGACCTCGAGACCCTCGCCGCGGCCCTCAAGCCCATGAGTACCTGGCACGCCCTCGACACGCTGCAAGAGTGCCGCGAGGCCTGCGGCGGCGCAGGATTCCTCATCGAGAACCGTTTCGCCTCGCTCCGCGCGGACCTGGACGTCTACGCCACTTTCGAGGGTGACAACACCGTGCTGCTACAGCTCGTCGCCAAGCGCCTCCTGGCCGACTACGCCAAAGAGTTCCGGAACGTGGACTTCGGCGTGCTTGCCCGCTTCGTGGCCGCCCAGGCCGCGGACGTCGCCATCAACCGCACCGGCCTGCGGCAAGTAGCGCAGTTCGTGGCGGACACGGGATCAGTCCAGAAAGCCGCGCTCGCCCTGCGGGACGAAGAAGGCCAACGGACACTGCTGACGGACCGGGTGCAGTCCATGGTGGCGGAGGTGGGCGCTGCACTCAAGGGTGCCAACAAGCTTCCGCAGCATCAGGGCGCCGCCTTGTTCAACCAGCATCAGGACGATTTGATTGAAGCCGCCCAGGCCCACGCCGAACTCCTGCAATGGGAAGCGTTCACGGAAGCCCTCGGCAAGGTCGGCGACCCGGGTACCTTGAAGGTGCTGACATGGCTCCGCGACCTGTTTGGCCTCTCGCTCATCGAAAAGCACCTGTCCTGGTACCTCATGAACGGCCGCCTTTCCATGCAGCGCGGACGCACCGTGGGGGCCTACATCAACAGGCTGCTCGTCAAGATCCGTCCCCATGCCCTGGACCTGGTTGATTCCTTCGGCTACGGTCCGGAGCACTTGCGCGCGGCCATCGCTTCGGGGGCCGAAAAGGAACGCCAGGACGAAGCCCGCGGACACTTCCGGGCGCAGCGGGCAAGCGGCCAGGCCCCCGCCGAGGAGAAGAGCCTCCTCGCCTTGAAAGGGAGGAAATCCAGCTAGCATCGTGCCGTAACCAGCCGGTGAACAGTTGCTGAATCCTTTAACGACGATGGCGCCGCACTCCCGCTGGGGGGTGCGGCGCCGTCGTCGTTCTTTCCCAACTGATCCCCACCGCCACCCTCGCCCCGCAAGCTCGGCCAGGGAACCCTAGCGGCGTGGGCCCCCGCATTTGTCGTTATGAGCCCTCAAAACGACACTTACTGCGAGTTACTTGGGTTCGTTGGTGAGCGGGTCAGGGGGCGAGGACTGAACGATAGACCTCGAGGGTTGTTTCGGTGATCGATTCCCAGGAGAAGTGCTCCTCGGCCCGGACCCGGCCCGCGGCACCCATGACCTTGGCCCGCGCAGGATCGGACACAACCTCGTTGAGGGCAGCGGCGAAATCTGCGACGAACTTTTCGGGATCCAGCGGGGTTCCGGTACCGTCCGTGACCTGCTCGAGCTCCACCAGCAGCCCCGTTTCGCCGTGCTGGACCACTTCGGGGATGCCGCCAGTGGCACTTGCCACGACGGCCGCGCCACATGCCATGGCCTCGAGGTTGACGATGCCAAGGGGCTCGTAGATCGACGGGCAAGCGAAGGCCGTGGCATGGCTGAGGACCTGGATGAGCTCGTGCCTCGGCAGCATGCGTTCAATGACCAGGACACCCTCGCGTTTGCCCTGCAGGTCCTCGATGAGCCGGGCCGTTTCCGCTGCGAGTTCCGGGGTGTCCGCCGCGCCAAGGCACAGTACAAGCTGGACATCTTCCGGCAGGCTGGCCGCAGCCTTCAGGAGGTAGGGCACGCCCTTCTGGCGGGTGTTTCGCCCAACAAAGACCACACTGGGCTTGGCGGGATCGATGCCGAGGGCACGAATTGCGTCTTCGCCTTCGTCCGGCTGCCACATGTCGACGTCGATGCCGTTGTGGACCACCCGGACCTTGGCGGGATCCACGTTCGGATAGCTGCGCAGGATGTCCTTCCGCATGCCGTCCGAGACGGCGATGATAGCCGCTGCAGCCTCATAGGCGGTCTTTTCAACCCATGAGGACAACGCGTAGCCACCACCCAGCTGCTCCGCTTTCCACGGCCGCAACGGCTCCAGGCTATGGGCGCTGAGCACATGGGGTATCCCATGCAACAGGGACGCCAGGTGGCCGGCCATGTTGGCGTACCAGGTATGGGAATGGACCAGGTCCGCTCCGGCGATGTCCGGCACGATGCGCAAATCCACCCCGAGGGTCTGGACGGCGGCATTCGCCGCCCCCAGATCATCCGGAGTGGAATACGACGTCACCGTTGCACCGTGGAAGTCCGCATCACGGGGCGCGCCGAAGGCGCGCACCTGCAGATCCACGTGCTTCGCCAAGACGCGGCTGAGCTCGGCAACATGCACACCGGCCCCGCCATAGATTTCGGGTGGAAACTCTTTAGTCACAATGTCTACGCGCACGCTACCTAACGTAGTCCTTCCGGAGTATGTGTTCTAGTGTGAAAGGGTCCGGCAACCCGGGCTTTTTTCGGGGGCTACAAAGACGTACAGGGAGAGCAAACACCATGGCGTTGAAGAAAGTATTGTCAATTGTGTTGGCTGGCGGCGAAGGAAACCGCCTTATGCCATTGACGGCAGACAGGGCAAAACCTGCGGTGCCGTTTGCGGGGGGCTATCGACTGATCGATTTCGCTCTCTCGAATCTGGTCAATTCCGGGTACCTCCAGATCGTGGTGTTGACCCAATACAAGTCGCACAGTCTTGACCGCCACATTTCCGAGACCTGGCGGATGTCCACCCAGCTGGGCAGATATGTGGCCTCGGTTCCCGCCCAGCAGCGCGTGGGCAAGAGCTGGTTCCTCGGCAGCGCGAATGCCATCTACCAGTCCCTGAACCTGATTCACGACGCCAACCCCGACATTGTTGTCGTTGTCGGTGCGGACCACGTTTACCGCATGGACTTCCAGCAGATGGTCCAGCAGCACGTGGCCAGCGGCGCCAAGGCCACAGTCGCGGCCGTCCGCCAGCCGCTGAACATGGCCAACCAGTTCGGCGTGATCGAGGTCGACAAGAACGATCCGCAAAAGATTTCGGCGTTTGTGGAAAAGCCTGCCGAAACGGAAGGCCTCGCCGCCGATCCCTCGCAGTTCCTTGCCTCCATGGGCAACTACGTCTTCGACGCCGACGCTCTGGTGGAAGCACTTCGCATCGATGCGGAGCGCCTGGACACCAAGCACGACATGGGCGGCGACATCATCCCCTACTTCGTGTCCCAGGGCGAGGCCGGCGTCTACGACTTCACGCTCAACGACATTCCCGGTTCCACCGACCGCGACCGCACCTACTGGCGCGACGTTGGAACCATCGATTCGTTCTATGACGCCCACATGGACTTGATTTCCCCGGTCCCCGTGTTCAACCTGTACAACTCGGAATGGCCCATCTACACGCGGCAGAGCATCTCGCCGCCGGCCAAGTTTGTCCGGGGCGACAACAACACGGTCGGCACCGCTTTGGACTCCATCGTGGCCAGCGGCTCGGTGATCTCCGGAGGCATCGTGGAAGGGTCCGTCCTCTCCAACGATGTCTACGTTGGACCGGCCAGCAGGATCCAGGACTCGGTGCTGATGGACAAGGTGCGCATCGGTGAAGGCGCCGTGATCAAGCGGGCCATCATCGACAAGAACGTGAAGGTCCCTGCCGGGGCTGCCATTGGACTGGATGCCGACCTTGACCGCGCCCGCGGCTTCAAGGTCACCGAATCCGGAATCACCGTACTCGCCAAGGACCAGGTCGTACCGGAACCTGACGCTTCCGAGCTCGCCCTGGCGGCCGAGTACCGCCGCTCGGTGCCGGAGGCGATCAAAGCCGCCACCGAAAAGTTCCCCGACATCAGGGACTCCGCGGAGCAGGTCACGAAAATCCAGGCTGCCTCGGTAGAGGTCTGACCCGGAACCACGGAATCAGCACGGCCCCCGGCCTCCCGGGCGACAGCAGCCTTCCCGCCGCTGCCGCCCGGGAGGCTTTGCTGCGCCCGACCCTGTAAAATTGACCCAATGAGCCCCGCCGATTTGACGCCTGAAGAGATCCAGGCCTGCCTCAAGGTCTTGAACACCATCCACGCCTACGACGAGGAGCACCCGGACTACGTCGCCATCCGTCGTGCCACGGGAAAGATGTTCAAGGCCGTCAAGCGCCACCGCCGGGTCACCAAGCGGGACGAGATCGCGGAAGCCGATCGTGCTGTGATCGCGTTGACTGCCACCGCGGCCCCGGACAGGATCGACGACGAGACCCGCGGGAACAAGCTGGCTACCTCGGCCACGGGCGAAATCGCCGGCCATCTCATCCGGTCCAGGCCCTGCTACATCTGCAAGCAGCACTACACGCAAGTAGACGCGTTCTACCACCAGTTGTGCCCGGAATGTGCGGCCTTCAGCCACAGCAAGCGCGATGCCCGCACCGACCTCAGCGGACGCCGTGCCCTCCTGACGGGTGGGCGCGCCAAGATCGGCATGTACATCGCCCTCCGCTTGCTCCGCGACGGCGCGCACACGACGATCACCACCCGCTTCCCCAAGGACGCGGCACGACGTTTCGCCGCCATGGAAGACAGCGCGGACTGGTTGCACCGGCTCAGGATTGTGGGCATCGACCTCCGGGATCCCTCACAGGTCATGGCGCTCACGGACTCGCTCAACGAAGCCGGCCCGCTCGACATCATCATCAACAACGCCGCCCAGACAGTCAGGCGTTCGGGGAACGCGTACAAGCCCCTGGTGGATGCCGAGGACGAGCCGCTGCCTGAGGCCCTACAAGCAGCCAACGGCGGCCCGGAACTGGTCACGTTCGGCCATGCCCACGACAAGCACCCGTTGGCCATCACCCAAAGCGTCACCGATCATCCCGTGCTGGCAGGCGATGCGATTACCTCGCTCGCGCTGTCCACGGGCTCCGCGTCGTTGGCGCGGATCGCGACGGGCACCGCGATCGACGCCGGCGGCCTGGTTCCCGACCTTGCGGCCATCAACAGCTGGACCCAAGTGGTGGACGAAGTCGATCCGCTGGAGATGCTCGAGGTGCAACTCTGCAACGTCACGGCGCCGTTCCTCTTGGTGAGCCGGCTCCGCGGGGCCATGAAGCGTTCAACCGCCCGCAGGAAGTACATCGTGAATGTCTCAGCCATGGAGGGCCAGTTCTCCCGCGCCTACAAAGGCCCCGGGCACCCGCATACCAACATGGCAAAGGCCGCGTTGAACATGATGACCCGGACCAGTGCACAAGAAATGCTGGACAGCGACGGGATCCTGATGACCGCCGTCGACACCGGATGGATCACGGACGAACGCCCGCACTACACCAAAGTCCGGCTCATGGAGGAAGGCTTCCACGCACCCCTCGACCTCGTGGACGGGGCAGCGCGTGTCTACGATCCCATCGTCATGGGTGAAAACGGCGAAGACCAGTACGGCGTCTTCCTGAAGGACTACAAGCCCTCCCCCTGGTAAATCCAAGCGGAGGGCCGCAGGCCTGCTAGGTGAGCCGCGTGATCTCGACAGTCACGGTGAGGCCTGAGCCGCCGCCGCCGGACAGGATGCCCTTCAAGGGAGGAACATCCCGGTAGTCCCGGCCCCGCGCTACAGTGACGTGGAGATCTCCGGCAGGCTTGTGGTTAGTGGGATCCCAGCTGCGCCATTCGCCGTCCCACCATTCCAGCCAGGCGTGGGATTGGCCTGCGACGGTTTCGCCGATCTCGGCCGTGGGCCGCGGATGGATGTAACCGGACACGTACCGGGCCGGAATGCCGCAACTGCGGAGCGAACCGATGGCCAAGTGCGCCAGGTCCTGGCAGACTCCCTGACGCTGGTTCCAGGCCTCCTCGGCGTTGGTCGTGACGCCCGTAGTGCCTTTCACATAGCTCATTTCGCCGCGCATCCATTCGAAAATGGCCATGGCAGTCTCGTGCGGGTTCTTGCCGGCCACGACGGCGGGGATGATGCCGAGGACTTCCTCCCCCGGACCACTGAGCTGCGACTGCGGCAACCAGTCGCTGAACTGGTCCCGGATCCCGTCGGAAGCAATGACATCCCACCCCACAATCTCTTCATCCAGGGCCACCCGCTCCACCCGGTGGACTTCAACGGTGGTGGTGGCCACCACTTCGAGGCGCTCGTGCGGCATCTGCATATCGAAGGCGGTAACGCGGGTGCCCCAATAATCGCGGTAGGTGCTCACGGCAGCTTGCGACGGCGTGATCTTCAGCGAGGATTCGAGGACCACCTGTTGCGGATCGGTCAACGGAGTCATGCGTGCCTCGTTGTACGACAGGGTCACACGGCGGTTGTATTTGTAGGCCGTCTTGTGGACGATGCTCAGCCGGGTCATGAAACTTCTCCCACCCAGGCCAGTTCATCCGCCTGATTGAAGTACTTACGGGAAATCGCGTCGGAGGCCTGCGTGACGGCCTTCTGGACTCGGTCCATGTGCTCGGGCAATTCGGACATGAGATCGTCGGTGCGATGGAACTCAAGGAAGGTACGGGCCTGCCCGACGATCCGACGGGCGTCGTTGATGAAGCCCACCCGCTGTGCGGAGGGATCCAGCTTGGCGAGGCACTCGTCGGCGTCGCGCAAGGCGAAGACGATGGAGCGCGGGAACAGACGGTCCAGCAGGAGGAACTCGGCGGCGTGCTGGTCTCCGAAGGCCGCACGGCGGGTCCGAAGGAATGACTCGTAAGCTCCGGCGCAACGCAACATGTTCACCCAGGACATTCCCGCGGAGAGGACATCCCTGGTGGACAGCATCCGCGCGGTCATGTCTGCGCGTTCGAGTGAGCGGCCTAGGACAAGGAAAAGCCAGCTTTCGTCGTGGCTCACCGTGGTGTCTGCGAGACCCCTGACCATGGCGGTGCGCTCCAGAACCCAGTTGCAGAAGCGGTACGTACCCACCACGTCCTTACGGTGCTGGTTGAGCCCGTAGTACGTCGTATTGAGGCTCTCCCACAATGAGGAGGACACGGTCTCGCGTGCGCGCCGCGCATTCTCGCGCGCAGCCCCCAGGGAACCGGCAATGGACGTGGCGCTCGTCTTGTCGTAGGCGAGAGCGTGAAGCAGCTCCGGCAAGCCGAATTCTTCACTCTGCGGCCGGGCTCCCATGACAGCCAGGAGTTCCCGCGCCACGCTGCGTTGTTCCTCGAGCGGAAGGTGGTTCAGGCGTTCAAGATGGACGTCCAGGATCCTGGCCGTTCCGTCGGCCCGCTCCACATAACGGCCGATCCAGAAAAGGGATTCAGCAATACGGCTCAGCATGGGGCTGTGCCTCCTTCGGGTCCTGCGTTGTGACGATGAATGTATCCTGCTCCGGCACCATGGCGTGCCGGATCACTGCTGCTGGTCCGATTGCCGGTCCCGCCAGTTGCTTTCGACGGGCCACACCGAGACCTGTTCGCGGACCGTAATCGAGGAACGCGGCAGTTCGACGGCGGGCAGTTGCGGGGAGTCCGAGAGCACCCAGGTGTCCTTGGAACCGCCACCCTGGGAAGAGTTCACGATCAGCGAGCCTTCCTTCAGAGCAACCCGGGTCAGTCCGCCAGGCAGCACCCAGACGTCGTCGCCGTCGTTAACCGCGAACGGACGCAGGTCCACGTGCCGGGGGCCAAAGCGGTCTCCCGAAAGCGTCGGAACGGTGGAGAGCTGCAACACGGGCTGGGCGATCCAGCCGCGCGGATCCGCCAACACCCGCTTCCGCAAAGCCTCCAGCTCGTCGCGTGAAGCATCCGGACCGATCACCAGGCCCTTGCCTCCCGAACCATCCACTGGCTTGACCACGAGTTCCTCGAGCCGGTCGAGGACCTGTTCGCGGGCTTCCTTCTCTTCCAGCCGGAAAGTCTCTACGTTCGCGATCACGGGCTCTTCGTGCAGGTAGTAACGAATCAGGTCCGGCACGTAGGAATAGACCAGCTTGTCGTCGGCCACACCGTTGCCCACCGCGTTCGCGATCGTCACCCCGCCTGCCCTGGCCGCGTTCACCAGTCCCGGACAGCCGAGCATGGAGTCGGAGCGGAACTGCAGCGGATCCAGGAACTCGTCGTCGATCCGCTTGTAAATGACGTCCACGCGCTGCTCGCCGGCGGTGGTGCGCATGTATACCCGGTTTCCGCGGCAGATCAGGTCCCTGCCCTCGACCAGTTCAACGCCCATCAACCCGGCCAGCAGGGTGTGTTCGAAATAGGCGCTGTTGAAGACCCCGGGGGTCAACACGACCACCGTGGGGTCGTCCACCCCGGAAGGCGCCGTCTTCCGCAATGCCGACAGCAGACGGCGCGGGTATTCCTCGACCGGACGGATGTGCTGCTGCCCGAACGCCTCCGGCAAACCCTTCGCCATCGCCCGCCGGTTCTCCAACACGTAGGACACACCGGAAGGCACCCGGACGTTGTCCTCCAGGACCCGGAACGTGCCCGCGGCATCGCGGACGACGTCAATACCGGACACATGTACGCGCACGCCGCCGGCGGGCTCGAAACCATGCACGGCACGGTGGAAATGCGCGCTCGTGGTCACCAATGCCCGCGGCACTACGCCGTCAGAGACCACCGCCATCCGACCGTAGACATCGTCCAGGAACGCCTCCAAGGCGCGGACGCGCTGCTTGACCCCACGCTCAAGCACATCCCATTCGTCAGCCGGAATCACCCTCGGCACGATGTCCAGCGGGAAGGGTCTCTCCTCCCCCGCATAATCGAAGGTCACGCCCCGGTCCAAGAAGGTCCGCGCCATCGACTCGGCACGGGCGCTCACATCGGCAAGCGAAAGCTCGCGAAGGGCGCCGTCCACCTGGCCATAGGACTTTCGGGCAATCGTGCCTGGGGCGAACATTTCGTCGTAGGCGCCGGAACGGGCGGCGGCCTCGGAGTAATCCCGGAATAGCTCTGACATGGGATTCAGACAATCACCTTTTCGATTACGAACGCATTTCGCGTTCTGCATGTTGCGACACCAAGTGTGAACCCTGTTCGCATTTCAGCGCTTGCATGCATCAAGGTTGACGAATGCACCCCAATCGTTTCCCGGCCCCCGTCTCCCGATGGGGAGCCGGGATTGTCATGGCAGTGGCAGCCACTGGACTTGCCTTCATTGTCCATGCCCTGCTTCCCCCCATCCCTGCCATGACAGCCGCTGTAGCGCTGGGTTTGTTAGCTGCAAATATACCGGGCACGGCGACATGGGCCGCCGGACGCGCCCGCCCGGGCCTGGACTTCGCCGGCAAGCACCACATGCGGGCGGGCATTGTGCTGCTCGGCTTGAAGGTCAGCGTCGCCGATGTCCTCGACCTTGGCTGGTTTGCGCTCGTCCTGATTGCCGCCGTCGTGCTCCTGAGTTTCGCGGGCACGTATGGGCTGGCCCGGCTGGTGAAGCTCCCGCGCGAATGCGCCCTGCTGATTGCCACCGGCTTCTCCATTTGCGGGGCCTCGGCGATCGGAGCGATGGCCGCGGTGCGCCGCATCAAACACCAGGACACCGTCCTGCCTGTTGCCTTGGTGACCCTTTGCGGCACGCTCGCCATCGGCGTCCTGCCCTTGCTCATGCACCCTTTGGGCCTGAGCCCCGAACAATTCGGCGCCTGGACGGGCGCTTCCGTGCACGACGTCGGCCAGGTAGTCGCGACGGCACAGACCGCCGGTCCTGTGGCGCTGGCGCTCGCCGTCGTCGTGAAACTGACCAGGGTGGTCCTGCTGGCCCCCATCGTTGCCGGAGCCGGGCTCACGCAACGATGGTCGATGCGTCGGAACTCGCGCAACGGCTCCAAAGCGAACGACGACGGCGGCAAGTTCCCGCCGATCGTCCCGCTCTTCGTGCTCGGGTTCATCGCGATGGTGGCCGTGCGTTCCTCGGGCTGGTTGGGCCCGGGCGTGCTGGACGCCGCGGGAGCACTCCAGGACATCCTGCTCGCCTCGGCCCTGTTCGGGCTGGGTTCGGCGGTCCGCGTCCGCACGCTGTTGCACACAGGTGGCCGCGCTGCGCTCGTTGCGCTTGGCTCCTGGTTCCTGATCGCCCTGTTGGGCTTGGGCGCCGTCTTGCTCATGATTAGATAGCTGGGTGTCGAATCACAACTTGGCGCGCGCTGAAGCCGCCACCCGTTCAGCCCTGATCAGCACCCACAGCTACGATGTCTCCCTTGACGTCCGCCAAGCCGCCGATGCGGGCGTGCCAGGGTACACAAGCCGCAGCGTCATCAACTTTTCCGCACAGCCTGGTTCCTCCACCTTCCTGGATTTCATCCACGGTGGCGTACATAGCGTCTTCCTCAACGGAAAAGGGCTAGACGTCGCCGAGGTAGTGGACGGCGACAGGATCCACCTGAACAATCTCCAGGCCGAAAACCAGGTGACGGTCACCGGAACCGCCCTCTACAGCCGGTCCGGAGAGGGCATGCACCGCTTCGTCGATCCCGCCGACGGTCAGTGCTACCTCTACACGCAATACGAACCGGCGGATGCCCGCCGCGTCTTCGCGAACTTCGAACAGCCGGACCTGAAGGCCGAATTCACCTTCCACGTCATGGCGCCTTCCGCCTGGCAGGTAGCCTCGAACGGCGCCGAGCTCGCACGGACGCAACTGACGAGCGATCCGGCCACGAGCCGCTGGGATTTCGCTACGACCAAGCGGATGTCCACCTACATCACCACGGTCCTCGCCGGTCCCTATTTCCGTGCTACGGACCACTGGAGCAAGACGCTCGACGACGGGACCAGCCTTGAGGTTCCGCTGGCGCTCTATTGCCGCGCGTCTATGCAGGAGTCCTTCGATGCCTCCGAGCTTTTCCGGCTGACGAAGAACGGCCTGGACTTCTTCAACGAGCTCTTCGACTATCCGTACCCGTGGGGCAAGTACGATCAAGCGTTCGTGCCCGAGTACAACCTTGGTGCGATGGAAAACCCCGGCCTGGTTACCTTCACCGAGAAATACGTCTTCACCTCGCGGGCCACCGATGCCCAGTACCAAGCCCGCGCCAACACCCTCATGCACGAGATGGCCCACATGTGGTTCGGAGACCTCGTGACCATGACCTGGTGGGACGATCTCTGGCTCAAGGAATCCTTCGCCGACTACATGGGCACCCTCGGCGTGGACAAGGCCACGGACTGGGACAGCGCCTGGGTGAATTTTGCGAACAAGCGCAAGTCCTGGGCCTACGTGCAGGACCAGTTGCCCACGACCCACCCCATCGTGGCGGACATTCCCGACCTGGAAGCCGCAAAGCAGAACTTCGACGGCATTACCTATGCAAAGGGCGCTTCCGTCCTCAAGCAATTGGTGGCCTACGTCGGGTTCGAGGCGTTCATTGCCGGCTCGCGACGCTACTTCAAGGATCACGAATACGGCAACACCTCACTGACCGACCTCCTCGAAGCCCTGGGCACGGCATCGGGCCGGGACCTTCGAACGTGGGCCCGGCAGTGGCTGCAGACCTCGGGGATCTCCACCATTGCGGCCGAAATCTCCGGGAACGGCGATGCCATGGAGGCAGTCACCCTGCGCCAGGACTCCGTGGACCCCATTACGGGCACGCAGGAACACCGCCCGCACAGGCTCAGGATCGGTCTCTATGACTTTGACGACGGCGGCCAATTGCTCCGCACAGCGGGCATCGAGCTGGACGTCGAAGGCGCCGACACTACGGTGGAGGAACTCGCGGGCAAGCCGCGCCCGGCCCTGCTGCTCGTCAACGACGACGACCTCAGCTATGCCAAGGTGCGCCTGGATGCGGAGTCAGAGGCAACGGTACGTTCCTCCTTGGACCGGCTCAGCGATCCGATGGCCCGGGCGTTGTGCTGGACAGCCCTGTGGGATTCAGCGCGCGACGCCGTTACCCCCGCGGCGCTGTACGTCGCCGCCGTCGAACGCTTCGCCCCTGCCGAGTCAGGAATCGGCGTCCTCCTGAACGTTCTGGGCAACGCGGTGACCGCCGTCGAGCGCTACGTCCCGGCCCGGCAACGGGATGGGGTCCGCGAGAGCCTGATGGCGGCCAGCGCGATGGAGTTGCGGACCTCAAAACCGGGTTCGGACCAGCAACTCGCGTGGGCCAGGACACTGGCGGAGTTGTCGCGCCATGACGGCGCGTATGTCGAGTTCTTCCGCGGTATTCTCTCCGGAAGCGTGATAGTGGATGGCCTGACGGTGGATGCGGATCTCCGGTGGAGCCTGTGGCAAGCACTGGCAGCCAACGGAGCGGCCACGCTATCGGAACTGGATGCCGAACTCGCCCTGGACCACACCGCGGCGGGACGCGAAGGCCATGCCCTGGCCGCAGCTGCGCGTCCGGATGCCGCCGTCAAGACGGCCGCATGGAATGCCGCGGTCAACGACACCGGGCTCTCCAACGAGATTCTGAGCGCGACAATCGCAGGCTTCTCCCTTGCCTCGTCCGGGTTCCTGGACGGCTTCACCGAACCGTACTTCGACTGCCTGGAGGATGTCTGGCAATCCCGGAGCATCGAGATCGGGGGCCGGATTGTGCGGGGCCTGTTCCCCGCAGCCCAGGATCTGCAGGCCGGGATGGCTCCGGAAGATCATCCGGTGCTTCGGCGCACGGACGATTGGCTGAGCGCCCACACTGAAGCTCCGCGGGCCCTCCGGCGCATCGTCATTGAGCAGCGAAGCCACTTGTTCCGCGCCCTCACGGCCCAAGCCGCCGGTGCGTCGCAACAAGAAGAAGCCGGAGTGCTGCAGCAGGGCTGACGCGGGAGCCGGCGATCCGGGGGTTGACGAGCTGGCCTTGAACCAACGGGATCGCCGGCATCGTCTTTAGATGCAAGCCCTGCGCTCCGCACGGGCCTTTCTTGAGGACGGTCACCATGAAGTTTCCTCGCCCCGTGCTTGCCGCCGCAGCGCTGGGCACCACCCTTTTGCTCGGAGGCTGCTTCGGCGGACAGCCGGCCGCTCCTGGGCCTGCAACGCCTACAACCCCAACAGTGAGCACCACGCCCGCCCCAAGCACGCCGTCACCTGCTCTGAACACCGCCACCCCGACTCCCGCAACGCCGTCGACGAGCCCGACGGCGACCCCAACCGTTCCCCCGGCGGTTTCGTCCCCGTCCCCGTCAGCGACCGTTCCGCCCGCCGTCGTTCCGCCACCCCCAGCGCCTCCAGCCGTAGTCCCGCCTCCGGCACCGGCGCCACCCCACATGGTTCCGCCGCCACCGCGGCACCCCAATGGCGGCGACCGCGACGGCGACGATAACGGCGGACCGGACGACGGCGATGGAAACCGGTAGCGTCCCGCCTCGCGACAGAATAAGGCGGTTCGGCGGGCTATCCCTTGGGATAGTTGCGATGATGACGGTGGCGGCTTGCAGTTCCGCTGTTCGAGGCCAGGACTCCCGTACGGTTGAGTCTGCCGAAGCGCCGTTCGCGTGGTTCAAGGCAGCATCGGCACCGGCAGGGTGGAAAACCATGGACCTTCCGGACGGCACGGGGGTCCTTTCGGTCCCGCCCGATGCCAGCCCGGCGGAAAGCGACCCCGGCAGTGTGTCCGCGAACGTCTCGTCCTCAACGGGAGAACTGCGGATGTACTTCAACGCCACGCCCCGGCAGGGCAGCGAGGCGCTGGACAATTGGAACACCTTCAGGCTCGATCACCTGGCGGACGAGAACTCCTCGTCACCCAGCAAAATCGCTGAGCGAACCGGAATGGCTTTCCGCGGAGGCACGGGTTCCTGCGTGGAGGACAGCTACGTGACCCACGTCGGCAACAACCGCTACCGTGAGATAGCTTGCCTCGTAGCGGGCAGCAAGGGCAGCAGCGTCCTCATCGTGGCGGCTCCCGCCGATTCATGGCCGCTCTACGGTCCGGTCATGGAACAGGCAGTGGATGCGTACCGGGCGGAGTAACTAGGGAACACCGGCAGTTAAGGCACACGGTGCAGCCATTCCTCGGTGCCGAACTTTGACCGCACCCGTTCCCGGGCTGTTGCCAATTCGGCGTCGGTGATGCGGGACTCCGTGGCGCCGTAGCGCTCGGTGAAGACCTCCTGCATGGCTTTGATGATTTCCGTCCGTGCCAGGCCGGTTTGCCGACGGAGTGGATCCACACGCTTCTTTGCGCTGCGGGTTCCTTTGTCGGAAAGCTTTTCCTTGCCGATGCGCAGGACCTCGACCATCTTGTCGGCGTCGATGTCGTAGCTCATGGTGACGTGGTGCAGCATGCCGCCGTTGGCGAGTCGCTTTTGCGCTGCACCGCCGATCTTTCCCTGCTCGGTGGCGATGTCATTGAGCGGGACGTAGAACGCGGTAATCCCCAGTTTTTCCAGGGCAGCCATGACCCACGCATCCAGGAACGCGTAGGAGTCGGCAAAGCTGATGCCATCCACGAGGCTCTGTGGCACATAGAGCGAATAGGTGATGCAGTTTCCGGCCTCCATGAACATGGCTCCCCCGCCGCTGATGCGGCGGACCACCGTGATGCCGTGACGCGCGACGCCGTCGGGATCCACCTCGTTGCGGAAAGACTGGAAGCTGCCGATCACCACTGACGGCTCTTCCCAGTCCCAGAAGCGCAAGGTGGGGTTGCGGAGCCCGGCCCCGGCCTGCTCCGTGAGGACCTCGTCCAGCGCTACGTTCAGGTGCGTGGGAAGGACCGACGGCGGGATCACCTCCCACTGGTGGTCCGCCCACCCGGTGGCTTTGGACAGTGCCCTGCGGACAGCTACGGCGACGGCGTCAGCGGAAAAGCCGAACAGGACCGAGTCGGCAGGCAATGCGGCGGTGACTGCAGCGGAGATCTCGGCCGGCGTCGAACTTTCCGGAAGGCCCGTGAGCGCCCGGTTGATGTCCAGCAGGGCCTCGTCCGGTTCCAGGAAGAAGTCGCCGCTCAGCGAGACGTTCACGAACCGCCCGTTCGTGACGTCGAGGTCAACAACCACAAGTTTTCCGCCGGGGACCTTGTATTCGCCATGAAGCCGGGGTTCGCCATGTTGGAATGCCATGCTGGAAGTCATGGTTTCCATCCTGCCGGAAAACGCAAAAGCCCGCAGCCACCGATGATACGGCGGGTGCGGGCTTTCACAGAAGCTTGGAGGTGAAGTTGATTACTTCTTGCCGCCGAAGCCCTTGAAGCGAGCGTTGAAGCGCTCGACGCGGCCTGCAGAGTCCATGATGCGCTGCTTGCCCGTGTAGAACGGGTGGGACTCCGAGGAGATTTCGACGTCGATGACCGGGTAGGTGTTGCCGTCTTCCCACTCGATGGTCTTGGAAGAAGACACGGTGGACTTGGTCAGGAACTTGACGCCGGAAGCCAGGTCGTTGAATACAACAGCTTCGTACTTCGGGTGGATATCAGACTTCATAATGGGACCTTTTGTTCACGCAGCTGGATTTTGCCAGCTGCCAGGTATGAATGGATTTGATCCGCGCACTGAAAACAGATACCCAGTGCCGGGCCAACAATCAATCATAGCGGAAACCGCGCCTCGCTTGAACCAGCCGCGTCACTCTCGTGGGCGCAACTCCCAGAAGGCGACGGCGAAGGCGGCAGCGACGTTCACTGAGTCGATGCCGGCCCGCATGGGAATCTTTACCGCGAGGTGGACGGGCCTCTCAGCGCAATGCGGGGTCAGGCTGGGCCGGCGGATTGCTCCAGCGAACCCCGAGGAGTTGCGAGAGGGCATATTGAGCCACGCCATTGAACGGACTTGACGATTGCGCGAATCGGACGGAGGCGAGCCTGGCGCCTTTTGCGGGGTACATCTCGAGATCGTCCGTGACATCGGAGATGAATGCGGCGCCCAACGCAGGCGCTGAGCCGCCGAGAACTACCTCTCCGACATCGAATGCGGCGCAGATAAGACGGATCGCTCGTGCGAGTGCCTTGGCTCCGTCTGCGAGGTGCTCCTGCGCTCCAGCCGCTTCGGCTAGCTGGCGGACCTCTTCGAAACTCGATTCGTCGCGAAAGGCTGGCCCGAGCATCGCGGTCAGGGACGATGTGGACTCGAGGCATCCCGTCAATCCGCACCGGCAAACGTTGCGCGAACCTTCATAGACAACGCGCACATGCCCGATCTCACCCGCGCGGCCAGATGGACCGACCATAACCTCGCCGTCCCGGATGATCGCAGCCCCGATGCCTTCGCCCAGATGGATAAACAGACTGTTCTCAGCCGCTTCGCGTGAGGAGATGGACTCGCTGAGCGCCTCCGCGTCAGCATCGTTGATAGTGACGCACGGAACGCTGACTGCAGCCGTTACGACTTCTGCAACCGGTTCGTCGTACCACGCCAGCTGCACGCTCTCCACAACTCGGCCATGAATTGTGGTGCCGGGAACCTGGAGGCCCACGCAGAGCACATTTCGTTCGGTGTCGCCGATGAACTCTTCCACAAACCGGGCGACGTCCTCCGGGGTCGCTCCGGATTCAAGGCGATCGCTTCGTTCAGAGACGACCTCTCCCGCGAGATTGAGGATCGCACCACGGACTACGAGAGGCCTGAGCGTGACGACAAGGATGCCGTGTCGATCGCGGTCGAGCTTCAGGGTCGTCGCGCGCTTGCCACCGGTGCTCACTGCTTGCTGACCATCCTGGACGTAGCCATCTCGGATGAGTTCTGTGAGCAGCGACGAGACTGTCGCCGATGTGAGCCCCGAGCGGCGGGCGATCTCGGCGCGGGTCATCCGCCCGTCCCCCTGCACCACCAGCTGAAGAGCGGCGCGCAAGTGCCCTCGGCGCATCTCGAGCCGTCCGGAGTCGCCGGCGGCGGCCCCGTCGACTGTGCGCCCTCGTAGGAGCTCCACTGTTTCTCCCATCTTCCTGATACCAGTTCGGTCCTCGCCCACCCTACTCGGCGCTGCTGGCACACGAGGTCTTGACTTAATTTAGTCACTCCCTATAGTTCTAAACAACCGCCAGCCCATCAGGCGGACGGCGTGCAAGGCCGGACGCGGAGACCCCGCTGCCCGGACGGACGATGATATTCCACCCAACCGCGGGCTTCGAGACCCGGCTTCGGCATCCTCGCTCGCTCAAAACGATGGTGATTTCATGCATACAGCACCCCATTCCCCGACGAAGACCCGAGTACGGTCGCTGCGCCACGTTCTCGTCGCAGCCTTTGCGACCCTTTTTGCCGCAACCGGATTGACCGCGATGGATGACCGACATACTGCGAACGCGGCCGGGTCGACGTATCAGATCGACGACGCAACGACGTCCGGCGAGAACTCCTTCGCCTACACCGGCGCCTGGAACGCCGACAAAGGACTGCCGACGACCGGCTGGTATGCCGGAACCGAACACTGGTCGGCAGAGAAGGACGCTGCCGTGACGCTCTCCTTCTTCGGTACCGGCGCTGAACTCTATGGGCGCAAGCACCCCGCGCACGGCATCTATGCCCTCAGCGTCGACGGCGGCCCCGAGACCCGTTTCGATGCCTACGCGCCGAGCGCCACCAGCTCGGTCCAGATCTTCGGAACCGGCAAGCTCCCGCAAGGAAACCACACCCTGAAGCTGCGCCTGACCGGAGACAAGAACCCCGCGGCAACCGGCATAGCGGGGCAGGTGGACTACGCCGTCGTGACCACCGACGGTAGCGAGGCCGGTATTGCCTGGGCCGGTCTCCCGCAGCCCTCGCAGCTCACGCTGGACGGCGGAGCGCTCGCACTCTCGGCCACGTCGCGGCTCTTTGTGCTCAGGCAGCAGCAGGGACTCCTCCAGGCGGAAGCTGAGCGATTTAGCGTCGAGCTCGCCGCGTCTGGCGCGCTCCCCGCGGCGCCGCAGATCGCTGTCGGCGACGAGAACCAGATCCGTCCCGGAGACATCGTGCTCCGGCAAGGCGATCTGGCTGGCACCGCTTCATCCGAGGCGTTCGCTGTCGCAGTTTCCGACCGGGTGGACGTTACGGGCGAGGGCGTCCACGGGGTCTTCTATGCAACGCGCCAGCTTCTGCAGAACCTCAAAGTCAGCGGCAAGATACCCACCGGCAATGTGTCCAGCGAGCCCTCGGTGGCCGAACGTAGCCTTCACATAGACATCGGACGGAAGTACTACACGAAGCAGTGGATCGCAGCACAGATCCGGGACATGGGCTACGTCGGGCTGAACACCCTGCAGCTCCATTTCTCCGAAAACGAGGGCTTCCGCATTGCCAGCGACGGCCATCCCGAAGTCGTCTCCGCGGAGCGCCTCACGAAGGACGAGGTCCGCGAACTCATCGCCCTTGCCACGGCGAATCACATTCAGGTCGTTCCGTCGCTCGACATGCCGGGCCACCTCATGCAGGCGTTGAGTGCGCATACGGAGCTCCGGCTGAAAGACGTCTGGGGCAGGGACGTACGCGGTGCACTCGACATCACCAAACCGGAGGCCATTGCGTTCGCGAAGGAACTGATCGACGAGTATGCCGAGCTGTTCGCCGGCTCGACGTATTGGAACCTCGGCGCCGACGAGTTCGTGGACTTCGACCGCATGTCTGACTACCCGATCCTCGACAACGCCGCCAAGCAACGGTTCGGTCCCACCGCCAACGGGTTCGATCTGCTCACCGCGTTCGCCAACGACATGGGCGACTACATCGAGTCCAAAGGGTTTACGGTGCGGGTCTGGAACGACGGCATGATGCGCGGCAACGTCGTGAACCTCGAAACCGACATGCAGATCACCTGGTGGACCAATTGGGACACCAACATGGCGCCACTACAAAAGGCGCTCGACGGCGGGTACAAGCTCGTCAACTTCAATGATTCGGTCTTCTACTACGTGCTCGGCGAAGCCGCCGGCTACAAATATCCCACCGCAGCGAGGATTTGGGACAGGAACTGGCACCCCGGCGTCTTCCCCACGCTGAAGACAGGCCCGCAAACCCTCCCGCAGCCGTACCCGGCGCAACTGCTCGGCGCGTCGTTCGCCATTTGGAGCGACCGTCCAACCGAGCAGACCGAGGCCCAGGTCGCCGCAGGAGTCCGCGGTCCACTCCGTGCGATGGCAGAACGGTCCTGGAACGCTGGCTCGAAACTCCGGCTTGCGCAGTTCGACACGGTTAACCAGATGATCGCACGGGCGCCCGGAATCGAGCAGCCTCTTGGCACTAGTGGAAACGTCACGGTGTTACCTTCTGCGGGTCTTTCGGTTCCGGTGAAGGTGGATGGTCGGTGCGTCGCGGGCAAGGTTTTGTTGGCTGTGTCGGCGGCCAATGGGGGGGATGTGCCAGTGGCGGTGAAGTTCGCTTCCTCGTATGGGACGAAGTCGTTTGTGGGCGTGGGCGCGGGGAAGAACGCGTTCCATGCGTTTTCGACGCGCTTGGCGGGCATCCCGGCCGGTGAGGTGACGGTTTCCGTTTCGGCGGTGGTCGATGGTGTGGCCGTCAGCACCCCGCAGGTGATCGCCTACCCGGCCCGCACCTGCTAACCGAACCCGGTGGGAGAGCCGACACCCCCAGCCCGCCGGCTCTCCCACCGGACTCAACGACCGCACTGCCCAATGCCCGGGAGACGGGCAATCCAGAACAGGAGTACTCAACATGTCCAAGACCACGACCCGACTTCGCATCGTCACAGCCGCAACCGGAGCCATAATCCTTTCGTATGTCGGCAGCGCCGCCATCGCCGCCGACGTCCAGCACGGCGACGGCGAAGTCGACGTCACCGTGGAGATCGCCAAGATCGACACACCCGGCGTCCTCGCGCTGAGCGTCGCAGGCACATCGGCCGCGCTCACGGAGAACGGCTCAAACGACCTCGTCCGCCAATTCACTGGCTCCCTCCCCACTGTGACGGTGACCGATACCCGAGCCGCCGATACCATTCCGGCTGGCGCGCACTGGTACGTGCTCGGCACCGCAACAGACTTCACAGGCGGCGCCGGGAAGAGCACCATCGGCGCGCGGTATCTCGGCTGGGCGCCGCGCCTAATCGACGGCGGAGCTTCCGGACTCGTCGCGCAGGGCGACCCGGTGACCTCCGCCATCGACAACGCCCCGGCGAATGTGGGCTTGGTCGACCGGGAACTCCTCGCCATGGCGGCGGACTCCGGAGCCGTGGCTACCGAGGGAAAGTGGACCGCCACCGCTGATCTCTCACTCAGGGTCCCGTCAACGGTTACTCCCGGCGCATACACCTCAAAACTGACGCTGTCCCTGTTCGAGTAACCGCATAGATCGATGCGCGTGCCGGCTTCGGCTCTTCGAGCGATGCATGCCGAAGCCGGCACACGCAGTCCACGCCCACGAATCGACCCGGAACGGAAGAAAATGAGCGTCATCGACCGTCACAGGCGTCACCCCCTAAAGAGATCGTCGAGCAGGAGTCACCTGCTCGACGCACCCGTTTCGATCCTCGCCGCGGCATTCCTCGCATTCGCCCCCTCTTCCGGGACCGATGTCGGTGAACAAGACCCCGTCATCACCTGGGCAGTCAGCCCGGCGAACGCCTCCGAACCCGATGGCCGCTCATGGGTCGAGCGCACGATGAACCCGGGTGAACAAATGACCGAGCACCTCGCCCTCCGCAATCTCGGCGACCAGAACGCAACCTTCATGCTAACGGCTGCGGACGGCTACTTCACCACGGCGGGGCGGTTCAACATGCTCCCGGCCGACCGGACGTCCACCGACGCCGGGACATGGATCAGCGGCGCGACGAAAGTCAGCGTCGCAGCCCACACTACCGCTATTGTGCCGTTCACGATCACGGTCCCGAAAAACGCCACCCCCGGCGACCATGCCGCGGGAATTGCCGCCTCGGTGTTGAGCACCGGAACCGTGCAAGAGGGTTCGCGAGTGGGAGTGGAGAGCAGAGTAGGTTTCCGGGTAATGACGCGAGTCACCGGCGAACTGAAACCGGAGCTGAACGTGGTGGACGTCGCGGCAAGCTATGACATGTCATGGAATCCATTCGCGCCAGGCTCGGCCACCCTGAAGTATGGTGCCGTCAACAGCGGCAACACCCGGTTCGCGTTCACGGACAGCGTTGACGGGTCAACGGCCAGAGCGCGTGGCGATCTCCTCCCCGGCGAACGACGGGAATCCACGAACGTTGTACAGGTATGGCCATTCGGTCCCGTCACCGTTGACCTCAGCGTCACTCCGACGGCGGACGCGACCTCCCGCGCGGTCCCGCCTCCGGTCCGCGCATCCGTCGTCGTATGGGCGATACCTTGGTCGCAGATCCTTTGCATCGTGGGAGTGACGCTCATCTTCACGTCCCTCGCGCTCGGCCGACGCCGAAACAAGGCACGGCTGACGAAGCTCATCAACGCAGCCCGGGCCGAAGGCCGAGCCGAGGGTTCGTCATCATGAGCGCCACCGGTCCCCTGCCCGTACCTGTCTTGCCGGCATCTGCCCCTCCGATCGCCGACGACGCAGGAATCTCCGTGACGGTCTGGATCGATCCACGCCCGGTGCGACTCTTGGACGCCCTCCCCGCAACGGGCTTCGACATCGGCACCGTCGGGCTGTTCGCTGTGGCGGTATTGGTGACGGGCGTTATAGCGATCGCAATCAGCCTGGTGGACCGCGATGGCGTTCCCGTCGTCAAAGCAGCCTGAGAGCCGCTTGCTTCAGCACCAGATATCGTCAGGCCACGATTCGATCCGCGTCCATGGCACCTGAAAGACTGTGCCCATGCTGACCCTGATCGAGCGACGGTACAGCGGGTCAGCACATTGCGGCGTCGCCAGCACAGCATCAAACGCCGATCGCCGCTGCCGACCTGATCACGGCTCCGACATTCGTAAGTGCCGCAATTTGCTCTGCACGTCCAGTGCAGAGGTAGAGCAGCGGAATATTC
Source organism: Arthrobacter sp. SE2 (assembly GCF_058244265.1). NCBI lineage: Bacteria > Bacillati > Actinomycetota > Actinomycetes > Micrococcales > Micrococcaceae > Arthrobacter > Arthrobacter sp. SE2. Next base: position 130,637 of record NZ_JBZAYA010000005.1, on the reverse strand, counting down.
ACGCATCTCACTACGGGAATTCCGGAGACCGCGGTCAGATGAGTCCAGTCCCCGGTCTGTGGCTGGCAGCCGACCCGGCCGGGGTCACGCTAACGAAGGCCCCGAGGAGGACGGACATTCCATTCGCTACCTCGTCGCGTAGAAGGCCACAGCCGACGACGCAGCGACGTTCAGCGAGTCGACGCCGTTCATCATCGGAATCGTCACGCGGGCATCAAGTAATTGATCTGTCTCGGGCTTCAGCCCGTCGCCTTCGGTTCCGAAAACCAGCACCAGGTTTTGATGATCCTGGGCCACAAGCTCATCCAGAGTGATGGCTCCCTCCCCCAGGGACATGCCTGCCACGAAGTAGCCCGCCTCTTTCAGCTGTTCGATGCTAGCCGGCCACGGATCGATCCTCGTCCATGGCACCTGGAAGACTGTGCCCATACTGACCCTGATCGAGCGCCGGTACAACGGATCGGCACACTGAGGCGACACCAGCACGGCGTCGACGCCGAGCGCTGCGGCGCTGCGAAAAACCGCACCAACGTTCGTATGGTCGGTCAAATCCTCTAGGATAGCGATCCTCGACCGATGCGGTGTTTTGGCCGCGCCGACGTTCGTGTGGTCAACGACGTCCTCCAACATAGCCACGCGGTGTGCGCCAGCGAGAAGTTCCTCGAGGGGCACCGGCACCGGCCGATGCATGGCAGCCATGGCACCCCGATGCAAGTGGAATCCGGTGATTTCCTCGAGCAGGGAAGCCTTGCCGATGTAGACCGGAACCTCGGGGAACTGTTGGAAAACGTCGTCGAGGTCTTCCAGCCATTTCTCGGCCAGGAAGAAGGATCGAGGCTGATGGCCGGCCGCGAGGGCGCGCCGCAGCACTCGTGACGACTCGGCGATGTACATACCCTCCACAGGCTCGCGGAGCTTGCGGAGGTGGACATCAGTCAGTTGTGTGTAATCCGAAACGCGCGGGTCTGCCGCGGTTTCGAGGTGGTAGAAGGTCACGGGGTTCCTATTTCAGCAGGTTGGCGATCATGAAGCCGAGCGCCACGATGCCGAGCGCGAAGATCACGATGCGCAGCGCAAGGGGCTTCAGGCGCCGGCCCACTTTGGAGCCCACCAGTCCGCCGATCAATGAACTGACAGCGATGACTGCCACCACCGGCCATTCGATCCGGCCAAAGGCAAACAGGAGGTAGGAGCACGCTGCCACCACGTTGACGGCCAACACCAGGATGTTCTTCATGGCGTTGGCGTTCTGGATGGTGCCCGTCATGAAGACACCCAGAATGCCGACGAGCAGGATTCCCTGGGCAGCCACGAAGTAGCCGCCATAGACCCCGGCGAGGTACACCAACACCACGAGGATTACGGTGTGCCGCTTGTCGTGGATGGCGTGTTCCGGGTTGCCGGCCCGGTCCTGGACCCACCGTTGGAGTTTGGGCTGGAAGAGCACCATGAGCAGCGCGACCACGATCAGGATGGGAGCGGCGTAGTAGAAGACCTTCTCCGGAAGGTGCAGTAGAAGCCACGCACCCGTGATGCCGCCAAGCAGCGACGCTGGCAAGAGCCTGAGCAGCTGCCGGCCCCTGCCCCTGAGTTCGTGGCGGTAGCCCCAGGCCCCCGTCACGTTGCCTGCCACAAGCCCCATCGCGTTGCTGATGGTCGCCGTGACAGGTGCGTAGCCCAGGGCGATGAGGACCGGGAAAGTCACCAGCGTGCCGGAGCCGACCACGCTGTTGATGGTCCCGGCCCACAAGCCCGCGAAAAAGATCAGGATGCCGCTAAGGATCTCCACTGCTTATCGCTGCCCCTGCTTCTCGTTGCCGGCCTAGCGGCGGGCGGTGGCCGTGTAGCGGCCGGAGTTTTCCGTCACGTCCAGGGGAAGGCCGAAAGTGTTGCTGAGGTGTTCTGCCGTGAGGACTTCCTCGATGGGTCCCGCGGCAACCACCCCGCCGTCGCGAAGCAGCATGGCGTGGGTGAACCCCGGAGGAACTTCCTCAAGGTGGTGCGTCACGAGAACCATGGCGGGAGCGTCCTCGTCGCGGGCGAGCTCACCGAGTTTGTGGACGAGCTCTTCCCGTCCGCCCAGGTCGAGGCCGGCAGCCGGCTCGTCGAGCAGGAGCAGCTCAGGATCGGTCATGAGCGCCCGGGCGATCTGCACGCGCTTGCGCTCTCCTTCGGAAAGCGAGGAGAAGGAGCGGTTCAGCAGTGGACCCATCCCCCATTCGTTGAGGAGGCCGAAGGCGCGACGTTCGTCGTCGCGCTCGTATCCCTCGCGCCAGCGGCCGGTCACGCCGTAGGCAGCGGTGACCACGACGTTCAGCACGTTTTCCTGCTCCGGGATCTGGGTGGCCAGGGCTGCGGAGGAAAGGCCGATGCGCGGACGGAGCTCAAAGACGTCCACCCGGCCCAGCGTCTCGTCAAGGATCCCGGCTTTCCCGCTCGTGGGATGCATCCGGGCAGCGGCGATCTGGAGCAGAGTGGTCTTGCCGGCACCGTTGGGACCAAGGATGACCCAGCGTTCGCCTTCATTGACCTGCCAGTCAACCTTGTCCAGCAGGGTCTTGGTACCTCGGACAACGCTGACGGAAGCCAATTCAAGAACATCACTCATAGGAGTAGACACTAGGACAAAAATAGGGGCGATAGATAACCGGAACTTCGGTCACACTGTTTGCGGGACGCCATGAATGAAACACGAGTTCGGGCGGCGGTTCCGCGCTCGCTAAGATTGCAGCCATGAGTTCGAACTTGACCGCGGTCAGCTATGGCGTGAATTTGTCCCTTTCGGAGCTTGAACACCTGCGAAAGGTGCTGTCCGGCTCGGGGGCTTCCTTCACGTCGGAGTCGCGCTCGGGGGACGATCGCTTTGGGGTCTACACCATTGGCCTGGCCGTTGACGGGGCTACCGTCGCCGACTTGTCAGGCCTACGGCGCAGGGTCGCCGATGCCGCGGCACCGGGTATGGACACCGCTATCGTCGCCGACGCGCTGCGTGACGCTTCACGGAAGCTGCTGATCATGGATGTGGACTCCACCCTGATCCAGCAGGAAGTCATCGAACTGCTGGCCGCGCACGCCGGCAAGCGCGAGGAAGTAGCGGCCGTGACCGAGGCCGCGATGCGCGGCGAACTGGACTTCGCGCAAAGCCTCCACGCCCGGGTGGCGGTCCTCGCAGGCCTGCCGGCCACCGTCGTCGACGCCGTCCGTGCCGAGGTGCGCCTGAGCGAGGGCGCGGCGGAACTCGTGGCTGCTTTCAAGGCCGCCGGCCATGCGGTGGCGGTGGTGTCCGGCGGCTTCAACCAGATCCTGCGGCCCATCGCAGCGGAACTCGGGCTGGACTACTGGATCGCAAACGAACTTGAGATCGTTGATGGCTTCCTCACCGGCAAGGTCCTTGGCGACGTGATCGACCGCGCCGCCAAGGAGAAGTACCTTCGCGAGTGGGCAGCCGCCGAGGGAATCGACCTCGAGCACACCATCGCAGTGGGCGACGGCGCGAACGACCTCGACATGCTGGGCGCGGCGGGCATCGGTGTCGCGTTCAACGCCAAGCCTGCCGTCCGGGCGGTAGCTGATGCCGCCATCAACATGCCATACCTGGACGCGGTCCGGCATATCGCCGGGGTCTAGCCGAACTCATGCGCCACGAAAAAGCGGCCCGGGACTGGGTAATTCAAACAGTCCCGGGCCGCTTCTTCATGCACTAAAAGATGTCAGGCGCTCTTGCCGAAGTAGTCGGCGCCGCCGACGTACTCGGTGTGGCCGCTCTCGACGTCGGCCGTGACCATCTTTGCCACTTCGGCGGCGAATTCCTCCACCGAGTACAGCCTGCCGGCCTCGGCCCGGCGGGCTTCAATGGCGCCCGGGTTGGAGCGGTCCAGCAGGGTCGCCGTCACGGTGCCCTCAATCATGTCGCCGGAAACCACTACGAGCGAGATGCCCTTTTCGGCCAGGTTCGGGAGCAGTTCGCGCAACGCGACTTCGCCGGCGCGCTTGCTGCGGGCAACGGGCTCGTACTCTGGCATCGTGGGAACGGTCTCGACGAAGTGCGCCTGGTGGCTCGTGACGAAGACCACGCGGGAGCCTTCCGGCATCAGCGGAACAGCGGCGTTGAGCATGTTGATCTGGGCATCGCGGTTCAGCTTGAGGGCGTAGTCCTCCTCCATGCCGGATTCCATGCCACCGGAAGCGTTGAGCACGAGGACGTTCAGCGAACCGAATTCCTCCATGGCCGCACTGGCCAGCGTCTGGACGCCTTCTTGCGTCGTCAGGTCAGCGCCGACGGCTACTGCACGGCCACCGGCTGCCTGGATCTCGCCCACTACTTTGTTGGCCCGGGGGGCCTTTTGGCGGTAGTTGACGACGACGGCGGCGCCCTCGCCAGCCAGGATCTTGGCTACTTCAGCGCCGATGCCGCGTGAAGACCCGGTGACGATTGCCGTCTTGTTGTCCAGCAGTCCCATTCGTGCTCCTTTATTCAAAGCGTCCAACTTGTTCAAAACATCCAAGTTCTATTAGTCCCGAGTCAATCATGCCAGCGGGAACCCTGATCTAGTGGCCCATGCCCAGGCCGCCGTCCACGGGGATGACGGCACCGGAAATGTATGCGGCTTCGTCACTGGCAATCCAGCGGACCACGTTGGCGACCTCGGAAGCCTCGGCAAAGCGGCCCGCCGGAACGCTCGCCAAATATGCCTTCTGGGTGTCTTCGGGAAGCTCGGCGGTCATGTCCGTGTTGATGAAACCCGGTGCGACCACGTTGGCCGTGATGCCACGGCTGCCAAGTTCCCGCGTGAGGGAACGGGCGATGCCCACCATGCCCGCCTTCGAGGCCGAGTAGTTGATTTGTCCCGGGGCGCCGTAGAGGCCCGACACGGAAGAGATCAGCACAACCCGGCCCTTGCGCATGCGGATCATGCCTTTCGAGGCCCGCTTGATGACCCGGAAGGCACCCGTGAGGTTGGTGTCGATGACGGAAGTGAAGTCGTCCTCGCTCATGCGCAAAAGGAGCGTGTCCTTGGTGATGCCGGCGTTGGCTACCAAAACCTCCACCGGCCCGTGGGCAGCCTCGACTTCCTTGAACGCGGCGTCAAGCGAGGCCTCGTCCGTCACGTCGGCCTTGACCCCAAGGATGCCCTCAGGGAGGGGTGTTTCGCTGCGGTATGTCACGGCGACCTTGTCGCCGTTGGCGAGGAATGACTCTGCGATCGCGAGGCCGATGCCCCGGTTTCCGCCCGTGATGAGGACACTGCGGGCGGTTGATACTGCTTCAGACATGCTGCTCTCCAGAGTTCCGCGACAGGACTGTGCCGCTTGAAAGTGGGTGATTTCCTGCATCGATCTTAGCCGCCGGGTACCCCTGGCCGCGGGCAGCTGCGCCCGGCGCGGTTTGGGAGGCCCGTTCCGGGGTGAGAGAATTGAGGGAAGCCGTTGGAGCGTGATGAATCAGCCGTGACAAGAGATAGCAGTCCCCTGCAGGCGCCCGGGGACCCGGACGCCGTTTCAGGCGACCCCGTGGTGCACAGCATTACCGACGCCGCTGCCGCCCACTCGGACGACATGCGCGAACGAATGATCAAGTACGCCTTGGCGATGGGTATCCGCTTGGTGTGCCTCTTACTCATTTTCGTGGTGGATGGCTGGTTCAAGATCATCGCGGTAGCAGGGGCCGTGTTCCTGCCTTGGATTGCCGTAGTGATCGCCAATGGCAGCGACAAGGCCGAAGTCCATAGCGACGCCTTGCTGGACTACGTCCCGGCCGTCGAGCTGGAAGCGTCACCACCTGCAGAAGGGGAGCCCGCCGAGGCGCCCGCCACCGTGTTGGAGGGCGAACTCATCGACGACGACTCCACACATCAGGACGCCTCCCGCCCGGAACCACATGACAACACCGGCGCCAGCAAGCACCAGTACCCACCCGACGGGGAAGAGCAGGCGGCTTCATGAATATCTTCACTATAGGCGGCCTTGGGCTGGAGAATGAGCAGCATGCCGGCCAGGGCGAGACGCCTCCGGCTGTCTGCTCACGCAAGGCATGCCGCGCCGAAGCTGCGTGGCAGCTCTTGTGGAACAATCCGCGCATCCACACTCCCGAGCGCCGCAAGGTGTGGCTGTCCTGCGAGGAGCACCGGGAATGGTTGGAAGACTACCTGCAGACCCGCGACCTTTGGAAAGAGACCATACCGTTCGCGAAGACCACTGACCCAGGCGAGGCCCGCTGAATGTACCGCTTTCTTTTTTCCAGCAAGTGGCTGGGCTATTTCGTCCTGGCCCTGATCTTCGCCACCGGCTGCGTTTTACTGGGCCGCTGGCAAATGGACCGCAGGGCCGAAACGCTGGCCGAGATCAACCGCGTTGTCACCAACTACTCAGCCACTCCCCTTCCCTTCTCCGCCGCCAAGGCGGAGTTCCAGTCCCTGGACCCCGAACGGGAATGGGCACAAGTTGAGCTTCACGGCAGGTATGACGTTTCGGGCCAACGCGTCGTCCGTAACCGCCCCCTCAACGGCCAGCCGGGGTACGAAGTAGTGGTCCCGTTCCGATTGTCGAGCGGCGAAGCGGTAGTGATTGACCGCGGATGGTTGCCCATCGGAAACAAGACCCCCGGCCACCCCGACAGCATCCCGGCCCCGCCGGCCGGCGAGGTGACCGTCGTCGCCCGCCTGAAGGCCTCTGAACCGGATCTGGGCCGTGGCGCCGTGGACGGTCAGCTGGCATCCATCGATCTTCCTTCCTTTGCCACGGAGCTTGGTTATCCCATCATGACCGGCGCCTACGGGCAGCTCGCCACTGAGTCGCCCGCCGTCCAGGCGATGCCCGCGCCGTTCGCGAAGCCGGCAACGGACGAGGGCACGCATCTCTCCTACTCTTTGCAGTGGTTCGCCTTCGGCGTGCTGATGTTCGTCGGTTTCGGCTACGCGGCCAGGCAACAGGCCCGCAACGCCCGGATTGATGCCGAGGACGAGGATGAAGAAATCAGCGCGATGCCTCGTCGCAAGGCACCTGCGCCACGGAAATCAAAGCGGCCAACGGCCGAAGAAGAGGAAGACGCCATCCTGGATGCACAAGGCTACTGAAACGATCCCGGCCCCCGTGCTGAATGTTAAGTCAGCCCTGACCGCGGCCGGTGCGCAAGACACCGTGCGCACCTTCGACGACGATGTCCCCACCGCCGCTGCGGCAGCTTCCTTGCTGGGTTGCGATATTGCCGCCATCGCAAACAGCCTGGTCTTCGAACTTGATGGTGCTCCCCTGCTGATTCTCGCGAGCGGGGCCGCGAAGGTGGACACCGCCTTGGTAGCGGCCTCCTTGGGGACAGCCAGGATCCGCAGGGCCAGCCCGGACTTCGTCTTGGAACACACCGGTCAGGCCGTAGGTGGCGTAGCTCCCCTCGGACACCCGCAGCCCATAAGAACGATCCTCGACCTTTCGCTCCAGGAGCATCCTCTGCTCTGGGCAGGCGCGGGTGACCATAACTCGATGTTCTCCATCAGTTACAGCGAACTCCAGCGGATTACGGCCGCCCAGGCCCTCAAGGTTCGCTGAATCGGTAGTCCACCTGGTCATCGATCCGGCCAGTGCCATTGATCCGCTACGGCCGAGGGCTAGGCTGTGAGCATGGCTGAATACACCTACGTCACCTACATCGAAGGAACCCCGGACCAGATTTGGACGGCACTGACGGACGCAGCCCAAAGCGCTGAGTACTGGGGCCACGCGAATGTCTCGGACTGGAAGGCAGGCTCGCGCTGGGAACACCGGCGCACGGACGGCTCCGGAACCGCCGACGTCGTGGGAACCATCCTGGAAGCAACGCCGCCGGCGCGCCTCGTGAACACGTGGGAGGATCCCGCGGTTCCAGCGGTGGTGAAGCCCGACGTGGTCACCTTCACCATCGAGTCACATGACGGAATCGCCAGGCTGACGGTCCATCACAGGAACATCGCCGACGACGAGCAATTGGCGATTGCAGGCCGCGGCTGGTCGGCGGTCCTGTCCAATCTGAAAAGCTACATTGAACTAGGCCGCCCACTTGCCTCTGTGCCGTGGGAAATGCCTTGACGGGGTGGGAAATGCCCTGACGGCGTCGACATGCCCGGACCCTCAGCCCTAAGCGAGGGTGATGAGGTCCAGGTAGTCTTCGTTCCAGTGGTCCTCGACGCCGTCCGGGAGCAGGACCACGCGTTCCGGGTTCAGCGCCTGGACGGCACCTTCATCGTGGCTGACAAGCACGACCGCGCCGGAATAGTTGCGCAGTGCGCCGAGGATCTCGGCGCGGCTGGCGGGATCGAGGTTGTTGGTAGGTTCGTCCAGAAGCAGCACGTTGGCGCTCGAGGCCACGATCGTAGCGAGGGCCAGTCGCGTCTTCTCACCACCGGAAAGCACACCCGCCGGCTTGTCGACGTCGTCACCCGAGAACAGGAACGACCCCAGGATCCCGCGGACCTCTGCGTCTTTCATGTCCGGAGCGGATGAACGCATATTCTCCAGGACGGTGCGGTCGTGGTCCAGGGTTTCGTGTTCCTGCGCATAGTAACCCACTTTGAGCCCGTGGCCAGGGACGATGTCGCCGGTGTCCGGCTTGTCCACGCCGGCGAGCATCCGCAGGAGGGTGGTCTTGCCTGCACCGTTGAGGCCCAGGATGACCACCTTGGAGCCACGGTCGATTGCCAGGTCCACGTCGGTGAAGATTTCCAGCGAGCCGTAGGACTTGCTCAAACCCTCAGCCGTGAGCGGAGTCTTGCCGCACGGAGCAGGATCCGGGAAACGCAAGGCTGCCACGCGGTCATTCTCGCGGACGGCTTCCAGGCCGCCAAGCAGACGTTCGGCGCGCTTCGCCATGTTCTGCGCAGCGACGGCCTTGGTGGCCTTGGCACGCATCTTGTTTGCCTGGTCCATGAGGACCTGGGCCTTCTTTTCGGCATTGGCGCGTTCGCGCTTGCGGGCGCGCTCGTCGGTTTCGCGCTGTTGCAAGTAGCGCTTCCAACCCATGTTGTAGAAGTCGATCTGCGCCCGGTTGGCGTCCAGGTGATAAACCTTGTTGACGGTGGCTTCGAGGAGTTCCACATCGTGGCTGATCACAATCAGGCCGCCCTGGTGGCTCTTGAGGAAGTCGCGGAGCCAGGTGATGGAGTCCGCATCGAGGTGGTTGGTGGGTTCGTCCAGGAGGAGGGTCTCGGCGTCCGAGTAGAGGATCCGGGCCAGCTCCACGCGGCGGCGCTGGCCACCGGAGAGCGTCTTGAGCGGTTGGTTCAGGAGCCGCTCGGGAAGGGCCAGGTTGGAGGAAATAGCTGCGGCTTCGGCCTCGGCCGCATAGCCGCCTCCTGCGAGGAACTCGGCTTCCAGGCGGTCGTAGCGGTTCATCGCTTTGCGCTGGACTGTGGCGTCTTCGCTGGACATGTCTGTTTGGGCCTGCTTCAACTTGCCCACCACGACGTCCAGGCCGCGGGCGGAAAGGATGCGGTCGCGTGCCAGCTGTTCCATGTCCGGGGTCCGCGGATCCTGCGGCAAGTAGCCAATCTCACCACTGCGGGCAACTTTGCCGGCCGCGGGTAGCCCCTCGCCGGCAAGGACGCGGGTGAGGGTCGTCTTGCCTGCACCGTTCCGGCCCACCAGTCCGATTTTGTCCCCCTTGTCCACGCGGAAGCTCACCTGGTCCATAAGCAGGCGGGCGCCGGCGCGCAGTTCGAGTTCCTGGACGGTAATCAATTCGGGGGATGCCTTTCAATGGGGAACACCCGCAGCGCCGGAGGTCAAGGCGCGGCTGAAGTGGAGGGGCCGAACAAACGGCCTTTACGATTCTACCGCCCACCAGCTCGCTCGCTCGCCAGCGCCAAGGACGCCCGTGGATGCACCTGAATAGTAAGTACCCTTGCTACTATTTTCGGCGCGTGGTTAGGTGAAGGTAGGACGATTGCAAGGGAGACTCTCGGTGAGCAGTGCAACAGGATCCGATGGCAAACACGTACGGGCTGACGGTGGCCGGGATGAAATCCCGTACGCCGCCGAACCACGGCGGGACCGGGTGGACGATGTACATGGAAATGGCCCCGGCTATGCTGACGTCAGCTACGTCGACAACACGAGCAGCTATCCCGTGGTTTCCCCCGCTTCCGACCCAAACGCCGCCACCCGTGAGACCGTCGTCGCGCGCGAAAAGGAGCAGTTCGGCGGAATCAAGATCGGCTCGGCCTTCTTCGGCTGGCTGACCGCCACGGGTATGGCCGTGCTGCTGGTCGCCCTCGTGGCGGCCGCGGGGATCGCTGTCGGACTCGCGAACAACGCGAATGTCAGTGACGCAGCGAACCTGGCATCGTCGCAGCCCGTCGGCGCTGCGGGGATCATCGCGCTCCTGGTGATCCTGTTCCTCTCCTACTATTGCGGCGGCTACGTTGCCGGACGCATGGCCCGGTTCAACGGCATCAGGCAGGGGTTCATGGTCTGGTTTTGGGCAATTATCGTCGCCGTGCTGGTGGCGTTGCTGGGCTTGTTCGCCGGACCGCGGTTCAATATCCTCGCCACCGTGAACAGTTTCCCGAGGATTCCGGTGAACGAGGGACAGCTGAGCACCATCGGCATCATCGCCGCCCTCGTAGTGGCAGCAGTGACCCTCATCGCCGCAGCACTCGGCGGACTGGCCGGCATGCATTACCACCGCAGGGTGGACCGCGCGGGCTTCACTCCACCAGCAGAGGAGGTCGAGGCCTAGCCAAGGCTGCTCCGCCCGCCAAAAGCGTCACCCTTTGTACCTTGGCCCCAAGGCTTTGCTGTGCTGCTCGTGGACACCCTACAAAATTCCGGGTCAGGCTGCTCTGTAGTGTCGGATTCAGGGGATTCAATCCACCCCAGGCACAGACAGGACCCACCATGAGCAGCACCGAAACCGCATCCACGCGACGACCCTCCCCCCGCGACCGCTGGACGTCCACGGACATCGGCCTCATCGCCGTCTTCGCGGCCCTCGTGGCCGCCTCAACGCTGATTCCGGGCATTCCTGTCGGCTCCCTGGGCGTGCCGATCACCCTGCAGACCCTCACCGTCATCCTGACCGGCCTCGTGCTCGGCGGCGGGCGGGCCTTTGCCGCCGTCGGGCTTTACACCCTGCTCGGTTTCGCCGGACTGCCGATCTTCAGCGGGGGCCGCAGCGGTCTCGGTATCCTGGCCACACCGTCGGCCGGCTACATCATCGCTTTTCCCTTGGCGGCGGCCGCCACCGGCTGGCTGGCAGCGATCGTGATCCGCAAGACCGTCAAGCACCGTGCCGTCTTCCTGTTCGCCGCAGCCATGATCAGCACCATCGTCCTCATCCACGGCCTCGGAGTGCTTGGCTTCATGGTCAACGGCAAGTTCGACTTCGCCAAGGCATTCCTGGCCGACCTTCCCTACTACCCTGGGGACACCATCAAGAACGTCCTTGCTGCAATCATCGCCGTCGCGCTCCACAAGGCCTTCCCGGACATCCTGGTCCGCCGCGTCAAATAAAGCAGGAACAATCAGTACATGAACACCATCATTCTCAGCGACGTCTCAGTGCGCGTAGCCGTCGATGGCAGCCCGGCGCCCAAGACTTTGCTGCAGGGCGTCTCGCTGGAACTCACTGAGCAACGCATTGCGGTCATCGGGGCCAACGGCTCTGGAAAGTCCACCCTGCTGCGCTTGCTCAACGGCTTGGTGGGTCCCAGCGAAGGTACCGTCAGCGTCAACGGCGCCGACAGCTTGCGGGACGTTCGCCAGGTCCGCAGCCAGGTGGGCTTCGTCTTCACCGATCCCTTGTCGCAACTGGTCATGCCGACGGGGCGGGAAGACGTTGAACTCTCCTTGCGCCGTTCCATCAAGAATTCCAAAGAGCGTGCCGTCCGGGCAGAAGCTGTCCTGCAACGGTTCGGGATCCTGGACCTCGCGGATCAGAGTATTTACGAGCTTTCGGGCGGTGAACGCCAATTGCTCGCCCTCGCGGCCGTCCTCGCGGTAGATCCCGCCGTGCTGGTCCTCGACGAGCCTTCAACGTTGCTGGACCTGCGCAACCGGGAGCTGCTGCGGCTCACGCTTGCGGGCCTTGAGCAGCAGATCATCCTGTCCACCCACGATCTCGATCTCGCCCTCGAAGCGGACCGCGCCTTGGTGGTGGACGGCGGCCGGATAGTGTTCGACGGCGGAGCAGCCGACGCCGTCGAACACTACCGCGCGCTTTGCGCCGCTGAATCCCCTCAAGGCAAGGTGCAGGCGACGTGAGGGGTCACGGGATCCTGATCCCCAACTATGTGCGGGGCGACTCGATCGTGCACCGCACGCCCCTGTGGCTCAAATTTCTCTTTGTCGCCGGCTGCGGCCTGGCATCGTTCCTGATTGTCGATTGGCTTGTCTCGGCCGCGGTCCTTGCCGTGATGTGCGGACTTTTCCTGCTGAGCGGCGCGGGACTCAAACGCCTCGCGCGTTCCGTGTGGCTCGTGACGCCCATCCTCGTTGCGATCGGCGCCTTCCAATGGTGGCAGCTGGGCGGCCCCGTTGCCGCGCGGATCGTGCTCAATGTGCTGGTCTGCGTCGTCGCGGCGTCGGTACTGACGGTCACGACTCCGGTGCAGGCACTGCTTGACGGGGTGGTTGCCCTGTCCAAGCCCTTCCAGCGTTTCGGGGCGGACCCTGAGCGCTTCGCGCTTACCATCGCCATCATGCTGCGCAGCCTTCCATTCATTGCCGGCGCATTCTCGGATGTCCGTGACTCGGCCCGGGCGCGTGGCCTTGAACGCAATCCCCGTGCCTTGGTCTTGCCGGTTTTCATCACCACGGTTGCCTATGCGCGGCAGACCGGCGACGCCCTGGCCGCGCGCGGCCTTGGCGATGCCGAGGACTAATCGCCCTGCAGCTGCGAGTACCGGAACATTGCCGCCGTGCCCATTCCACCTGCAATGCTGATCATCGCCAGCGCCAGGCTCTCCCGGCCCGGCTGCTCTTCGGCCATCCGTCGGGCCTGGGCCAGCAGCCGCGTCACCAGGACAGCCCCCGACGCGCCGTAAGCGTGTCCCAGTGCCAGCGCTCCGCCGTCGAGGTTCGCCCGTTCCGGTTCCACACCCAACGCGTCAAGGCAAGCGAGGGTCTGCGAAGCGAATGCCTCATTGAATTCCACGAGGTCCAGCTCCCCGGGCTCGAGATCAAGCTCGGCCAGCAACCGTTTCGCCGCCACTGAAGCTCCGATGCCCAGCAGTTCCGGGTCCACGCCTGCTGTGTCGCAGCCCAGGACGAGCAATCCGTCGGCGGCACCAAGTTCCCGTGCCCGCTCCAGCGAGGTGATCACGACGGCGGAGGCCGCGTCAGCGTCGAAGCACGAGTTTCCGGCTGTCACGGTTCCGCCCGGTACGAATGCGGGCGGGAAGCGGGCCATGAGTCCGGCCTTCAGGGATGCCCGGGGTCCGTCATCCGCCTGCAGCACGGCGCCCCCGGCTTCCAGAGGAACAATTTCCGGGGCGAACGCGCCCGCGGCAGTGGCTGCAACCGCCCGCTGGTGACTGCGCAGGGCGAACTCGTCCTGCTGTTCGCGGCTGATGCCGCACTCGAGTGCCACGTTCTCGGCGGCCACGCCCATGTCCGGGTCCCCGAACTCGGGCGGTACAAAGGTGGCCCGGGTGTAGAAGTCAGGCTCGCCGTCGGAGTCTGGATTTCGCCTGGCACGCAGCGGGGCAGTGCTGATACTCTCCACTCCTCCGGCCAGGTAGATGCCATTGCCGCCCGCGGCCACGAGCCGGGACGCCAGGGCAATGGCGTCGAGTCCGGAACCGCACTGCCGGTCCACGGTCAGTCCGGGGACCCCCACGGGCAGTCCCGCGTGCAGTGCGGCATACCGGGCCAGGTTTCCGCCTCCGCCCACCGCGTTGCCGATCACGACGTCGCTGACGTCCGAACCGGCAACACCCGTGGCTGTCAGGAGTGAACGGAAGACAGGAGAGAGGAGTTCCTCTGCGCGAAGCGACTTCAATTGTCCGTTGGCGCGGCAAATAGGTGTACGCAGGGCGGCAATGATCACTGGTTGGCGCGAAGGGGCCAACCCGGTGCACGGCTCACGGCTAGGCAAGGGGTTTCGCCCGCGGATCGTTGTTCTCAATCCAGTCGAGCAACATCTGGCGGCTGACCTTCCCGCGGTCGGTCACGGGCAATTCGGACAGCGTGAAATACCGCTGGGGTCGCTTGTCCCGGGCGAGCAAACCGTCCAGGCCGGTCTTCACTTGGGTTGCCGTCACCGAACCGTAGGCGGGCACGATTCCTGCGACGACTTTCTGGCCGCGGACTTCGTCGAGCATTCCGGCCGCAAGGGCAGCCGAGACCCCGGGGACCGATGCCAGGGCGAGCTCCACTTCGTGAGGATAGACGTTCCTCCCGGAAGTGATGATCATGTCGGACCGACGTCCGAGGATATGCAGGACACCGGAGTCCACATAGCCCTGGTCCCCCACCGTGTACCAACCGTCAAAGCACCGCAGCGCCTGGCCGTCGTCGCCCCACAAATACCCGTTGCTGACCATGCCGGAGCGGACACAGATGTTCCCGTCGGCCCCTTCGGGCCGCTCCGCGCCGTCGTCGTCCAGTATCTTGAGTTCGACGCCGGGAAACGGTCCGCCGATTCCCGTGCCGCCCGCGTCTAGCGGTTCACCGGCGGCAAGGCGCGTTCCGGAAACGAAACTGAGCTCGGACGCGCCGTAGTACTCGAAAATGGCCGCATTGGGCGCCCAACGCCTGGCGGCCTCAAGGGTGCGGGCGTCCAGCTTCGAACCTGCGCAAATGATGCTTCGCACCCCAGATGCGTCCACGCCTCCCGCCAATCCGCGCTCGCTCAACAGGCGCAGCATGGTGGGCACGAGGACCAGGCGAGTGACGCCGTCGTAAGCGATGGCTGCATGGACATCCCCGACGTCGAAGGTTTCCATGGTGTGGAAGGCCGCCCCGGCGTACAGGCATTCCGACAGGGCGTACAGGTTCAGGCTCGCGGCAAGCGGTCCGGGCGCGAGGGTCCTGTCCTCCGGTGTGAGCCCGAAGAATTCGATGGAGGCGTCAAACGAGACCTGCCACGAACGCCGCGAACGGGTGAAGGCCTTGGGAACGGACGTAGTCCCGGACGTCAGGCCGATCAGGAAGGTGGTGCCCGGATGGCCGTCGGACAGCTCGGCGCCTATGGGGGGCAGGGGGCCGGTGGCGGGCCCGGATTCTCCAATCCTCTGCGTGACTTCATCGATCATGGCTTGCGGCCACAGCGGGTCGAGCACGGCGCAGCGCCGACCGCCGGCCACGGCGGCCGTGTACGCCACCACGAAGTCCAGGGAATTGGGCTCGGCGAGTACCGTCGTCGCGGACGTCTCCCCTAGGCGCAGCGTGGCGGCGTCCCGAAGGTCAGCCCAGTTGAGCCGTTTGCCGCCAACGACGACGGCAGTGTCGTCGGGGCGTTCATCGGCCCAGAGCTGAAGTTTGTCCAGGAAAGGCATCATCGAATTTTAGCCTCTGAGGCAGCTCCGGAGCTCTCTGTGACGCCTATCGCTCCGATAGCGCACTTTGGGGGCGCCAAAGCGGCGACATCCCAGAGCGCGACGACGGCCGGCCACCTTCGCGCTGGAAGGTGACCGGCCGTCGTCGTACTGCTAGATGTTGAAGCCGAGTGCCCGCATCTGGTCCTTGCCGTCGTCCGTGATCCGCTCGGGACCCCATGGCGGCATCCATACCCAGTTGAGGCGCCAGTCGTCCACGATGCCGTCGAGGGACTGGCCGACCTGCTCTTCGAGGACATCCGTCAGCGGGCAGGCCGCCGTCGTCAACGTCATGTCGATGAGCAGCGCTCCGTCGTCTTCCGAGTACTTCAGACCGTAGAGCAGCCCAAGGTCCACCACGTTGACACCGAGTTCCGGGTCAATGACATCCTTGAGCGCCTCCTCGACGTCCTCGAGGCTGGTGCGAGCCGCGTTGATTTCGGTCATGGCGGGAGTCCTAACTAGGCCTGTGCTGCTGCGGCAGCAGCGATGGTGGCTGCGCCGGCGCCCGTGGCGTAACGGTCGTAGCCTTCTTCTTCGAGACGGTCGGCCAATTCCGGGCCGCCCTCTTCGACAACCTGGCCATCAACAAACACGTGGACGAAGTCCGGCTTGATGTAGCGCAGGATGCGGGTGTAGTGGGTGATGAGCAAGGTACCCATGTTGCCCGTGGCGTGGGCGCGGTTGACGCCCTCGGAGACGACCTTGAGCGCGTCGACGTCCAGGCCGGAGTCGGTCTCGTCAAGCACGGCGAACTTCGGCTTGAAGAGTTCGAGCTGGAGGATCTCCACGCGCTTCTTCTCGCCGCCGGAGAAGCCCTCGTTGACGTTGCGCTGTGCGAAGTCGGCGTCGATACGCAGCTGCTGCATGGCCGCCTTGACGTCCTTGGTCCAGGTGCGGAGGGCCGGAGCTTCGCCGTCGATTGCAGTCTTGGCGGTGCGCAGGAAGTTGGTCATGGTGACGCCCGGAACCTCTACGGGGTACTGCATGGCCAGGAAGACGCCCGCACGGGCGCGCTGGTCAACGCTCATGGCCAAGACGTCTTCACCGTCGAGCGTGATGGTGCCCCTCGTGACGTTGTAGCGCGGGTGGCCGGCAATGGTGGACGCCAGCGTGGACTTGCCCGAACCGTTGGGGCCCATGATTGCGTGGGTCTCGCCGGTCTTGATGGTCAGGCTGACGCCCTTCAGGATCTCCTTGGTGCCCTGCTCCGTCTCGATGCTGACGTGCAGGTCCTTGATCTCAAGAGTAGACATGCTCTTCTTTCTTTCGTAAGTCTTTAGGCACTTGGCGCTCAGTAGTTCTGTACTGAGGCGCCGTTCACAACGTTGGTCACGTCCACGTAGACGTCGTCACCGTCGAGGGTGACGGCGAAGACGGGGACGGGGTCATAGGCAGGGAGCTGCAAGGGCTGTCCGGTGCGGAGATCGAACTGGGAGCCGTGGCCCCAGCATTCGATCGCGCAGCCTTCGATTTCACCCTCGGCGAGCGAAATGTCCGCATGCGAGCAGGTGTCGCCGATGGCGTGGATCTGTCCCATCGAGTCCTTGACGATGGCTACCGGGTAGTCATCGATCAGGATGCGCAGCGCCTGCTTGACCTGGATCTCATTGGCGTTGCATACCAGTTCGCCTTGTGGCTGTTCGCTCATAGTCTGTTTTCCCTGCTTGGCTTGAATTAGTTATCGCTCGCGGCGAGCTCGCGCTCAACAGCTTCGGTCAGGCGCTCTTCGAGTTCCGGTACCTTGATCTGCTGGATGATCTCGTTGAGGAAACCACGGACCACCAAGCGGCGGGCCACGTCTTCAGGGATGCCGCGTGCCATGAGGTAGAACAAGTGTTCGTCATCGAAGCGGCCGGTGGCGCTGGCGTGGCCGGCACCCTCGATCAGGCCGGTTTCGATTTCCAGGTTCGGCACGGAGTCCGCGCGTGCACCGTCCGTGAGGACCAGGTTGCGGTTGGCCTCGTAAGAGTCGGTGCCTTCTGCTTCCTTGCGGATCAGGACGTCGCCCACCCACACGGTGTGTGCGTTGCGGCCCTGCAGGGCACCCTTGTACAGAACGCGGGACTTGCAGTTGGCTACGGCGTGGTCAACAAACAGGCGCTGCTCGAGGTGCTGGCCGGCGTCGGCGAAGTACAAGCCGAACATCTCGGCTTCCGCGCCCGGCCCGGTGAAGCGCGTGGACGGAGTCATGCGCACGACGTCGCCGCCGAGGCTGACGACAATGTGCTTGAACTTGGCGTCACGGCCGAGCTTGGCTTGCTGCGAAGAGGCGTGAACGGCGTCGTCGTTCCATTCCTGGAGCGAGATGACCGTCAGGTCGGCACCGTCTTCGACGAGGATTTCGACGTTCTCCGAAACGATCGCACTGCCCTGGTGGTCCAGGACGATGCGGGACTTGGAGAAGCGGCCTGCCACGATCACGATGTGCTGGGCGGAAGCTTCAGTGGAGGTGCCGGTCAGCAGGACGGACACTTCGCCGTCGAGCTGGAGCTCGGCGGGCACCGTGATGACGGTGGCCTCGGTGAAGTTCTCCCAGGCATTGGCGGACACGCGGTCCTCCGGAATGGCTGCGGAGCCGATGCGGACGTCGTCCCGCCCCACGGTCTCGACGACGACGCCCTCCGGGGCGGTAACGGCGACGGATGGTGCCGAACCGGAGAGGACCTCGTTGTGAAGGCCGCGAAGCCGCTTGAGCGGGGTGAAGCGCCAGTCTTCTTCCAGCCCGGTGAGGGGCTTGAAGTCAGCCAGTTTGTACGAGGTCAGCCGACCTGCGCGCGAACTGTCCGGGATTCCAACGCCGCCGCCGTGGGAGTGGCTCTTGGCCGAAGCGCCCGCGAGCGGTCCGGCCGAAGGTGCCTGTTCCGAGGTCTTTTCCGAGGTGGAAGACGTGTTGGTACCGGTGTTGACCGGTGAGAGGTTCTCGCCCTCTTCGGTGAATCCGTCGATAAACGGATTGGCCGACGGCGCGCCGATGCGGGCCTTTTCAGTAGTGATTTCAGTCATTGCTAACCGACGGATCCTTCCATCTGCAGTTCAATCAGGCGGTTGAGTTCAAGGGCGTATTCCATAGGCAACTCACGGGCAATCGGCTCAATAAAGCCGCGCACGATCATGGCCATGGCCTCGTCCTCGGGCATACCGCGAGACATCAGATAGAAGAGCTGCTCCTCACTGACTCGGGAAACGGTGGCCTCGTGACCCATCACCACGTCATCCTCGCGGATGTCGATGTAGGGATAGGTGTCGGAACGGGAAATGGTGTCTACCAACAAAGCATCGCAACGCACGGTGTTGGCGGAGTGCTTGGCGCCTTCGCGGACCTGGACCAGGCCGCGGTAGGCTGCACGACCGCCGCCGCGGGCCACGGACTTGGAAATGATCGAGCTCTTGGTGTTCGGCGCGATGTGGACCATCTTCGAGCCGGTGTCCTGGTGCTGGCCTTCGCCGGCGAAGGCGATGGACAGGGTCTCACCCTTGGCGTGCTCGCCGACGAGGTAGACAGCCGGGTATTTCATGGTCACCTTGGAGCCGATGTTGCCATCGATCCATTCCATGGTGGCGCCTTCTTCGCAGATGGCGCGCTTGGTAACCAGGTTGTACACGTTGGTGGACCAGTTCTGGATGGTCGTGTAACGGACGCGGGCGCCCTTCTTCACGATGATTTCCACCACGGCGGAGTGCAGGGAGTCCGAAGTGTAGATCGGAGCGGTGCAGCCTTCGATGTAGTGGACGTAGGAGTCCTCGTCCGCGATGATCAGGGTGCGCTCGAACTGGCCCATGTTCTCGGTGTTGATGCGGAAGTAGGCCTGCAGCGGGATGTCAACGTGGACGCCCTTGGGGACGTACACGAAGGAACCGCCGGACCACACGGCCGTGTTCAGCGACGCGAACTTGTTGTCGCCCACCGGAATGATGGTGCCGAAGTACTCCTGGAAGATCTCCGGGTGCTCGCGGAGCGCGGTGTCGGTGTCCAGGAAGATAACGCCCTGGGCTTCCAGGTCCTCGCGGATCTGGTGGTACACAACCTCGGACTCGTACTGCGCGGCCACGCCGGACACGAGGCGGCTGCGCTCGGCTTCCGGGATACCTAGCTTCTCGTAGGTGTTGCGGATGTCCTCGGGGAGGTCTTCCCACGTGGCAGCCTGCTTCTCCGTGGAGCGCACGAAGTACTTGATGTTGTCGAAGTCAATGCCGGAGAGGTCTGCACCCCAGGTCGGCATGGGCTTGCGGTCGAAGTACTTCAAGCCCTTCAGGCGGAGGTCCAGCATCCATTGCGGCTCGCTCTTCTTGGCCGAAATGTCGCGGACTACCTCTTCGTTGAGACCACGGCGTGCGTTCGCGCCGACGTCGTTCTTGTCAGCCCATCCGTACTCGTAGGTGCCAATACCGTGCAACTCGGGATTCTTCTCCAGAATCTCCGAGATCACAGCACCGTCAGCTAGCGCTTTCTCTGCTGTTCCTTCAGCTAATTGACCCGTCATCACGGCCTTTCTTACTGATTGTTGGATTCGACATGGGGCGCGGCCTGCAGCTTCGGAAACCCGAGGGCCTCCTTGGCGGCTGGCCTGCCTGTAGGAATGTGGGTGGTGCAGACATGCCCGCCCTGCGCGAGGGTGGAGAGCCTGCGAACATCGACGCCGACCAAACGGGAAAAAAGTTCGGTCTCAGTGTCGCAAAAAACGGGAAATTCCGCGGCGAGCTGTTGGATGGGGCAATGGCCCTGGCACAGCTGGACGCTTGAGAGGGAAGCGGGCAAAGGCGCCTTGGTCTCAATCGACGCAGCCGATGCGACGTATCCGTCCCTGCTCAGGGCCTTGGACAGCGCCACAGCGCGCGCCGCAATGTCGGAGCCCGCCAGATCGACTTCCGGTGCGTAGCGCTGTTCCATCTCGGCGAAGCGCTCTACCGCATAGTCCCTCACAGCTTCTTCGCCTGCGAGGTCCCGGAGCCTCCGCAACGCGGAACTGGCAATGTTCAGGTAGTCGTCCCCGAGCTTCGACTGCCCTTGGGAACTCAGGACATAGCGACGGGCCGGCCGGCCTGCACCGGCACCCGCCTTCGCGACGCGTTTTACCTCGATGACCCCGGCACGCTGAAGGTGATCCAGGTGGCGGCGGACAGCTGCAGGGGTGAAGCCGAGCATGTCGCCAAGTTCAGCCGCACTGACAGGGCCGTGCTCCAACACCGCGTTGAGAACACGGTCCCGGGTGCGGTCTTCCGCGTCAGCCACGCCAACGGCCGTGCCACCGGGCACAGGCATGACCGCGCTGTGCCTTGCGAGCGGCCTTGCGGGCACGGAAACAGAACTCCTCATGGAATACACAACACAATCATGTCGTAATTTAGTCCGTGCATCCAGTAAGGCAAGGCTGGCCTGCGGGACCTTGCCCGCCGCACCCCTACTACTTCACGTAGAATACTTTGGTGCGATCCCCCGAATCCCCTGTCCTCACCATCGATGGACTCATCAAGGACGTTGGCCCGCTGGCTTCCCTTGACGGCAAGATGCTCCGGGTAGTCAGCGGCCTGTCTATGTTCGCAGAACGCGGCCAGATCACCGCCTTGCTGGGTGCCAACGGTGCGGGAAAGACAACAACGCTCGAATGCGCGCAAGGACTCCAAAAGCGTACGGGCGGCCGCATCGAACTCCTCGGCGAAGACCCTGACACGGCGGGCGCGAACCTTCGTTCACGCGTCGGCGTGATGCTGCAGGACGGCGGCCTCCCGCCGTCGGCCCGTCCCATCCCCTTGCTTCGGCACATTGCCGGCATGTACCAGAACCCCCTTCCCTTGGACGGACTCGTGGAGCGCTTGGGGATCGACACCTTCAGCCGCACCGGCGTCCGGCGCTTGTCCGGCGGCCAAAAGCAACGGCTCTCGCTTGCGGCTGCCCTGATCGGCAATCCCGAAGTCCTTTTCCTGGACGAGCCCAGCGCGGGGCTCGATCCCCAATCCCGCCAAATCGTCTTTGAGCTCATTGCCGAACTGCGGGATGCCGGCATGGGTATCATCCTCACCACGCACCTCATGGATGATGCCCAGAGGCTTGCGGACTACGTTTACATCATCGACGCCGGTCACAACGTCGCAGAGGGCACCGTCGCCGAGTTGTTGAGCCACGGCCACGAGGCCATGGACGGGGTGACCGAACGCACCCTGTTCTTTGATGCCCCGGCCGGCCTCGACATTGCGGCAGCCATCGGCGACGAACTCACCATCACCGAAAGCCGGGCGGGCAGCTACGCCATCGCAGGCACACTGACGCCGCAACATCTGGCGAAGCTCACGGCCTGGTGGGCCGAGAAGGGCATCATGCCGGCGTCACTCCGCTTGGAGGCGCGCAGCTTGGAAGACGTTTTCCTGGACATTTCCGGAAGGGACATCCGATGACCAGCGCAACCCCCGCACTCAGCACACCCCACGCCGGACCCGCGCCCTTGATGCGCAGGATCCTGCTGCAGGGCCGCTATGAAACTTTGACCATGATCCGGAACGGCGAGCAGCTGATCCTCGCGGTGATCATGCCTTTGCTCGCCTTGGTGGGACTCACCGTCACACCGCTGCTCGATGGCTTGGGAGCCAGTCGCGTGGACATCGCGACGCCGGGCGTTCTCGCGCTGTGTGCCATGTCCACGGCATTCACCGGCCAGGGCATCGCCACGGGCTTCGACCGCCGCTACGGAGTGCTCCGCTTCCTCTCGACCACTCCCCTGGGCCGGACCGGA
Source organism: Arthrobacter sp. SE2 (assembly GCF_058244265.1). NCBI lineage: Bacteria > Bacillati > Actinomycetota > Actinomycetes > Micrococcales > Micrococcaceae > Arthrobacter > Arthrobacter sp. SE2. The sequence continues at coordinate 108,406 of NZ_JBZAYA010000005.1, read as the reverse complement.
CTCATCGCAGGCAAGATCATCGCCGTCTTGGCCGTCCTGGTTCTCCAGGTCCTGGTGATCGGTGCCGTCGCCGCGTTGCTGGGCTGGCATCCGCGCCCCGAAGGCTGGCTTCCCGGCCTGGGGCTTTTGGTTCTCGGTGCTGCCGCTTTCACCGCGCTCGGGCTCCTGGTTGCCGGCACCGTGCGGCCTGAGGCAACCCTCGCCATCACCAACCTGCTCTGGATCCTGCTGGGCGCCCTCGGCGGAATCGTGGTTCCTGCCGAGCGCTTGCCGGACCTGGCACAGAACATCGTGCACTTCCTGCCCTCGGGGGGCCTGGGGCAGTCGCTCAGGGACGCTTTCCTCCATGGCAGCGTGTCCCTGCCCTACGTTCTTGTGCTGCTCCTGTGGACGATCGTCCCCGGCGCGGCCGCCGTCCGCTGGTTCAAATGGAACTGAGCGTCCCGTTGTGGAACCGAACCGTCAGCGTGAATTGAGTACCGAGAATTGAGAAAACCGTGAGCACGGCTTCCCGCCTCCCGAAGTCCATCCAGCAGTTGACCGCCAAGCTTCCCACGGAGGTCAATAGCACCATCCTCAGGCTGGCCATGTTGTCCCTGATCGGCCAGGTGGTCCTGGTGGTCACCGGCGGCGCGGTCCGGCTGACATCCTCGGGGCTCGGCTGCCCCACGTGGCCGCGCTGCACCAGCGGTTCCCTGGTGAACACGCCGGAGATGGGCATCCACGGCTTCATCGAATTCGGCAACCGCATGCTGACCTTCGCCTTGGCTGCCGTCGCGGTCATGATGCTGGTGTATTTGTGGAACCTCCGCAAGGAACGCCGCGACCTTTTCCTCCTTGCGGTGGGCCTGCTCGCAAGCATTCCGGCACAGGCCATCATCGGCGGCATCACCGTGCTGTCCAATCTGAACCCGTGGGTTGTCGGTCTGCACTTCCTGGTTTCCATGGCCCTGGTCGTCTTCTCCACGCTCCTGGTCAACCGCGCCTATGGCCGGACCGGCCGCTTCATGAAACGGCCGTTGGCGGCGATTCCGGGAGCCATGAGCCCTGTCATGACCGCCGTCGCGCTTTTCTCGGCGATTGCGGTGTGCCTCGGCGTCGTGGTGACTGGCGCCGGACCCCACGCCGGGGACGCCAACGCGCCGCGGAACGACCTCGACTGGGACCTCTTCTCGCACATCCACGCAGTGCCCGCGTACCTCATCACGGCGGGAGCCGTCTTCGCCGTCTACTTCGTCGTGCGCAAGGGAATCAGCGGCGCGTTCCGCACCGCGGCGCTGCTGCTGCTCGGCGTGACGGTCCTGCAGGCGGTCATTGGCTTTGCCCAGTACTACAACGGGATCCCCGCCCTCCTTGTCGGCGCCCACATGTTGGGTGCCGCCCTGCTCATGAGTGCTGCCACGAACGCGGCGGATGTGGCCCGGTTCAGCCCGAAAGTCTAGTTCAGCCCGAAGCTCTAGCCCCTGGCGGCTGATGGCCTCTGCGGAAGCCAAAAGAAAGACCCTCCCTCACGTCATGCGACGTGAGGGAGGGTCTTCTGTTTTACCGCTATAAATGAGCGAGCGTTTGGGAAAACGGCCCTATAGGTGAGCGGGGGTCAGCCGCCGATGATCGGGGATCCGATGAACGGGTCCACCGCGAGGGCAATGAAGAGAAGCGTCAGGTAGCTGATGGAGCCGTGGAAGACCTTCATGGCTCCCTTGTTCGAGACGTCGCCGCCTTGCGCCCGGTTGTAGAGGGCATGGGATTCATAAAGGAACCAAGCACCCGCGAGGACGGCGGCGATGGTGTACACCCAGCCCGCGCGGCCCACCGGCACCAAAAGCAGCGAGCAAACCACCATGGCCCAGGCGTACAAAACCACCTGGACAGAAACCACCTTGGCACCGGCGATGGCACCCAGCATGGGGACGTTGGCGTTGCGGTAGTCCTCGCCGTACCGCATGGACAACGGCCAGTAGTGCGGAGGAGTCCACAGGAAAATCACCATGAAGAGGACGACGGCGGGCCACTCGACAGTGTTTGTCACGGCCGCCCAGGCGATCAGCACCGGGAAGCAGCCGGCCGCGCCGCCCCATACGATGTTCTGCGCCGTGCGTCGCTTGAGGATCATCGTGTAGATGACAACGTAGAAAACAATCGCACCAAGACCCAGCCACGCCGAAAGCGGATTGGCCCCGAACCACAGGATGGCGATGGAGGCAGCTCCAAGGATCCATGCGAAGACGAGTGCTTCGCGGGGGGTGACTTCGCCTGTAACGAGGGGCCGCTTTTCGGTGCGGTGCATCAACTTGTCGATGTCGCGGTCGATGTAGCAGTTGAAGACCCCTGCGCTGCCGGCGGCGAAGGCGCCCCCCACCAACGTGGCCAGAATCAAGCCGATGGAGGGGAAGCCCCGTTGCGCGAAGATCATGGTGGGCAGGGTGCTGACGAGCAGCAATTCGATCACGCGGGGTTTGGTCAGTGCCAGATACGCCTTGAACTTACGGGACATTCCGCGCTTCCCCACAGCCGGGGAAGCGTTGAGGGGCGTATCTGTTGTGCTCACGTTGGCAGTCACTCTGTTCTTTGCTGGTGTTGTCAAGGCAGGTTTCCCGCGATGGCGGCACCCCGGTTCGGCCTCCAGATATCATACCGTGGCCTGTCCGACGCCACGGCACCGGCGAACTTTCCTTTGTTTCCGAAAGTTCACCGGCACTTTGCCGCCGCCGTGATTCATAAAACGGAATATGCGTCCATTTTTTGAGATTCCCACCATTCGGGGCGGCGAACCGGGCTAAGCTGTCTGCAGATCAGCTCACGCAGGTTTCCGAGAAAGCGTATTCTCAGATTTGCATGTCTGGATGATAGATCAACGTTTCAATGGTGAACGGCTGGTAGGAACTTCGCAGCGGGCGCCATCCTGTGCCCGAGGCTTGCCATGTGCCGTCACCAGCCGTCAGCACAGAGAGGGGCTCGGTTTACGTGCCACATTTGGAAGAGCAAGAACTGACTTGGACAAGCCTGGACCAGCGCGTAGTGGACACCGTCCGCGTTTTGGCCGCTGACGCCGTCGAGAAGGTCGGCAACGGTCACCCCGGTACGGCCATGAGCCTTGCACCGGCCGCCTACCTGCTGTTCCAGAAGCTGATGCGCCACGACCCGAAGCACCCGGACTGGATCGGCCGTGACCGGTTCATCCTGTCCCCCGGACACACTTCGCTGACCTTGTACATCCAGTTGTTCCTTTCCGGCTACGGCCTGGAGCTGAAGGACCTCGAGGCCCTGCGCACCTGGGGATCGTTGACCCCCGGCCACCCGGAATACAAGCACACCGCCGGCGTCGAGATCACCACCGGCCCTCTGGGCCAGGGCCTGGCCTCCTCGGTGGGCTTCGCCTACTCGCAGCGCCGCCAACGCGGCCTGTTCGACGCCGATGCTCCCGCCGGCGAGAGCCCGTTCGACCACACCATCTGGGTCATTGCCTCCGACGGCGACCTCCAGGAAGGCGTCACCTCGGAAGCTTCTTCCCTGGCCGGACACCAGGAACTGGGCAACCTTGTGGTGATCTACGACGAGAACCACATCTCCATCGAAGACGACACCGACGTGGCCTTCACCGAAGACGTCCTCAAGCGCTACGAGGCCTACGGCTGGCACACCCAGCGCGTGGACTGGACCAAGACCGGCGAATACGTCGAAGACGTCCAGGAGCTCTACGGCGCCCTGCTCGCCGCGAAGGCCGAGACGTCCAAGCCGTCCATCATCTCGCTGCGCACCATCATCGGCTACCCGGCACCCAAGAAGCAGAACACCGGCAAGATCCACGGTTCCGCCCTCGGTGCCGAAGAAGTCGCAGCACTGAAGGAAGTCCTGGGCTTCGACCCCGAGCGTTCCTTCCAGGTTGACGAGGACGTCCTGGCACATGCCCGTGCCGTCGTCGAACGCGGCGCAGCCGAGCGGAGCGAATGGCAGGCATCCTTCGAGGCGTGGCAGACCGCCAACCCCGAGGGCGCGGCACTGCTTGAGCGCATCGAGGCCAAGAAGCTTCCCGTCGAGCTCGACGCCGCGCTGCCGGTCTTCGAAGCAGGCAAGGAAGTTTCCACCCGCGCCGCTTCCGGCAAGGTCCTGAACGCGATCGGCCCGGTCCTTCCGGAACTGTGGGGCGGTTCCGCCGACCTCGCCGAGTCCAACAACACCACCATCGAGGGTTCGCCGTCGTTCATCCCGACCTCGCGCTCCACCGGCGCATGGAAGGGCAACCCTTACGGCAGGGTGCTGCACTTCGGTATCCGCGAGCACGCCGCCGCGTCGATCGTGAACGGCATCTCGCTGCACGGCCGGACCCGGGCGTTCTCCGGCACGTTCCTGATCTTCAGCGACTACCAGCGTCCCGCGATCCGCCTCGGCGCCCTCATGGGTGTCCCGTCGCTGTACGTCTGGACCCACGACTCCATCGGCCTGGGCGAAGACGGCCCCACCCACCAGCCGGTGGAACAGCTGTCGACCCTCCGCGCCATCCCGGGCCTGGACGTTGTCCGTCCCGGCGACGCCAACGAGGTTGCCGCAGCTTGGAAGACCATGCTGGAGAACCACGAGAACCCGGCAGGCATCGTGCTGACCCGCCAGAACATCCCGACCTACGCACGCGGCGAAGGCCTTGCCGAGGGTGACACCTTCGGCTCCACCGCCGGCGTCGCCAAGGGCGGCTACGTCCTGGCAGAGGCTTCGAAGGACGGCGCGACGGTTCCGGCCGACGTCATCCTGATCGGCACCGGTTCCGAGGTCCAGCTCGCGGTGAACGCCCGCGAAGCGCTCCAGGCCGAAGGCATCGCCACCCGCGTCGTCTCCATGCCGTGCGTCGAGTGGTTCAACAAGCAGGACTCCGCGTACCGCGAGTCCGTGCTTCCGGCCACCGTCAAGGCCCGCGTCTCGGTCGAAGCCGGCCTGGCCCTGGGCTGGAAGGAATTCGTCGGCGACGCCGGACGCTCCATCAGCCTCGAGCACTTCGGCGCCTCGGCAGACTACAAGCGCCTCTTCAAGGAGTTCGGTATCACGGCAGAAGCAGTCGCCGCCGCCGCCAAGGACTCCCTCGCGGGTCTCGGTAGCTGAAAACGCGACCGAGACGAATCCGACAGCAACGAACAGATTTCAAGGAGATTAAAGAAATGACTACGACTCCCACCCAGCAGCTTTCCGACGCCGGCGTGTCCATCTGGCTTGACGATCTTTCCCGGGAACGCCTCGCCAGCGGCACCCTCCAGAAGCTCATCGACGAGAAGAACGTGGTTGGTGTCACCACCAACCCGTCGATCTTCCACGCCGCCATCACCGCCGGCAGCGACTACGACGCCGTGATTGCCGAAGAGGCCGCCAAGGGCTCGTCGGTCGAAGAGACAGTCTTCGAGATCACCACCACCGACGTCGCCGACGCCTGCGACCTCTTCGCTCCGGTCGCGGCAGCGAGCAAGGGCGTCGACGGCCGTGTCTCCATCGAGGTGGATCCCCGCCTGGCATGGGACACCGAAGGCACCATCGCCGAGGCCAAGCACCTGTACAAGAAGGTCAACAAGGACAACGTCCACATCAAGATCCCCGCAACCCTTGAAGGGCTCGCCGCCATCACGGCAACCCTGGCGGAGGGCATCAGCGTCAACGTGACCCTGATCTTCTCCCTGGAGCGCTACCGCGCGGTCATCAACGCTTTCCAGTCCGGCCTTGAGCTGGCCAAGGAAAACGGCCACGACCTCTCCAAGATCCACTCGGTGGCGTCCTTCTTCGTGTCCCGCGTGGACTCCGAGATCGACAAGCGCCTCAATGCCCTCGGCACTGATGAAGCGAAAGCCCTCAAAGGCAAGGCAGGCGTTGCCAACGCCCGCCTTGCGTACCAGGTCTACGAAGAGCTGTTTTCCACCGAGCGTTGGGCAGTCCTGGCCGAGGCCGGCGCGCTCCCCCAGCGCCCGCTCTGGGCTTCCACCGGCGTCAAGGACCCGGCCTACCCGGACACCCTGTACGTGACCGAACTGGTCGCCGCGGGCGTCGTCAACACCATGCCGGAAAAGACCCTCGACGCCACGTTCGACCACGGCGTGGTCACGGGTGACACCGTCTCCGGCACGTACGAGGAAGCGAACAACGTCCTCAACGCACTGGAGGGCCTGGGCATCTCCTACAACGACGTCGTCGCAATCCTCGAATCCGAGGGCCTGGACAAGTTCGTCGCCAGCTGGAAGGAACTTCTGGCCGACGTCGAAGGTGCCCTCGCCTCTGCACGGAAGGCTTCCTAACCCACATGAGCACTCTCAGCTACGACGCCAGCGGTGCTGCGCAGCAGGCCATCGAGCAGCACATCCCGGCACTTGTCGAAGACCGGATTGCCACGAGGATTTTCGCCAAGGACCACACTTTGTGGGGTCCGGATGCCGAATCCGAATCCGCCATCCGGCTCGGATGGGTGGAAGCGGCAACCGTTTCCCAGCCCTTGGTCGAAGGGATCCTGGAACTCCGGGATGCCCTCCGGGCCGAAGGCGTCTCCCGCATTGTCCTGTGTGGCATGGGCGGCTCTTCGCTTGCCCCCGAGGTCATTGCCGGCACCGCTGGCGTCGAGCTGACCGTGTTGGACAGCACAGACCCCGAACAGGTCGGTGCTGCCCTCGCGGACCGCCTGGCCGAGACCGCCATCGTGGTCTCTTCCAAGTCAGGCTCCACCGTGGAAACCGACTCCCAGCGACGGGTATTCGAGCAGGCCTTCACCGAGGCCGGCATCGATGCCAAGAGCCGTATCGTCATCGTGACCGATCCCGGGTCCCCGCTGGACAAGGCCTCCCGTGAAGCCGGCTACCGTGCCGTCTTCAACGCGGATCCGAACGTCGGCGGTCGCTTTTCGGCCCTGACGGCTTTCGGCTTGGTCCCCAGTGGCCTCGCCGGAGTCGACATCCAGGCGTTCCTGGATGAGGCCGAGGAAGCAGCGGAAATCCTCAACGAGGACTCCCCCGAAAACATCGGGCTCCGGCTCGGTGCCGCGCTGGGCGGAACCACCCCTCTGCGCAACAAGATCGTCATCGTCGAAGACGGTTCCGGCATTGTCGGCTTTGCCGATTGGGCCGAACAGCTCATCGCCGAGTCCACCGGCAAGCTCGGCACGGGTGTTCTGCCGGTTGTGGCAGGTCCTTCCGCGCCGGAGGTCAGCGGCGGCGCGGACGACGTCCTGGTGATCCGCCTCGTCGGTGCGGAGTCCGACGTCGAACTCGGCGAAAACGAAGCCGCCATCGCCGGTGGCCTGGCCACCCAGATGTTCGTCTGGGAATTCGCCACCTCGGTGGCAGGTCGCCTGCTTGGCATCAACCCCTTTGACCAGCCCGACGTCGAGGCAGCCAAGATTGCCGCGCGCGGCCTGCTGGACGCCCGTCCCGAGCCGACGCCGGCGAACTTCGTCGACGGCGCGATCGAGGTCCGCGGGGGTGCGTGGCTCGGCGACGCGGCAACGGCCGCCGATGCCGTCAAGGCGCTCCTCGGTGAACTCGGCACAGACGGCTATCTGAGCGTCCAGGCATATTTCGACCGGATCGCGTTCGCTCAACTGGAAGGCATCCGCGACGAACTCGCCGGAGTCAGCGGCCGGCCGGTCACTTTCGGCTGGGGCCCGCGCTTCCTGCACTCCACCGGACAATTCCACAAGGGCGGGCCGGCCATCGGCTCGTTCCTGCAGGTTACGGCTTCCGCGACCGGCGACATCGCCATCCCGGAACGCCCGTTCACTTTCGGTCAACTGATTGCAGCCCAGGCGGCCGGCGACGCGCAGGTTCTCGAGAACCACGGCCGTCCGGTCCTGCGGCTGCACCTCACGGATCGTGGAGCCGGCGTTGCCCAGCTCCAGGAAATCGTCGCCGCATTGGCCGGCCAGGCCAGCGCGCTCGAAAGCTAAGGCACAAACCCAAACATGCCAGAAACACAAATCGGTTACAGGTCCACCGGAAAGGCAAGCCACCGCAATCCCCTCCGGGATCCCCGGGACCGGCGCCTGAACCGCATCGCAGGGCCTTCGTCATTGGTGTTCTTCGGAGTCACCGGTGACCTTGCCCGCAAGAAACTCATGCCGGCGGTCTACGACCTCGCCAACCGCGGGCTGTTGCCGCCGAGCTTCGCGCTCGTCGGCTTCGGCCGGCGGGACTGGAGCAACGAGGACTTCGCGGACGAGGTCAAGGAGAACGTCAAGGCGCACTCCCGCACTCCGTTCGACGACGCCGTCTGGAACCAGCTCTCCGAGGGCATCCGCTTCGTCCAGGGAGAGTTCGACGACGACCAGGCGTTCAAGCGCCTCGGCGCCACCCTTGATGAGTTGGACGAGACCCGCGGCACGCGCGGCAATCACGGTTTCTACCTGTCAATTCCACCCAAGGCCTTCGAGCAGGTCTGCCAACAGCTCTCCAAGCACGGGCTGGCGCAGGCCGGGGACGGCCAGTGGCGTCGGGTGGTCATCGAGAAGCCCTTCGGCCACGACCTGGAGTCCGCGCGCAAGCTCAACGACATCGTGGAGTCCGTCTTCCCGCCGGACGCGGTCTTCCGCATCGACCACTACCTGGGCAAGGAGACGGTGCAGAACATCCTGGCCCTGCGCTTCGCCAACCAGCTGTTCGAGCCTTTGTGGAACGCCAACTACGTCGACCACGTCCAGATCACCATGGCCGAGGACATCGGCACCGGAGGCCGTGCTGGATATTACGACGGCGTCGGGGCGGCACGCGATGTCATTCAGAACCACCTTCTGCAGCTGCTGGCATTGACGGCAATGGAGGAGCCCATCTCCTTCAACGCCGATGACCTGCGTGCCGAAAAGGAAAAGGTCCTGGCCGCGGTCAGGCTCCCCGAGGACCTGTCCACCCACTCTGCCCGTGGTCAGTTCACCGGCGGCTGGCAAGGCGGCGAACTGGTCCAGGGCTACCTTGAGGAAGACGGCATTCCCGCCGATTCCAAGACGGAAACCTTTGCGGCCATCCGCCTGGACATCAACACGCGGCGCTGGGCCGGCGCGCCGTTCTACCTCCGGGCAGGCAAACGGCTGGGCCGGCGCGTCACGGAGATCGCGGTGGTGTTCAAGCGGGCACCCAACCTGCTCTTCCGCGGCCACGGCGAGGATGACTTCGGCCAGAACGCCGTCGTCATCCGCGTCCAGCCCGACGAGGGCGCCACCATCCGCTTCGGCTCCAAGGTACCCGGCACGCAGATGGAAGTCCGCGACGTCACCATGGACTTCGGCTACGGACACTCGTTCACCGAGTCCAGCCCCGAGGCCTACGAACGTCTCATCCTGGACGTGCTGCTGGGCGAGCCCCCGCTCTTCCCCCGGCACCAGGAAGTCGAGGAGTCCTGGAAGATCCTGGACCCCTTCGAGGAATACTGGGCCGGACTCGACGAACAGCCCGAACCTTACGCTCCCGGTAGCTGGGGACCCGCCTCGGCCGACGAGCTGCTTGCCCGCGACGGACGAACCTGGAGAAGGCCATGATCGTAGATCTTCCCAACACCACCACCTCCAAGATCTCCAAGAAGATCACCTCCCTGCGCGAGCAGGGAGGCGTGATCGCCCTCGGACGCGTCCTGACCCTCGTGGTCGTCACGAAGTCCGGTCTCGAAGAAGAAGCCATCGAGGCAGCCAACGAGGCCAGCCGCGAACACCCCTGCCGCATCATCGTGCTCGCGGACGCCGGTGGCGAAGCGCCCAACCGCCTCGACGCCCAGATCCGGGTGGGCGGCGACGCCGGGGCTTCAGAGGTCATTGTCCTGCGAGGCTACGGCGAGCTCGCCAAGGAGAGCGAATCCCTCGTCGCGGCACTGCTCCTGCCCGATGCGCCGATCGTGGCCTGGTGGCCGCACGGAGCACCCGAGAACGCCTGCGAGACCTCCATCGGGCGCATCGCGCACCGCCGCATCACCGACTCCGCCAACGAGGCCGACCCCGCGGCGGCACTCGCCCGGATCCGGAAGACGTACCGGGCAGGCGACACCGACCTCGCCTGGACCCGGCTGACCAACTGGCGCCTCCAGCTCGCAGCGGCGCTGGACCAGGTAGACGATTCCCCCGTCACGGCCATCGCCGTCGAGGGTGCTTCTGACTCACCCAGCACCCTGCTGCTGGCCGCCTGGCTCACGCTGTTCCTTGAGGCCCCGGTCCAGATCGTCGCCGACCCGGCGGGAACGGGCATCCGCCGGGTGCGGCTGAGCCGCGCCACCGGCGACGTCCAGCTGGTCCGTCCCGGCCTCACCATCGCGGAACTGACCCAGCCGGGACAGCCCGCCCAGCGGATTTCACTGCCGCGCCGCAGCCTGCGGGACTGCCTCGCCGAAGAACTGCGCCGCCTTGATCCGGACGATGTCTTCGGAGAAGTGATTACTATGGGACTGCCCCGAACCAATAGCAAGGAGTGACCGTCCCAGTGAGCGCTGACCCAAGAGTAAGCATCCATCCCGACTCCGCCGTCCTTATGGCCGCGATCGCAGCACGGCTCATCACCAAGCTGGTGGACGTCCAGGACAAGCACGGGGAAGCCACTGTGGTCCTCACCGGCGGAACCGTGGGCATCGGCACCCTGAAAGCGGTGGCCGACTCGCCCGCTGCGCCCGCAGTTGACTGGTCCCGGGTGAACTTCTGGTGGGGTGACGAGCGCTTCGTCGGCAAGGACAGCAGGGACCGCAACACCGTCCAAGCGCATGAGGCATTGCTCTCCAGCCTGCCGGTGGACCCGGCCCGCGTGCACGAACCGGGTTCATCGGATGAGTTCGCCACTGCGGACGAGGCCGCTGCGGACTACGCGGCCCGGCTCAAGGCTGCCGCCGAAGCCGAGCACGCCGCGGACACTTCGGACAACCGTCCCGAGGAGGCCGGCGAGTTGCCCCGTTTCGACATCCTGCTGCTCGGTGTCGGTCCGGATGCACACATTGCCTCGCTCTTCCCTGAGCAGGCGGGTATCCGGGTGAAGGACCGTACGGTAGTGGGGGTCGAGAACTCCCCCAAGCCGCCGCCGTCGAGGATTTCGCTGACCTTGCCCGCCATCAACTCCGCCCAGGAAATCTGGATGGTTGTGGCAGGCGAGGACAAGGCCGGAGCCGTGGGACTGGCCCTTGCCGGGGCCAACCCGGTCCAGGTTCCCGCCTCAGGACCCAGTGGCCGCTCGAGGACCCTGTGGCTCATCGATGAGAATGCAGCCTCACGTGTCCCCCAGCAGCTCGTCCGCAAGGACCCCGCGGGCGCGTAGCCGCTTGAGCGCTCCGGCCAGGACAATCTCCGCGTCCTGGCTGGAGCGTCTTTCTTTAACGTAATCCAGGTGGCTCTTGAAGACTTCGTCGTCCGCACGTTCCATCGTGGCTTCGCCCTGTTCGCGGACGGCAACCAGGCCACATTTCGGGCAGTCCCATCGGACCGGGATTTGATCTTCGGGGAGCTTAACGAAAACAAGCCGCGTTTCATGTCCCTTGGCGCACCAATAGGGAACACGAATACGCGGCAAGCTTTCGCCGACTACAGAGTCGGGTTGGTTCCTTGGGGCCGATCCGGCTGTTACGCCGGCCCGTGTGCCCCGGAATCCAGAAGTACCATGAACCATCGTCGATCCCCTTGAGAGTTCGGCTGCATGGCGGTGAAGGCCACGCAGCCTAGTCTAATGAGAGGACACCTCGAGTGCGAGGATCCGACGGCGGCAGTGCTAGGAGTCTCCGCCCGTGGTGAAACGCATGATGAGGCCAAGCCCGATGATCACAACGCCCCAAGTGCAGCCCAAGACGATGGTGAAGCGGTTGAGGTTTCGCTCTGCAACACCTGAAGAACTCAATCCTGAGCTCATGCCACCGCCAAACATATCGGACAACCCGCCGCCACGCCCCTTGTGGAGGAGGATGAGCAGCGTCAGCAGAAGACTGGTAATGCCCAGCAGGATCTGCAGAATGACTTGAAGAACGTCCACGACGGCCTTTCAGAAGAACGGAAAACGGGAGCGGAACCTAAAACGGACTAAGCCGCGCTGAGGTGGCTCTCGAACCTGACAATGTTAGCAAACTCGGCGGGGTCCAGGCTCGCGCCACCCACCAGCAAACCGTCGACGTCGCTTTCGGCCATGATCGCTGCCGCGTTGCTGGCCTTGACCGAACCGCCGTAGAGGAGTCGGGTCTTGGCGGCCACGGCATCGTCGAACAAGGATGCGAGCTCCGAACGGATCGCGGCGCACATCTCCTGTGCGTCTTCGGGACCAGCGACTTCGCCCGTCCCGATGGCCCAGACAGGCTCGTACGCGACAACCAGATCGCCTGCCTGATCTGCGGAGAGGCCGTCGACGCCGGCGCGCAACTGGGCCAGCGTGTGCTCCACGTGGGTGCCGGCCTGGCGGATCTCAAGGCCCTCGCCGACACACAGGACCGGCGTGACGTCGTGGCGGAAGGCTGCTTTGACCTTCGCGTTGAGGACCTGGTCGTCCTCGTTGTGGATGGTGCGGCGTTCGCTGTGGCCCACCAGAACGTAGGCGCAACCGAGCTTGTTGAGGAACTGGCCGGAGATATCGCCGGTGTAGGCCCCGGAATCGAACTGTGAAAGGTCTTGTCCGCCGTAGACGACGTCCAGTTCGTCGCCCTGGACGAGGGTCTGCACACCGCGGAGGTCGGTGAAGGGCGGGAAGACCGAAACCTCTACCCGGCTGTAGTCGTGCTTGGCGTCGGAGAGGGTCCATGCCAGCTTCTGCAGCAAGGTGATGCCCTGGACGTGGTCCATGTTCATCTTCCAGTTGCCGGCAATGAAGGGCTTGCGGATGAAGTTTCCGTTGGCAGAAGTTGTCACGTGTGCTCCAAAGATGCGTTGAGATAGGGAAGCCGGCGGGACGCTTCCCTTCCAGGAAGGGCGCCCCGCCGGCTTTGTAGCCTTAGCGGTCCAGAACGCTCAGGCCGGGAAGATCCTTGCCTTCAAGGTATTCCAGGCTGGCGCCGCCGCCGGTGGAAATGTGTCCGAACTGGGAGTCCTCAAAGCCGAGGGTCCGGACCGCTGCGGCGGAGTCGCCGCCGCCCACCACGGTGAATGCCGGCGTCTCGGTCAAAGCCTGGGCAATGGCACGGGTGCCGCCCGAGAAGGCTTCGAATTCAAAGACGCCCATGGGGCCGTTCCAGAACACGGTCTTGGCGGCCTTGATCTGCTCGGCGAAAGCCGCTGCTGATACCGGTCCGATGTCCAGGCCAATGCCTGAGGCGCCGAACGAGCTGTCCTCGATCGCGTCCGCGGCGACCACTTCGTGCTCGGCGTCAGCGGCGAAGCGGCTTGCGACCACGACGTCGGTGGGGATGACAAAGGCGGTACCGGCGTCGGAAGCCCGCTTGAGGTAGTCCTGGACCACGGGGATCTGGTCAGCTTCAAGCAAGCTGCCCGCGACCTTGTGACCAACCGCTGCGAGGAAGGTGAAGAGCATTCCGCCACCGACGAGGATGGTGTCAGCCTTGCCCAGGAGGTTGTCGATCACCGCGAGCTTGTCCGAAACCTTTGAGCCGCCGAGGACGACGACGTACGGGCGCTGGGTATCCGTGGTGAGTTTGCGAAGAACCTCCACCTCGGTGTGCACGAGATCACCCTGGTAGGAGGGAAGTTTCGTGGCGACGTCGTACACGCTGGCGTGCTTGCGGTGGACGGCACCGAAGGCGTCATCCACGAAGGCACCGTTCTCACCGGTCAGCGCCACGAGTTCATCGGCGAAGGCGCCGCGCTCGGCGTCGTCCTTGCTGGTTTCGCGGGCGTCGAAGCGGACGTTCTCCAGGACGAGGACGTCCCCGTCGTCCTGGGACCCGGCCAACTCCTTGGCGGACTCACCAACGGTGTCTTCCGCGAGCTGGACCTTGAATGGCGCGAGCTCCGCAAGCCGTGCAACAGCCGGCTTGAGCGAATACTTGGCCTCGGGAGAGCCCTTGGGGCGTCCCAGGTGGGCCGTGACGAGCACGCGGGCACCGGCGTCCGAGAGCTTTTCGATGACCGGGAGGGAGGCCTTGATGCGGCCGTCGTCGGTCACCGTAGAGCCGTCGAGCGGCACATTCAGGTCACTTCTGACAAGAATGTACCGCCCGCGGACACCTTCAGCGATCAGTTCGTTGAGGGTGTGAGATGTCATGTGTCTACCCTAGCCCAGCTTGGATGCGACGAGCTCCGTGAGGTCAACGAGGCGGTTGGAGTAGCCCCATTCGTTGTCATACCAGGAAACAACCTTGACCTGGTTGCCGATGACCTTGGTGAGGCCGGAGTCGAAGATCGAAGACGAGGGGTCGCCAACGATGTCCGAAGAGACGATCGGATCTGCCGTGTAGCTGAGGATGCCCTTGAACTGCTCGGTCTCGGAAGCTGCCTTGAGAGCCGCGTTGACTTCCTCAACGGTCACTTCGCGGGAAACCGTGACGGTCAGGTCCGTGGCGGAACCGGTCGGGACCGGGACGCGGATGGCGTAGCCGTCAAGCTTGCCCTTGAGCTCCGGAAGGACCAAGCCGATCGCCTTGGCAGCACCGGTGGAGGTGGGAACCATGTTGATCGCTGCGGCGCGGGCACGGCGGAGGTCGCTGTGGGGGCCGTCCTGCAGGTTCTGGTCTGCCGTGTACGCGTGCACCGTGGTCATGAGGCCGCGCTCGATGCCGAAGGCGTCGTTGACGACCTTGGCCAGGGGGCCGAGGCAGTTGGTGGTGCAGGAAGCGTTGGAAATGATGTGGTGTGCAGCGGGGTCGTAGAGCTCGTGGTTGACGCCCATGACGATGGTGATGTCTTCGTCCGAAGCGGGAGCGGAGATCAGGACCTTCTTGGCACCTGCATCGATGTGCTTCTGTGCGGCGGCAGCCTTGGTGAAGAAGCCGGTGGACTCGATGACGATGTCGACGCCCAGTTCGCCCCAGGGGAGGTTCGCAGGATCGCGCTCTGCAAGGACCTTGATGATGCTGCCGTCGACAATGAGGTTGCCCTCTTTGACTTCAACAGTCTGGGTCAGGCGACCGCCGACGGAGTCGTACTTCAAAAGGTGGGCAAGTGCCTCGGGACTCGTGAGGTCGTTGACCGCAACAATTTCGAGGTCTGCACCCTGGGCGAGTGCTGCGCGGAAGTAGTTGCGGCCGATGCGGCCAAAGCCGTTGATACCAATACGGGTGGTCACTATTTCAGTCTCCTTGGTGCTCTTGCAAGCACACCTAGTGAGTCGGATCTTGATTCCAACTAACAATTCCCGCACATCATTGGGCAGAAGTGATTATCAGATCGGAGGGCGACCAGCCACATTGCTGAAGGCTAACCGCCTTCCGTGACCCATCTTACGTTTAACTACGTCTGCCCCCGCAACTGCGGGGGCAGACAATCCGGTATTTGGGCGAAATTCACCTGAATGTGAAGTTTGTTACATCCCCGTGTATTCCGCGTCACTCACCGGTTCGGGCGGAGTTCCCTAGAGAACGATCAGCCCGGTGGCGTTCGCGCGGGCTGCTTCGAAGCGCTTCGCGACGTCGGCCCAGTTGACGATGTTCCAGAAGGCCTTGACGTAGTCAGCCTTGACGTTGACGTAATCCAGGTAGAAAGCGTGCTCCCACATGTCCAGCATGAGCAGGGGCGTGGTGCCGACTGCGACGTTGCCCTGCTGGTCGTAGAGCTGCTCGATGAGCAGGTTCCCACCGATGGGCTCGTAGGCGAGGAAACCCCAGCCGGATCCCTGCAGGCCGAGGGCGGCTGCCGAGAACTGGGCCCGGAATGCGTCGAAGGAACCGAAGGCGTCGTCAATGGCCGCAGCCAGCTCGCCCTCGGGCTTGTCGCCGCCGTCCGGGGAGATGTTGTTCCAGAACACGGAGTGGTTGATGTGGCCGCCGGTGTGGAACGCGAGGTCCTTCGAGAGGCGGTTGATGTTGGCGAAGTCGCCCTTGTCGCGGGCCTCGGCCAACTGCGCCAAAGCGTTGTTGGCGCCTGCTACATAGGCAGCGTGGTGCTTGCTGTGGTGCAGCTCCATGATCTTCGCCGAAATGTGCGGCTCAAGTGCTGCGTAGTCGTAGCCGAGCTCGGGCAGTACGTACTCTGTCACGAAATCCTCCAATGTAGTGGACCGGGGTCCGGTTGGTAACTCTCGTTTTGTTCATCCGACCGGCGAACCGGCCGGAAATCTACACCCTGACGATTCTAGGGCGGGTGCCTTATTCGTCCATCATTTCGGGGGTCACATTTGCCTCGGTACCCGGGATTCCCAGGTCCCCGGCCCGCTTGTCCGCCATGGCCAGGAGCCGGCGGATCCTCCCCGCGATGGCGTCCTTGGTCATGGGCGGATCGGCAAGCCGGCCCAATTCATCCAGGCTGGCCTGCTTGTGGGCCACCCGGAGTTCACCGGCGTATTTGAGGTGGTCCGGAACGTCGTCGCCCAGGATTTCCAAGGCCCTGTCCACGCGGGCGCCGGCCGCGACGGCGGCCTGGGCCGAGCGGCGCAGGTTTGCGTCGTCGAAGTTCGCGAGGCGGTTGGCCGTGGCCCGGACTTCCTTCCGCATGCGGCGCTCCTCCCACACCATGAGGGCGTCATGGGCGCCCATCCGGGTGAGCAGCGCGGCGATGGTGTCGCCATCACGGATGACGACGCGATCCACGCCGCGCACTTCCCGCGCCTTGGCCTGGATACCGAGGCGACGGGCGGCCCCCACCAGGGCAAGCGCCGATTCCGGCCCGGGACACGTGACCTCGAGCGAGGAGGACCGGCCGGGTTCGGTAAGGGATCCGTGGGCCAGGAACGCGCCGCGCCACACAGCCTCCGCGTCCGACGCCGAACCGTTGACGACGGCGGACGGCAAGCCACGCACAGGCCGTCCACGGCCGTCCAGGAGGCCGGTCTGGCGGGCCAGGGCTTCGCCGTCGCGCACTACACGGACAACGTAGCGGCTACCGCGGCGGAGTCCCCCGCCGGAGACGACGATGATCTCGCTCTGGTGCCCGTAGACTTCCGCGATCGCGGCGCGCAGCCGCCGCGCCGTGGAGGCGAGGTCAACCTCAGCCTCGATCACGATGCGCCCCGAAATGATGTGCAGTCCGCCGGCAAAACGCAGCATGGCCGAGACTTCGGCCTTGCGGACGGACGACTTCTTGATGTCCAGCCGGGAAAGTTCTTCCTTGACCGATGCGGTCAGTGCCATCGCATGTTCCTAACTATTCCCGAAGATATCGTGGTACGCCGATGCCAGACGCAGCGGGTCGTGGACTGGACGGCGGCTCGACGCCCCCACTTTACCCAAGACCACCTCCGCACCAATCATCCCGGCAGCGCGTTCGAAGTCCTTGAGGTCCGATATCGAGGTCGGATCGGCCAGGACGACGTCCACGCTGAACTCCGGCGCGTAGTGGCGCAGGGCATCCAGATGATCCGCGGCCGACATCCCGGAGGTTTCCTTGGTGTCCATGGCGAGGTTCATGGTGAGGCAGCGTTTGGCGGGAGTGTCGCACAAAGCCTGGCGCATTTCGGGCAACAGCAAATGCGGCAACACGGACGTGTACCAGGAGCCGGGACCCAGAATGATCCAGTCCGCAAGCTCGATTGCAGTCAGCGCTTCGATGCACGCGCGCGCGTCCTCCGGGAGGAGCCTCACGTTTTCGAGCGATCCGGCTACGGCGCACTTGGCCTGGCCTTTGACGACCTGGAACTCGTACCCACCCCCTGGCAAGGGCACGCGGACGTCGCCCTCGATGTTCAGCGGCTGTGTGGACATCGGGAGGACCTGGCCACGGGCACCCAGAAGGGCGCCTGCCCATTTCAATCCCGCCACTGCGTCGCCCAGAAGCTCCCAAAGGGTGACGATGAGCAGGTTCCCCATGGCGTGATCGTCCAAGGAGCCCTGGCGTCCGCTCGGAGTCTTGAAGCGATGCTGCATGACGTCCCGCCAGGTGCGTCCCCAATCGGTGTCGTCACAAAGGGCGCTCAGCGCCATTCGAAGGTCGCCGGGCGGAAGGACGCCGTACTCTTGGCGCAGCCGCCCGGAGGATCCGCCGTCGTCGGCAACGGTCACAATCGCGGTGAGCTCGGAGGTCAGGAGGCGCAATGCCGACAACGACGCGGAAAGCCCGTGACCGCCGCCGAGCGCCACAACCGATGGGCCCTTGGCGGGCTGGCTGCCCGGGGTGCCCTTCGGTGGAACCAGCGGCAGGGGTCCGGTCAGGACCCCCATTATTCGCGACCCAGATCGCGGTGGCTTGTGGTGACGGTGACCCGGGGATATTGTGCGAGCCGCTTGGAAAGTTCGACGGCGACCGCGACCGAACGGTGCTTGCCGCCCGTGCAACCAACAGCGATGGTGGCGTAGTGCTTGTTCTCTGTCCGATAGCCGTCCAAGACGGGCTCCAAGGCAAGGACATAGCGGTCAACGAAGTCCTTCACGCCCGCGGCCCCCAAGACGTAGTCGCTGACATCGGCGTCGAGTCCCGTGTGCGGACGCAATTTCGGAACCCAGTGCGGGTTGGGGATGAAGCGTGCATCCGCCACGAAGTTGGCGTCTACGGGCAGCCCGTATTTGAAGCCGAAGCTCATGACGTTCAAGCGCAACGCCACAGGGCCTGTGTCGTTGAAGAGTTCCGTGATGGCGGTTGCCAGGCCGTGGACGTTGTACGTACTCGTGTCCAGGACCACGTCTGCCGATTCGCGGAGTTCCTTCAGGACGTCGCGTTCCGCCGCGATGCCGTCCAGGATCCGGCCACCACCCTGGAGCGGATGCGGGCGGCGGCCCTGCTCGAAGCGCCGTACAAGGACGTTGTCGCTGGCATCAAGGAAGAGGACGCGGAAGGTGATTCCGCTGGCGCTGAGGGCGCCGAGCGCCGTCCTGATATCAGTGAAGAGTCCTTTGCTACGCACGTCCACGACGACGGCGAGCTTGGGAATGGACTGGGGCGCGTGCGAGACGATTTCGGCAAGCGTCCCCAGCATCTGCGGCGGGAGGTTTTCGACGACGTACCAGCCGTGGTCTTCCAGGGCGTCCGAGGCGGTGCTGCGGCCTGCTCCGGACATGCCAGTCACCACCAGCAGTTCCGCTTCGACAGGCTTGACGGGGATGAGACCGTCCTGCTCCGCGCCGGATCCTGCTGTTGACTCTGACATCAAGTTTCCCCGTTTCTGAGATGGTCCAAAGTTTGTGGGATGGTCCATAAGCGGACCCCTTGAGGAGGGGTCCGCTTATTACCCTAGCTAAATTTCAAGGATTTCGCCGGTGGTCATGTTTACTGCGGGAGCGGCTTCTCCGGAGGCGCCGGCTGCCGCCAGATGGCTGACGACCGCTTCCGCCAATGCCGGGCCGATCCCCTTCGCGGCAGTGAGCTCAAGGGCCGTTGCCGCCTTGATCTTCTTGAGCGAACCGAAATGCGCCACGAGCGCCTTCCGTTTGGCCTCGCCGAGGCCCGGAACGCCGTCGAGCGCGGACACAGTCATCGCCTTTCCACGCTTCTGCCGGTGGAAGGTGATGGCGAAACGGTGGGCTTCGTCGCGAATGCGCTGGAGCAAGTAGAGCCCCTGCGATGTGCGGGGCAGAATCACCGGGAAGTCGCTGTCCGGCAACCAGACTTCTTCGAGGCGCTTGGCCAGGCCCACGACGTAGACGTCGTCGATCCCCAGCTCCGAGAGTGCCCGCGCGGCGGCATTCACCTGGGGCTGCCCGCCGTCGACGACGACGAGGTTGGGCGGATAGGCGAATTTCGCCTTGGCTCCCGTGAGGGCAGCATCATCCGGCGACGACGGTTCCCCGGCGCCGGGGTTCGGAACCTCTCCACTCTTGGGGAGCTGGGCGGACTTATCCTGCAGGTAATGCCTGAAGCGCCTGGTCAGGACGTCGTGCATCGCAGCGGTGTCGTCGCTTGCCGCCGCACCCGTGATGGAGAACTTCCTGTAGTCGGATTTCTTGGGGAGGCCGTCCTCCACCACCACCATGGACGCAACCACGTTGGTGCCCTGCACATGGGAAATGTCGTAGCACTCGATCCGGAGCAGGGGCACGGGAAGATCAAGCGCTTCCTGCAGTTCCTGGAGCGCCAGGGAACGCACTGTGATATCGCCCGCCCGCCGGACTTTGTGGAGCTTCAGCGCCTGCTCGGCGTTTTCGCGGACGGTGGACATGAGGGCAGCCTTGTCCCCGCGCTGCGGCACCCGGATATCCACCTTGGCGCCCCTGAGGCCGCCGAGCCATTCAAGCAGTTCGTGGTGGTTGCTCGGAATCTCCGGTACGAGGACTTCGCGCGGAATACGGCCCTGGTTGTCGCTGTCCTCTCCGTAGACCTGCTGCAACAGGTGCTCGATGAGCTCCGGAGTGGTGGCGTCCTCGACTTTTTCCACGACCCAGCCGCGCTGGCCCCGCACCCGGCCACCCCTGACGTGGAATACCTGCACGGAGGCCTCGAGGTCGTCATCGTGCAGCGCGAAGACATCCGCGTCGGTGTCTTCGGAGAGCACGACGGCGTTGCGCTCGAACACTTTGCGGAGGGCGATGATGTCGTCCCGGAGCCGGGCTGCCCGTTCGTAGTCCAGCTCGGCGACGGCGGCGCCCATGTCCTTTTCGAGGCGGGTGATGAAGCGTTTGGCTTCGCCACCCATGAACGAGCAGAAGTCTTCCGCGATGGCCCGGTGCTCCTCCGCGGTGACACGGCCGACACACGGGGCCGAGCATTTGTCGATGTAGCCCAGCAAGCATGGCCGGCCGCTGGCCTGGGCGCGCTTCAACACGCCTGGACTGCAGCTGCGGACCGGAAAGACCCGCAACAAGGTGTCCATGGTTTCGCGGATGGCGCCAGCCGTGTACGGCCCGAAGTAGCGGGTGCCCTTGCGGCGCTCCCCGCGCATGACCTGGACACGCGGGAGCTTCTCCCCCATGCTCACGGCAAGGTACGGATAGGTCTTGTCATCGCGGAAGACGACGTTGAAGCGGGGCTTGAATTCCTTGATCCAGGTGTATTCGAGCTGAAGCGACTCAAGCTCGCTGCCCACCATGGTCCACTCGACGCTGCTCGCCGCGTGCACCATCGCATGCGTCTTCGGCAACAGACCCGCAGGGTTGGCGAAGTACGAGTTCAGCCGGGAGCGGAGGTTCTTCGCCTTGCCCACGTAGATGACGCGGCCATGCGGATCCCGGAACCGATAGACGCCGGGGGTGGTGGGGATTTCTCCCGTCTGGGGTCGATAACTCGCTGGATCTGCCACAGATCCAGTCTAGTAAGGGAATCGGACTCCCCCGTACGGGCCGGCCAGCCCGCCGAAGCTACTCCGCGGACTTGCTCTGGTTGTAGCTCGTGGAACGTTCCTGGCCGCTCAATGCCGCAATGGCATCCATGATCTTGTCCGTGACTTCGCGCCTGGCAGGTAGCGAATGGTCCGGACCGGTCTTCTCGAAGTACAGCGGCTCGCCGACCTTCATGGTGAAATGCTGCGGACGGACGGTGTTGCGGTCCACGGGCTGCAGCTTGTCCGTGCCGATGAGCCCGACCGGCACCACGGGTGCTCCCGTGGTCAGGGCAAGCCAGCCGACCCCGGTGCGCCCGCGGTAGAGCAAGCCGTCCCGGGAGCGGGTCCCCTCCGGATAGATGCCGATGCCCCTGCCGTTCTCCAGGATGTCCAGGAGGGTTTTGAGGGCCTGCACACTGGCTGCTTGCTCTCCGCGTTCCACCGGGATGGATCCAACTGCCTGGAAAAACGCCTTCATCGCGCGGCCTTTGAAGCCCTTGGTTGTGAAGTACTCTGCCTTGGCAAAGAAGCCCACGGGGCGCGGCATCAAGGCCTGGACAATCACGCTGTCCAGAAATGACAAATGGTTCGGAGCCACAATGAAGGGCCCTTCCTTGGGCACGTTCTCCAGCCCGATGACCGTGGGCCGGCAAGTGCTGGAAATCAGTCCGCGCGTGGTCCAGCGGATGACATCAAAGGCTTCCATCGTTCTGCACCTCGCTCAGGGCCGCCGCGCGGACAGCGTCAAGTTCTTCGATCTTCTTCAGCAGCTGTGCCGCCGTGTCCACAACGGCGACGGCGCCTGCCTCCTGAAGCTCGCCGTCGGGCGCAAATCCCCAACTGACCCCGATGCAGTCAAGGCCATTGGCCATGGCACCGGCAACATCCTGGTGGCGATCTCCGACCATCACCGCAGGCTGGGAACGCAACGTGGCCAGCGCGGCACCAACAATTGCCACCTTACCCGGAGCTGTATTGGCGGCCATTGACTCGTCGTCCGGCGCACCGCAGATAGAGGCAAAGAAGCCGGCAATGCCGTGGTGCTCCAACACGATGTGCGCCAAGCCTTGGGGTTTCTGGGTGGCCACGGCAACCGGCCGCCGCGACTCTGCGAAGAACTGCAGGAGCTCCCGGATACCAGGATAGAGCCGGCTTTGAGCGATTCCGACGGAACGGTAATAGCTGCGGTACAGCCCAATGACTTCGTCGACTTTTCCTGTGGGAACCCCGGCAATGTGTTCCAGGGAATCGCTGAGCTTGGGTCCAACCATGGAGTCCAGCACGGCTTGATCCGGCACACGGAGGCCCATTTCGCCCAGGGCCGCGGCGATGCCGCCTGTTATGCCACCTGCAGGATCGACAAGGGTGCCGTCCAGATCAAAGATTACGGGCACCATTGTTTGAGTCACCGGGTTAGTTTCTCACGAGTTGAGGCATGCCTGAAACTCACATGCCGGCCAAGGAATACTTCGATCGTCCCCGAAATATTCCCCGGCCGTTCACACAGGACTAGCCGAGAATCTCCGCGAGGAAGGTAGCGGTATGGCTTTCCGTGGACTTGGCAACTTGTTCCGGCGTGCCCGTTGCCACGACGCGCCCACCGCCTGAACCGCCATTGGGGCCAAGGTCCACGATCCAGTCGGCGGACTTGATGACGTCAAGGTTGTGTTCGATGGTGATGACCGTATTGCCCTTGTCCACCAGCCCCTGCAGCACCATGAGCAGCTTGCGGATGTCCTCGAAGTGGAGGCCTGTAGTGGGCTCGTCCAAAACATAGACGCTCCGGCCGTTCGAACGCTTCTGCAGTTCGGAGGCCAGCTTCACGCGTTGCGCCTCGCCACCGGAAAGCGTAGTGGCGGGCTGACCGAGCCGCACATAGCCGAGACCGACGTCGACGAGGGTGTTCAAATGCCGGGCGATGGGGGTGAAAGCGGCAAAGAACTCAGCACCCTCCTCGATGGGCATGTTGAGGACGTCCGCGATGGTCTTGCCCTTGTAATGGACTTCGAGGGTTTCCCGGTTGTACCGGGCGCCATGGCACACCTCGCACGGAACATACACGTCCGGCAGAAAGTTCATCTCGATCTTCAGGGTGCCGTCGCCGGAGCATGCTTCACAGCGGCCGCCCTTGACGTTGAAGGAGAAGCGGCCAGGCTGGTATCCGCGGACCTTGGCTTCGGTGGTTTCCGCGAAAAGCTTCCGGATATTGTCGAAGACGCCAGTGTAGGTGGCGGGGTTGGAACGTGGGGTCCGCCCGATAGGGCTCTGGTCCACGTGGACCACCTTGTCGAGGTGCTCAAGGCCTGCCACGGAACGATGCCGGCCGGCGACTTGCTTTGCACCGTTGAGCTTGTTGGCGAGAACCTTGTAGAGGATCTCGTTCACCAGGGTGGACTTCCCTGAACCACTGACGCCCGTGACGGCCGTGAAGAGACCCAGCGGGAAGGTGGCGTCAACGTTGTTCAGGTTGTTTTCGCGTGCGCCGATGACTTTGAGCTCGCGCTTCTTGTCATACTTGCGCCGCTTTGCCGGAATGTCGATCTTGCGCCGTCCGGACAAATAGTCGCCGGTCAGCGAGTTCGTGTTTTCCAGGAGTTCCTTGTAAGAACCGGAGTGCACCACTTGGCCACCGTGCTCGCCGGCGCCAGGTCCGATGTCCACTACCCAGTCGGCCTCCTGGATGGTGTCTTCGTCGTGTTCGACGACTATCAGCGTGTTGCCGAGATCGCGCAACCGGGTGAGCGTTTCGATGAGGCGGCGGTTGTCCTTCTGGTGCAGCCCGATGGACGGCTCGTCCAGGACATACAGGACGCCGACCAAGCCGGAGCCGATCTGCGTGGCAAGCCGGATGCGCTGGGCCTCACCGCCGGACAAGGTCCCGGACGGCCGTTCGAGATTCAGGTATTCGAGCCCCACATCGAGCAGGAATGTCAGGCGTGCCTGGATTTCCTTGAGAACCTGGTGGGCAATCTGGGCCTCGCGGTCGGTGAGAGTGAGGCTGCCGAGGAAATCGGCGCAATCACGCATCGGAAGGGCTGCCACTTCGGCGATGGACTTGCCGTTGATCAGAACGGACAGCGACGCCGGATTAAGCCGGGCACCGTTGCAGGCAGGGCAGGGAACTTGCCGCATGTACTCTTCGTAGCGGTCGCGCGCCCAGTCGGAATCCGTCTCGCCGTGTTTGCGGTGGACGTACTGGATCGCGCCTTCGAAGCCGGTGCTGTACTTGCGCTCCCGGCCGAACCTGTTGCGGTACTGGACAACTACTTTGTGGTCCTTGCCATGCAGCACCGTCTGCCGGACTTCCTGCGACAGCTTCTCCCACGGGGTGTCCATGGAGAAGTCGAGCTCCAAGGCCAGGCCCTCCAGGAGCCGGTTCCAGTACTCCGTGGTGGCAGTACCCAGCGACCAAGGCGCGATGGCCCCCTGGTTCAAGGAAAGTTCCGGGTTGGGGACCACCAATTCTTCATCGACTTCAAGCTTGGTGCCGATGCCGCTGCAGGCGGCACATGCGCCGAAGGGGTTGTTGAACGAGAAGGAGCGGGGCTCGATTTCGTCGATGGCCAGCGGGTGCTCATTGGGGCACGCAAGGTTTTCGGAGAAGGCCCGGATCCGTGCGGGGTCCTCGGCGTCGAGATCCACGAACTCGACCAGCACCCGGCCTTCCGCAAGTCCGAGCGCGGTTTCGATCGAGTCGGTCAGCCGTTGGCTGATCCCTTCCTTGACCACCAGCCGGTCCACCACCACTTCAATTGAGTGCTTGAATTGCTTGCCGAGCTTGGGCGGATCGCTCAGCTGGACGAGATCTCCGTCCACCCGGGCGCGTGAGTATCCCTTGGCGGTGAGCTCTTTGAAGAGTTCGACGAATTCACCCTTGCGTCCGCGGACAACGGGAGCAAGGATCTGGAAGCGGGTGCCGGATTCGAGTTCGAGCAGCTGGTCGACGATCTGCTGCGGCGTCTGGCGCGTGATCGGTTCGTGGCACACCGGGCAATGCGGCCGGCCGACCCGCGCCCAGAGGAGGCGCATGTAATCGTAGATCTCGGTGATGGTGCCCACGGTGGAACGCGGGTTCTTGCTCGTCGACTTCTGGTCGATCGAGACCGCCGGGGAAAGGCCCTCGATGAAATCCACGTCCGGTTTGTCCACTTGGCCCAGGAACTGGCGGGCATAGGCCGACAATGACTCCACGTACCGGCGCTGGCCCTCGGCGAAGATGGTGTCGAAGGCCAAGGACGACTTGCCTGATCCTGACAGGCCCGTGAAAACGATCATGGCGTCACGGGGAAGGTCGAGATCGACGTTCCGGAGGTTGTGTTCGCGCGCTCCCTTGACCACGAGCCGGGACAGGTCATGTCTTACGGGCGTGGAAGGTTGCTGCGCGGAAACGCTTGCGAAGGATTCGACGGCGGGGACTTCAGCTACGGCTTTAGGCACCCACTAATGCTAATCGAAAACTTCTTCGAATTTCCATGTGGGTTCCCACACCCTACCGACGGGTATCAATCGGCGTCATAAGCGGCTGCCAGAAGCTGCACAGCCTCCGCGAAACTGGCGCCCTGCGCCTTGGCCGCCGCCGAGTAACTCGCGGCGACCGCTGCCAATGCGCTCCAGCGGTCATCCCGGGCGCACACAACTGTTCCGTTGCGGCCACGGGTTGCAACCACTCCCGCAGCTTCAAGTTCCTTGTAGGCCCGGGCCACCGTGTGGGGGGCGACATCCAACTGTTCGGCCAGGGTGCGCACTGCGGGAAGTTTGGTACCGACAGCCAAGGTACCGCCGTCGGCCAGCTCGATGATGCGGAGCCGAAGCTGTTCATACAGGGCGACCGTGCTGGACTGACTGGGACGCCACGAACCGGGAAACTCAAGCGGACTCATGAGGCTTCCCTCTCCCCCTGGCCGGCGCGATGCTTCGCGGACTTCACCGGCATCGCGGCGAGTTCGTCGCCACCGGCGGCATACTGAGCTTCGTGCAAGTGGGTGTAGTGCCCGCCAAGCTCCAATAGCGAATGATGGGTGCCGTGTTCAACGATCCGTCCGTGGTCCATGACGAGAATTAGATCAGCGTCGCGGATGGTGGACAAGCGGTGTGCAATGACGAATGACGTCTTGTTGCTCCGCAGTCTGTGCATCGCTTGGCGGATGAGTACTTCCGTGCGGGTATCCACCGAACTTGTCGCCTCGTCCAGGATCAGAATGGGGCGGCCCGAGAGCCGTGCGCGCGCGATGCTGAGCAATTGCCTCTGGCCCTGGCTGAGGGGATCGCCTCCGTTGCTGAGCATGGTTGAGTAACCGTTGGGCAGCGAGCGGACAAAGTGGTCAACATGGCTCGCCTCGGCTGCGGCCACGATCTCTGCCTCGCTGGCGCCCGGAAGTCCATACTCAATGTTCTCCCGGATGGTGCCGGTGAAAATCCACGGATCCTGGAGAACGACGCCGAAATTCCTGCGGAGAGCATCACGTCCCATGCTGGCGATGTCCACGCCGTCGATCGTGATCCTTCCGGAGCCGAGCTCGTGGAAACGCATGAGGAGGCTGATCAGCGTGGTCTTCCCCGCCCCAGTGTGCCCGACGATTGCCACCGTCTGTCCCGGTTCCACGTGGAAGGACAGGTCCTCGATCAGGGGCGCCTCCGGCCTGTAGCTGAAGGAGATACGTTCAAAGGCCACTCTCCCCGAAGGGGAATCGAAGCCCGAACCGGCGTCGGCGCGCGCACCGCCGTCCGGTTCCTCCGGTTCCCGTGTTAGTTCAGCGGCGTCCAACAGCTCGAAGACCCTGCTGGCGGACACTGCGCACGATTGCAGGACCTGAGCCATTCCGCCGATCTGGCCCAGCGGCTGGCTGAAGAGCCGGTTGAATTGGATGAACGCTTGAATGCCGCCGATGCTCATCGCTCCGGCGAGGAACTGGAGTGCACCAACAATGGCAACCCCCACGTAGCTGGCGTTCGACACGAAGGCCATGAGGGGTACCAGCAACCCCGAAGCGAACTGCGCCTTGGAACTGGCGGCGTACAGGCCGTCGTTGTGGTCAGCGAAGCGGACGGCCATCGACGACTGGGCGTTGAAAAGCTTGATGGTCTCATGACCCGTGGCTGTCTCCTCCACGAGGGAGTTCACGTCCCCCGTGGCTTCCCACTGCCGGACGAAGTATTTCTGCGAGCGTCGGGTCACGACAATCGACGCCAGCGCCGAAACCGGAACGGCCAGCAGGGACACGACGGCGAGAAGCGGCGAAAGCAGCAGCATCATCCCGAGGGAACCGATGACCATCAGCGTTGAGGTCAGGAGCTGGGAAAGGAGCTGGTTGAGCGTCTGCGACACGTTGTCGAGGTCGTTCGTGGCGCGGCTCAAGACGTCGCCCCGGGAGCGGCCGTCGTAATAGGCCAGGGGAAGCCGGTGCAGTTTCGCTTCCACGGCTTCGCGGAGGTCGTATGCAAGCCGCTGCACGGCGAGGGCGTTGAGGCGGCCCTGCGCCCAGCTGAGCAACGAGGCGACGCAATACATGCCTGCGGCCAGGAGCAACAGGAAGACGAAGCGCCCGGCGTCGAACTGCGCGCCGAACACCGCTGCCGCGATGACGTCGGTGGCGTCACCGAGTATCTTGGGGGCGGCAACATTGAGCGTGACAAAGCCGCAGATGCACAGGATCGCCGTGGTCATGATTCCCCGGGAGGGCTTCATCAAGCCCACCAGGCGGAGGAGCGAACGCGACGGTTTCGCTGTGACGGCGAGGTGCTCGCCTTCGCTGCTCACGCGGCTTCTTCCGTTTCCAGCTGGGACGCTACGATTTCCCGGTAGGTCCCCGAGGACTCAAGAAGTTCGTCGTGAGTTCCTCGTGCCACCAGGCGGCCCTCGTCGATGAGCAGTATCTGGTCCGCCGACACCACGGTATTGACGCGCTGGGCGACAAGGATGATGGTCGCCCCGCGGAGTTCCGGTTCAAGCGCGGCACGGAGCTTTGCTTCCGTCACCGTGTCCAGCGCCGAGAAGCTATCGTCAAACAGGTAGACGGATGCGCGGCGCAGAATTGCACGGGCTATGCATAAGCGCTGTCGCTGACCGCCGGACAGACCGGCGCCGCCCTGGGACAACGTGGTTTCCAGTCCTTGAGGCAACTCGTTCACGAAATCCGCGGCCTGGGCCGTCTCAAGGGCCTGCCACAATTGCGAATCCGTCGCCGACGATAGTGAAATCCGAAGGTTCTCGGCGATGGTGCCGCGGAACAGCCAGCTCTCCTGGGGCACGACGCCGAGCTGGTCACGCAAAGCCCCGAGCGGAAAGGTCGCGATGTCCCGGCCATCGAGCGAGATGCTTCCACTGCTCACTTCGAGGAGTCTCGGCACAAGGCTGACGATGGTCGACTTGCCGCTTCCCGTGGAGCCGATGACCGCCGTCGTAGTCCCCGGAGCCGCGTGGAAGGTAATGCTGTCCAATACGGGCGTTTCGGCTCCCGGGTAGGCGAAAACGACGTTGTCGAAGCGCAAGCCTTCCGACCGCGAGGGGCGAGCCACCATCCCACCGGCGGTGTTTCCCGGCAGGACCATTTCGGATTCCGTATTGAGCACTTCGGTGACGCGTTCAGCGCTGACAGCCGCGCGGGGCGCCGTGCTTAATACATACATTGCCATCATGATCGCGAGGAGGATCTGCATGATGTAAGCGATGAATGCAGTGAGCGCACCCAGCTGCATGTCGCCGGCGATGATGCGGTGCCCGCCTAGCCAGACCACGCCCGCGGAAGAAAGGTTGACCACGGTCATGACGAGCGGAAGCATGGCCGCGACAATCCGGGCAGAACGGAGATTGTTCTTTGTCAGGGCGTCGTTGGCGGCTTCGAACCGTTTCATCTCAAACGGCTGGCGGACAAAGGCACGGATGACCGCGGTCCCCAGGATCTGTTCGCGGAGCACGCCATTGATCCGATCCACCAGTCCTTGGCCCTCGCGATACAGCGGGACGAGCTTGCGGACAATCAACAGCATGATGATCAGCAGCACTGGAACGATGGCGAAAACAATCCAGGACAGGGCAACGTCCTGTTCGACTGCCAGGATCACGCCTCCGATGCCCATGACGGGCGCTGCCACCAGCATGCCGAAAACGAGCACCGTGATGTTCTGCAGCTGCAGGACGTCATTGGTGGTCCTGACCACGAGGCTGGCCGGTCCGAAGGCTGCGACGTCTTGATCGGGCAGGGAATGAATTTTGTCGAAGAGTTCCCGCCGCAGCCCGCGACCAACCTTCATGGCGACAATCGCGCCAAGGTAGCCTGCGAGCACGGCGGCAAGCACCTGGATCACCGTGAGAACCAGCATCCAGGCGCCCAAGCGCAGAATCACCTCGCTGTTACCGGCGACCAGGCCGTCGTCGACGATCTTGGCATTGAAGGTGGGCAGGAGGAGTGTGGCGCCGGTCTGGACAAGCTGCAGGAGAACAATGGCCAGCACGTGGGCCTTATAGGGAGCGAGGCGCTGCAACAGCAAAGATGCCAGCACACTGCCTCCAATCGTTGGCCTCCGGAGCAGCGGATTCCGCACGATGCCACCCCGAGATCGCGTTGCCATTGTAGTTCAGAACACAGTGCGAAACCTTGCAATTGCGGCACTTCCGGCGTCCTTTGGACGTGGGACCGCTCAGCCTTGCTTTTGTGCCACCGCAAAAACCCTGCGGAAGGCAAACACGGTCCCGTGCCGGCCCCGTGGATATGCGTCGCGGAGCGCCGCCGCGTATTCGTTTTCGAAGTCGCGTGCTTCGTCTTCGGGAAGGGCCGCTAGCACTGGACGCAGGCCGGTCCCGCGCACCCACTCCAGGACAGGATCGGCTCCCGGCAGAAGTTGCTCGTAAATGGTTTCCCAGGCGTCGGCGTCGCATCCTGCGTCGAGCATGATCCGCAGGTAGTCGACCGGTTCCCCCACCGCCTCGTCATGGCGCAGCACACCGGACAGCCTTCCGGACCACTCCGGTGAGGCGGCCAGTTCGCGCATGAGCACGTGGGAAGGCGCACCGAAGTTTCCGGGGACTTGGAGCGCAAACCATGCGCCCGGTTTCAGCGCTTCGAGCCAGGTGGCGAGCATCGTCAGGTGCCCCGGCACCCACTGCAGCGCTGCATTGCTGACCACGACGTCGGTGTCCGCTTCCGGTGTCCACTCAGCAATGTCGGCCGGCGCGAACGAAAGCCTCGGTTGCGCGGCAGCGAGGACCTGGGCTTTGGCCAGCATTTCCTCGGAGGAGTCCAGCCCGACGACGGCGGCATCCGGCCACCGCGACGCGAGGGTCGCCGTCAAGTTCCCCGGTCCGCAGCCCAGATCCACGACGTGCCGAGGGTCCTCCGCCAGGATCCTCGAGGTCAGGTCAAAAAACGGCCGGTCGCGGTGATTGCCGAACTCGACGTACTTGGCTGGATCCCACTTCACTGCATCCTCCATTGTCGGTCTCCGTGGTCCGCTCCACCCACACTAAGCTGGAAGGCAATGAAACTTCTTGAGCAGCTCCCCGACAGCGGACGCGTTGACCCGGACGAAATCTACACACGCTTCGTCGAATGGGCGGAGAGCCGCGGGTTTCAGCTGTACCCCGCTCAGGACGAGGCCATCATGGAACTCGCGTCGGGCTCCAATGTCATCCTGGCAACCCCCACCGGTTCCGGGAAGTCCCTTGTGGCGATCGCCGCGCACTTCGAAGCGATGTCCCGCGGGATGCGCAGCTACTACACCGCCCCCATCAAGGCCTTGGTCTCCGAGAAGTTCTTCGCCCTCTGCGACATTTTCGGAGCCGAGAACGTTGGCATGATCACCGGCGATTCGGGAGTCAACCAGGATGCCCCGATCATCTGCTGCACCGCCGAAATCCTCGCCAATATCGCTTTGCGCGAAGGCAAGGAAGCCGAGCTTGGCACGGTCGTCATGGACGAATTCCACTTCTACTCCGATCCCCAGCGCGGTTGGGCGTGGCAAGTGCCGCTACTGGAACTCCCCCAGGCGCAATTCCTGCTGATGTCGGCCACCCTGGGAGACGTCAGCCGCTTCGAAACCGGCCTGAGCGAACTCACCGGACGGCCCACCACCACCGTCAGTTCGGCCGAACGCCCCATCCCGCTCCACTACTACTTCCAGGAAACGCCGGTCCACGAAACCCTTGAGGAACTGCTGAGCACCAAGCAGGTTCCCGTGTACGTAGTGCATTTCAGCCAGGTCGAAGCCATCGAGCGTGCCCAGAACCTCATGAGCGTCAACATGTGCACCCGCGAGGAGAAGGACAAGATTGCCGAGCTGATCGCCGGTTTCAGGTTCGCCGCCGGCTTCGGCAAGACCCTGAACCGGCTGGTCCGCCACGGCATCGGCGTCCACCACGCCGGCATGCTGCCCAAGTACCGCCGCCTCGTGGAGCAACTGGCACAAGCAGGACTCTTGAAGGTCATTTGCGGCACCGACACGCTCGGGGTCGGGATCAACGTTCCCATCCGCACGGTCCTCCTGACGGCTCTCAGCAAATACGACGGCGTCCGCACCCGCCTGCTGAACTCCCGGGAATTCCACCAAATCGCCGGCCGCGCCGGCCGCGCGGGCTATGACACTGCCGGAACAGTCGTTGTGCAGGCTCCCGAACACGTCGTGGAGAACGCGAAGGCGATGGCGAAGGCCACCGCGAAGTTCGGCGACGACCAGAAGAAACTGCGGCAAGTCGTGCGGAAAAAGCCGCCGGAAGGCTTCGTCTCCTGGGGGCAGCCCACCTTCACCCGTTTGGTGGAGTCCGTGCCGGACCCGTTGACCTCGAGTTTCACCGTGACGCATGCAATGCTGCTCAACTTGATGGAGCGCCCCGGCGACCCCTTCGCCGCTGCCCGCCGTCTGCTCACCGAAAACCACGAGACACGGCCCGCGCAACTGCAGCTCATGAAGAAGGCCCTCAGTATCTACCGCGAGCTGTTGGCAGCCGGAGTGGTTGAGCGCATTCCCGAGGCCGAGCAGGAGAAAGAAGGCCGTTCCGTCCGGCTGACCGTTCACCTGCAAGCCAACTTCGCCCTGAACCAGCCGCTTTCACCGTTTGCCCTTGCCGCGCTCGAGCTGCTGGATCCGGAGTCGCCGTCGTACGCCTTGGACGTCGTGTCCGTGATCGAAGCAACCCTCGAGAAGCCCCGGCAGATTCTCTCTGCGCAGCAGAAGAAGGCACGCGGCGAAGCGGTCGCCGCGATGAAGGCCGACGGTATTGATTACGACCAGCGCATGGCGATGCTTGAAGAAGTCAGCTACCCGCAGCCGTTGGCGGAGATCCTGGGCGAAGCATTCGAGGTGTACCGCAAGGCCGCACCCTGGGTGGGCGACTTCGAACTGGCTCCCAAGTCGGTGGTCCGGGACATGTACGAGCGGGCCATGAATTTCGGCGAGTTCGTCCAGTTCTACGGGCTGGCCCGCTCCGAGGGGATCGTGCTGCGTTATCTGGCCGATGGCTTCAAGGCCCTGCGCCAGACGGTGCCGCAGGACTCGCTCCGCGAAGACCTCGAGGACCTCATCGCCTGGCTGGGTGAACTGGTCCGCCAAGTCGACTCCAGCCTGCTCGACGAGTGGGAAGAGCTCACCTCCGGGGTGGCTCCGACCCCGCACGACGCTCCGCCGCCTCCCCCGCCGTCGCTCACGTCCAACATCCGCGCCTTCAGGGTCATGGTCCGCAACGAAATGTTCCGGCGGGTCGAGTTGTTCGCGGACGAGGACGCGGCCGCGTTGGGCGAGCTCGACGCCGGCAGCGGCTGGGATGCGGAGCGCTGGGAAGACGCTTTGGACGACTACTTCGACGAACACGACGACATCGGAACCGGCCCCGACGCCCGGGGACCGGGACTCCTCATGATCACGGAGGAACCCGGCATCTGGCGGGTGCGGCAGATTTTCGATGACCCGGCCCGCAACCATGACTGGGGCGTTTCCGCCGAAGTGGATCTGGCCGCCTCGGACGAGAGCGGCACCGCCGTGGTCAAGGTGACCTCGGTCAACCGCCTCTAGGCGCCTAGTAAGCTCGAATCATGAGTGTTATCCGCCCTGCCACAGTGTCCGATGTCCCTGCGATCCTGCAGATGATCCATGAGCTTGCGGTCTACGAAAAAGAGCCCGACGCCGTGAAGAACACGCCGGAAATGCTCACCGAGGCTTTGTTCGGCGCGAATCCGCGGGTGTATGCGCACATGGCGGAAAACGCGGCAGGAGACGTGCAGGGATTCGCTTTGTGGTTCCTGAACTACTCCACGTGGGAAGGCGTCCACGGCATCTACCTCGAGGACCTCTACGTCACGCCCGATGCGCGGGGCGAGGGCCACGGGAAGGCGCTCCTGCAGCATCTAGCCGCCACCGCCGTCGAACGCCGCTACGCGCGGGTGGAATGGAGCGTCCTGGATTGGAACGAACCGTCCATCAACTTCTACCGCGCCCTCGGTGCCGTTCCGATGGACGGCTGGTCGACCTTCCGGCTGACCGGCGAAGCGCTGGGTGCCTTCGGCAGCGATGACAAGGTGATGGCTCGTGGCTGAGCGCGTGGCTGAACAAGCGGTCCAGCAAGGGGCCCACACCGTCCGGGCACGCCACGAATTCCGGGGTGTCCGCACCACGGAGCACTTCTTCACGGTTCCCCTCGACCATTGGGCGTCCGAAGGTGAGGAAGCTGCAGACACCGCGGAAACGATCACCGTCTTCGCCCGGGAGTTCGTCTCCGCGGAGCACTCGGAGCAGGACGCGGCGCGGCTGCCGTGGTTGCTCTACCTCCAGGGCGGGCCCGGCGGACGCGGAACCCGGACCACGTCCTTGTCCGGTTGGATGAAGGCTGCCGCGAGGAGTTTCCGTATCCTGATGCTGGATCAACGGGGCACGGGCCTGTCCACTCCGGCGGACCGCAATACCTTGCCGCTCCGGGGCGATGCCGCGGCGCAGGCGGACTACCTCACGCATTTCCGGGCAGATTCGATCGTGGCCGACGCCGAACTCATCCGGAAGACCTTGGGCTCGGAGCCGTGGACCGTCCTGGGCCAGAGCTTCGGCGGTTTCTGCGCGCTGACATACCTGTCCTTCGCGCCGGAAGGGCTGAGCGAAGTACTCATCACGGGAGGGCTGGCCCCGTTGGAAGGCCCGGCCGAGCGCGTCTACCGGGCCACCTTCCAACGGGTTGCGGAACGGAACGCGGAATACTTCGCGTGGTATCCGGAGGACCGCAAGCTGGTTACCCGGATTGCGCGGCATCTGGAATCCACGGAGGAGCGGCTGCCCAGCGGAGAACGCCTCACCACGGAACGCTTCCAAATGGTGGGATCGTTCCTGGGCGGGAACGCCCGCGTCGATGCCCTGCACACCCTCCTGGAGGATGCCTTCGTGCCTTCCCAGGAGGGAGAACGCCTCGCCGATGCGTTTCTGGAACAGGTCCACGGGCTCGTTTCCCGCGCATCGAATCCCCTGTACGCGGTCTTGCACGAGTCCATCTATGGCCAAGGGCAGGCCACCGACTGGGCGGCGTGGCGGGTGCGCGCGGAATTCCCCGAGTTCCAGCCCGACGTCGCGGAGCCGCTCCTGACGGGCGAAATGGTCTACCCCTGGTACTTCGAACAGGATCCGGCGCTCGTACCCCTGCAGGAAGTAGCCGAATTGTTGGCCGCCAAGCAAGACTGGAAACCCCTCTACGATGTGCCCCGGCTGAACGCGAACACTGTGCCCGTCGCGGCTGCCGTTTATCGCGACGATATCTATGTGGACTTCCAGCTCTCCATGGAAACCGCAGCCGCCGTCCGCGGACTGCAGCCCTGGACCACAGGCGACTTTCATCACGATGGCATCGGCGAAGACGGGGAAGGAATCTTCAACCGGCTCCTGGGGATGGCCCGCGGCAAGAACTGAGCCCCGGCCATGGCAATGACCGGGGCTCCAAAACGCTCCGCTGTTGTTAGTGGCTCCGCAGTCCTTAGTGGCCGCTGACCTTGTTCATGCTCTTGCGGGAATCTTCCTCGAGCCGTGCGTCCAGTTTGGACTTGCTGGCAGCCGGTGTCAGGAGGCTCGCGAAAACCGCCACAACGATCGTGCCGATGATGACCGCGAGGGACACATAGGTCGGAATCTCCGGAGCCCATTCAATATGGTGGCCGCCGTTGATGAAGGGCAGTTCGTTGACGTGCATGGCGTGCAGGACCAGCTTGACGCCGATGAACGCGAGGATGACCGACAATGCGTGCTTGAGGTAGATCAGCCGGCTCATGAGGCCGCCAAGCAGGAAGTACAGCTGGCGCAGGCCCATGAGGGCGAAGATGTTGGCAGTGAAGACGATAAAGGCGCTCTGAGTCAGTCCGAAGATCGCCGGAATGGAGTCCACGGCGAACAAGAGGTCCGTCATACCGATGGTCACGAAGACGATCAGCATGGGCGTGAACAGTTTCTTTCCGTTGACCGTGGTGCGCAACTTGCCGCCGTCGAACTTCTCCGACATCGGGACAACTTTGCGGATGCGGGCGATCAGCGGGTTTTCGGCGCCGTCTTCCTCGTCTTCGCCGTTGTCGGTGGCCTGCTTCCACGCTGTCCACAGGAGGAACGCGCCAAAGATGTAGAAGACCCAGCTGAACTGCTCAATCACCACGGCACCCAGGGCAATGAAGATGCCGCGCAGGACGAGGGCGATAATGATGCCCACCATGAGCACCTCTTGCTGGTACTTACGGGGCACCGAGAACCGCGCCATGATGATGATGAAGACAAAGAGGTTGTCGATACTCAGGCTGTATTCGGTCACCCATCCGGCGATGAACTGGCCGCCATGCTCCGGCCCGGCAAAAGCGAACATCGCTCCGGCGAACACCAAGGCAAGGGTGACGTAGAAGGCGACCCAGAGGCCTGCTTCCTTCATGGACGGTTCGTGCGGACGCTTGACCACCAGGAGAAGGTCGACAAGGAGGATGATTCCGAGAACGACAAAAGAGCCGATCTCAAACCAGGCGGGGAGTTGCATTTAAAATGCCTTTCGCAGGTACGCCAAAACGGCGTAAGTCTCTCCGACCTGCCTGCGTCTCCAAGCCCAAAGGCAACAGCGCTCAAACGGCGATCCACTAGGCCCGGCGAGGCGTCTGTGCCTTGCGTGTTGACGGACCTAGCGCTTGGGATACTCCCCTACGTAGGCCCAACTTTACCTTAGGCGTGCCCGGCGGACTGCATTTGGCGCAGTTCGCGCTTGAGGTCGCCTACCTCGTCACGGATCCTCGCGGCGATCTCGAACTGGAGTTCGGCGGCAGCCGCGTGCATCTGCTCGGTCAGCTGTTCGATCAGGCCCACCAGGTCTTCGGCCGGCGCCGCGGCCAGGCCATCTTGCCGGACCTTCGTAGCGCCCTTGCCCTTGCCGGTCCGGCCGCCCTTACCGGCTGCGGCGAGCAACTCGCGGGTGTCGGCGTCCTCGCGGGCAAGCTGATCGGTGATATCTGCGATCTTCTTGCGCAACGGCTGTGGATCGACACCGTTGTCGCTGTTGTACTTGACCTGGATTTCCCGGCGGCGGTTGGTTTCCTCGATGGCCTTGGCCATGGAGTCCGTGATCCGGTCGGCGTACATGTGGACCTGGCCCGAGACGTTTCGGGCGGCGCGCCCGATGGTCTGGATGAGGGAGGTGGCCGAACGCAGGAAGCCTTCCTTGTCGGCGTCGAGGATGCTGACAAGTGACACTTCGGGCAGGTCGAGGCCCTCACGGAGCAGGTTGATGCCCACCAGGACGTCGAAGCTGCCCATGCGGAGTTCACGGAGCAGCTCCACGCGGCGGAGGGTGTCGACGTCCGAGTGCAGGTATTGGACCTTGACCCCGTGGCCCAGCAGGTAGTCGGTGAGGTCCTCGGCCATGCGCTTGGTCAAAGTGGTGACCAGGACGCGTTCGTCGCGCTGCACGCGCGTCCGGATTTCGCCAAGCAGGTCGTCGATCTGGCCCTTGGTCGGCTTCACGATGACTTCGGGATCGATCAGGCCGGTAGGGCGGATGATCTGCTGGACGGTCCCATCGGCCTTGCCGAGCTCGTACTTGCCGGGGGTCGCGGAAAGATAGACGGTCTGGCCCACCCGTTCCAGGAATTCATCCCATTTGAGCGGCCTGTTATCCATGGCGGAAGGAAGCCGGAAGCCGTGGTCCACAAGGGTGCGCTTGCGCGACATGTCGCCCTCGTACATGGCGCCGATCTGTGGAACCGTGACGTGGGATTCGTCGATGACCAGCAGGAAGTCGTCCGGGAAGTAGTCGATGAGGCAGTGCGGGGCCGTGCCGGAACCGCGGCCATCGATGTGGCGTGAATAGTTCTCGATGCCGTTGCAGAAACCCATTTGCTGCATCATCTCGAGGTCGTAGGTGGTGCGCATACGCAGCCTTTGGGCCTCCACGAGCTTGTTCTGGCTTTCAAGGACCTTGAGCCTCTGCGCGAGCTCTTCCTCGATGGCTGTGATGGCGCGCGACATGCGTTCCGGACCGGCGACATAGTGCGAGGCCGGGAAGATGTACATCTCGGTTTCCTCACGGATGACATCGCCCGTGACCGGATGCAGAGTGTAGATGTTCTCGATCTCGTCGCCGAAGAACTCGATGCGCAGGGCCAGCTCTTCGTACATGGGGATGATTTCCACGGTGTCTCCGCGGACGCGGAACGTGCCGCGGTGGAAGTCCATGTCGTTGCGGGTGTACTGCATGCCGACAAACTTCCGCAGGAGATCGTCCCGGTTCATTTCGGCGCCCTTGGTGAGCGTGACCATTCCGGCGATGTACTCCTCCGGGGTGCCGAGGCCGTAGATGCAGGACACGGTAGCCACAACGATGACATCCCGGCGCGTGAGGAGCGCGTTGGTGGCCGAGTGCCGCAGCCGCTCGACTTCCTCATTCACGGAGGAGTCCTTCTCGATGAAGGTATCAGTCTGGGGAACGTAGGCTTCGGGCTGGTAGTAGTCGTAGTACGAAACGAAGTACTCGACCGCGTTGTTGGGCAGCAGTTCCCGGAACTCGTTGGCGAGCTGCGCGGCCAGGGTTTTGTTCTGGACCATCACCAAAGTGGGCCTCTGGACCTGTTCGATCAACCAGGCGGTGGTGGCACTCTTGCCTGTACCAGTGGCACCGAGCAGCACGACGTCTTTCTCGCCGTTGTTGATCCGTTCGGTCAGCTCCGCGATAGCGGCCGGCTGGTCGCCTGCCGGCTTGAATTCGCTAATGACCTCAAACGGCGCGACGACTCGATTGATCTCCTGGGCAAGACTCATGAATCCAATGTACCCCCGCCCGCGGACAGTTACTGTCCGCGTTTTCCGGCGGAACCGTCACCTCCGCCGGGCCGGGTCCAACTGTCGTCCAGCCGCCCCAAGATGGAACGGAACATCTTGACGGCGAACCACACTCCGGACACAAGCCAGACGGTCCACGCGAGCCAGAAGGCTGCGCCCGGTACGAGAACGCGCCACGTCGGCGGTTGCGTTCCGGCGACGAACTCCTCGCGGCCGCCGGCCAGGAACCACAGCAGCGCGGCTCCGGCCATGAGCACGACGCCGGCCCACACCAGGGCGCGAACGGCACCGAGCCGCTGCCCCTCAAGATGGGGCGTGATTCTCCGTTTCCCGGCCATGCTTGCCGGCCTAGCCTTGCGCCATGGGGTACGACGGCGGCTGCCATCCGCTGCTCCTGGCCCAGGCATCCATGAGCGGGCAGGCCACCTCGGTGAACCAGGGCTCCTTGGCCTCCGCATACTCCAAGGTCCGGTGGTCGCCGCCGTGGAGCGCGGCAAGCTCTTGTTTCATGTCCGCGTACATGCGGACGGCGTCGGGGTTGGCGCGGAGCCAATCCCGGAACAACAGCGCATAACGCCAGCCCGGACTTCCAAGCACCCGGACATGGACATTCGCGGGCCGCCCGGGGTCCGCGTTGCAATGGAAGCGCTTTTGCCATGCCGATGGATCCAGGTCCGGCGGCTTGGGTGTGTCACGGGCGGAGGCCTCCTGTAACGGGAAACCGGCCTCACCCAAGGCCCGGGCTATCCGGTCTGCGGCTTCCAGGGAGGACACATTTACCTGCAGGTCGATGACGTCTTTGGCAGGAAGACCGGGTACCGCCGTCGAACCGATGTGGTCTGCGCCCAAGACCTCCGGAGACGCCCGCAGGATCCTGGCAAGCAGCCTTTCAGCCTGGACTGGCCAGTCGGGGTTTGGCGGGGACAAGACGGGTCCGCCGGCCCGCGGTGCCGGGCGGCCGGCCGCAAGATTGCGGGCAAACGGTGCCAATCGTTCTTCCCAGAGGGTCTCCACGAGCTCAGTGACATCCTCAACGGTTCCGGAGTTGTCCAACAGGATGTCCGCTGCCGCCAACCGTTCATCCCGTCCGGCTTGTGCTGCCATGCGGGACACCGCGTCCTCGACTGTCATGCCACGGATCTCCGTCATGCGCCGGATCCGTTCCTCGTCCGTTGCATCGACCACCACCACCAAGTGGAAGCTGCTGCCCTGCCCGGTTTCGACCAGCAGCGGAATATCCTGGACGACAATGTCTCCGGGTTTCGCGGTCGCGAGGATCGCGGCAGCCCTCTCCCGGACGCGTGGATGGATGATCGCGTTGAGCGCCTCCCGGCGATCCGGCTCAGCGAACACAATCGCGCCGAGGCGTGCCCGGTCAAGGCGCCCTTCGGCGTCGACGATGTCTTCACCGAACTCGACCACGACGCCCGCTAAGCCCGGAGTGCCCGGTTCCACGACCTCGCGGGCCAGCGCATCGGCGTCGATCAAGAGAGCGCCCAACTCCCTAAGCCGGGCGGACACGAGCGATTTGCCGGAGGCGATCCCGCCGGTAAGTCCAATCTTCAGCACCCCTCCACACTAGACTGGGTCGGTGGCAGAACAGGAAGAAAGCCGGGCGACCGCGTACACAACGTTGGCGCTTGGAGACGATTTCCGCCACGAACTCGAGATCAGGCGTTCGCGCTTCATCACCGTGCTGCGCCGCGCCCCCGACGAAGACGCTGCGCGCGCCTTGGTAGCGGAATTGCGCAAGGAATTCCATGACGCCCGGCACCACTGCTCGGCATTCGTCCTCGGTCCCGATCGCGCCATCCAGCGTTCCAACGACGACGGCGAGCCCTCCGGAACAGCCGGCATCCCCATGCTTGAGGCGCTCATCAAACGCGAGACACTGCCCGGGGTGACTGACCTCAGCGACGTGAGTGCCGTCGTCGTGCGCTATTTCGGCGGGATCCTCCTGGGCGCCGGCGGACTGGTCCGTGCATACTCCGAATCAATTTCGGCCGCACTGGACTCCGCTCCCCTGGTTCAGCGGCGCCGCTTGCGGATTTGCGACATCCCCGTGCCCCACCACTCGGCCGGAAGGCTTGAAAACGATCTGCGCTCCGCCGGCTACGTCATGGCCGAAACAAGCTACGAGCCCACGGAGACGATCCTGCGCGTGGCCCTGCCCGATGATGCAAACGCAATCGCCGACGCCGGTGAGCGGCTGGCGTCGATGACCGGCGGCGCCTCGGGACTCCAATTGCGGGAAACGGAATGGGTCGACGTCCAGGCCTGAGCTT
Organism: Arthrobacter sp. SE2; assembly: GCF_058244265.1. NCBI lineage: Bacteria > Bacillati > Actinomycetota > Actinomycetes > Micrococcales > Micrococcaceae > Arthrobacter > Arthrobacter sp. SE2. The sequence goes on along the minus strand of NZ_JBZAYA010000005.1, from coordinate 67,680 downwards.
CCGCGCTAGCGACATGCTCTCCCGTAACTGGCACCGCCGGACATAGTGGGCATATGTCCAGTGCTTGCTGCGAAGGAGGGGCATGTCCTGCGGGTGGAACTTGGATCCCTGCTGCATTGACTTCTTGAACAAGCAAAGGGTCTATTTCAGATTGTGGTCATTCTGCGATGCAGTCTTTCCGTGTGAACCATGCGGAAGCGCCCTGAATCTTGCCTTTCGGAACAACTTGATTGCGCAGAAAGTGATGATGGCCAGAGCTGCCAGCAAGAGGATAGCCAGCGGAGCAAAGGAAAGTACTGCCTCGGGAAAAGTAGGAACCAAGGGGTTCATAAGTCTGATCACACCGATCCGCGCGACACTAATCCGTCCAAAGAGTCAACCACATGCCCATTCGTGTGCGGGAATATTTGATAGATCGTTATCAATTAGGGACCGGCCTGAGCTTCCGCGCTAGGGACATGCTCTCCCGTAACTGGCACCACTGGACATAGTGGGTATATGTCCAGTCCTTGCTGCGAACGAGGGGCATGTCCTGTGGGGACCCGGGGCAGGAAGAACCAGCGCAGCAGCGAAACACGGTTAAAAAAAGCGGCTCCTGCGATTCGTAAATGAACCGCAGGAGCCGCTTTTATCCCGGCCTGGAAATCCAGGCCAGTGGCAATTAGTTGCCGGTCAGCTTCTCGCGCAGAGCTGCGAGGGCCTCGTCGGATGCCAGGGTGCCCGCGTTGGACTCGGTGACAGCCGGCTCGGAGGAGTAGCTGGTGGTGCCGGAGTCGCTCTCGCCGGAAGCGGCAGCAGCGGCGTCGTCAGCAGCGTGCTGGGAAACCTGCTTCTTGTGAGCTTCCCAACGTGCCTGGGCGTCAGCGTACTGCTGCTCCCAAGCGGCGCGCTGCGTCTCGTAGCCCTCGAGCCATTCGTTCGACTCGGGGTCGAAGCCCTCGGGGTACTTGTAGTTGCCCTCTTCGTCGTACTCAGCGGCCATACCGTACAGAGCCGGGTCGAACTCGGTGCTGTCGGCGTCAACGCCCTCGTTAGCCTGCTTGAGGGAGAGGGAGATGCGGCGGCGCTCGAGGTCGATGTCGATGACCTTGACGAAGAGCTCGTCGCCAACGGAGACGACCTGCTCAGCAAGCTCAACGTGGCGAACAGCCAGCTCGGAGATGTGAACGAGGCCTTCGATGCCGTCTTCGACGCGAACGAACGCACCGAACGGAACCAGCTTGGTGACCTTACCCGGAACAACCTGGCCGAGGGCGTGGGTGCGGGCGAAGGTCTGCCACGGGTCTTCCTGAGTGGCCTTGAGGGACAGGGACACGCGCTCGCGGTCCAGATCCACTTCGAGAACCTCGACGGTGACTTCCTGGCCAACCTCGACGACCTCGGACGGGTGGTCGATGTGCTTCCAGGACAGCTCGGAAACGTGAACCAGACCGTCTACGCCGCCAAGGTCCACGAATGCACCGAAGTTGACGATGGAGGAAACGACGCCGGGACGAACCTGGCCCTTTTCCAGCTTGTTGAGGAACGTGGAGCGAACCTCGGACTGGGTCTGCTCGAGCCATGCACGGCGGGAAAGAACAACGTTGTTGCGGTTCTTGTCCAGCTCGATGATCTTGGCTTCGATCTGCTGACCGATGTACGGAGCGAGGTCGCGGACGCGGCGCATCTCGACGAGGGATGCGGGCAGGAAGCCGCGCAGACCGATGTCGAGGATAAGACCACCCTTGACAACCTCGATGACGGTACCGGTGACAACACCGTCTTCTTCCTTGACCTTCTCGATGTCGCCCCAGGCACGCTCGTACTGAGCACGCTTCTTGGAGAGGATCAGTCGGCCTTCTTTGTCTTCCTTGGTGAGCACCAGGGCTTCGACCTGATCGCCAACGGAGACGACGTCCCCGGGGTCAACGTCGTGCTTGATGGAGAGCTCGCGGGAAGGGATGACACCTTCGGTCTTGTAACCGATGTCGAGCAGAACTTCGTCGCGGTCAACCTTGACGACGATACCTTCGACGAGGTCTCCGTCGTTGAAGTACTTGATGGTCGCGTCGACAGCTGCGAGGAAGTCCTCAGCGGTACCGATGTCGTTGATCGCGACTACGGGGGTACCGGGCTTCTCGGTGGAGGTGATGGTCATGTAGTAGGGGCTCCGTTGTGGATAGAGTATCGGTCAGGCAAACCGCCCGCTTTCCGTCGCCGGTCCGCAGGACACGGCAAAACGCCGGGTCATCCTGAATTGTGGATTGTAAATTTGCGCGCACGTAGCATGCGCCCGTTCATTCTAGTCGTTCGCCTCAAGGAGGGTCAAAGCGGCAGCGTGTCACCGAGCCGAGCGAACGTCACACCGCGGTCCAGCAAGCCTGGTAGGACACGTGCATATCCCTCCGCGGTGCCGCCGGCGGGCTGGTTGAAGTGCGAGATCACAATCTGGCCTGTGCCCCGTCCCGCAGCGATTTTTCCCACCTCCAACGCGACAGTAGGGGCCGGGAAGGTCGCGCCGCCGTCGCCGTTCACGGTGAAGCTCACCGGCACCAGTCCGAGGGCATTGGTGATCGCCGCCGCGACGTCGTCGTAGTAGGCAGTGCCCGCCCTGAAGAAGCGGGGGGCCTTGCCGCAGAGCTGCTCCATGACTTCCTGGTTGCCCATGATTTCGTCATAAACCTCGCCCGCGCCGGCCGTGCCCGGAATGCCGTACGCTGAGCGTCCGGTGACGGACAGGGGCTGGTGCCGGAAGCCGTGGTTGCCGAGTTCGAACAAAGGATCGGCCGCGAGATCGGCCGCCAGCCCGGGATTGGCTTTGATCCAACGGCCGTTGACGAACAACGTGGCGGGAACGTTGAGCTTGCGCAGGGTCTTGAGCAAGCGTTGATCGCAGTCCGAGCCGTGGAGCCCACCGCAGGCATCAAACGTCAAGACCGCATGCGTGGACGGTGTTTTTGAAACAACGCCAGTGACATCAAGCCCCCATTCGACGGGCTTGCGCCCGGAGAATTCGGCCACAACCTGGGATCTCGACGGCGGCGCGGGCCGCGTTTCGGGCACGACCGGACGCTGGCCCACCGCTTCGACGAGCGGCGTTGAAGCCGATGTGGGGCGAGGCGACGGTGCAGCTGCCGGTTGCTGGGCGCAGGCGGCCAGGCCGGTCACCGCGAGTCCGGCGGCAACCGCCAGCAAGGACCGCCGGCCCGGCAGCCCTGATGGGCCGGAGGAGCGGCCCCCCGGCTGGAATTCCCCCATGGAATCCTTCTTCTGTTGTTGAGCCTGCGTGTGGTGATGTGCCTAGAAGTGCGTCAGGCAATGGGCGGGGCGTTCGACGGCGAACATGTGCTGGGCAGCCAATGCTGCTCCCGGCGTGTGCTCGCGGATCCGGCCTGCCGAAGCCAAGATTACAGGACTGACGGCACCCAAATAGACAGACCCTAGGTCCGTGACATCCATGCTCAGGTCCGGGACCGATTCCTGGCTCCCGCCACGCGCCTCATTGACGCTGACGACACCGCCGTCGGACGTCAATTCCCACGTACCGTCGGCAAAACCGAGCGCGTCCCGGACTTCGAGCACCAACCGTCCGTCTCCGCCGTAGCGGCGGGCTGACAAGGCTGCAGGGACGTCCAGGACACGCAACCACAACATGTCGCGATAGTCCGAAGACGTGACGCAGCGCCCGTCCACGAGTGCCCACGCGAGGGGGTCTTCAACGGGAGCCTCAGGCCAGGAGACCTGATCGACGAGATCGATGCTGCCCAGGAATTGCCACAGTTCCAGGTACGCGGAGTCCGTCGCGGCGACGAGGTCCACGATTTCCACCGTGTATGGCTTCGTGTCCCAGCCGGCGAACTTGTAGGACACGTAGCCGTCAATGGCTGTGTCCGGTCCGTAGTGGAGCGCGCATTTGATGGCTTTGTCTTCAGTGCCGTCACGCTTCATGGCCCCGGACACGTGATGGCGGTAGGAGTCCTGCCTCACGATGGACCCCGGCGTACGGTGGTGAAGCCGTTCGAATACCTCCGGCGCGAGTTCGAGAAGGACTCTTGGATCTGCGATCTCCACCCGGCCAACGGGCTCGTGACGGATCCGAAACTTCGGACCGGTGTCCACCTTGATGCTCCGCTCGAAGGTTGCGACGCCAAATCCAAAGCGGCCGTAGATGGATGCCTCGGACGCGGTTAGGGCGGCCATGGCGAAGCCATCGTCCTTGGCATCGGCGAGATCGGCGGTCATCATCCCCCGCAGGATGCCATGGCGCCGGTGCGTTCCGCGGACAGTGACAGCCGTAATCTGGCGCGTCCGCAGTTCCTGGCCGAAGCCAACATTCAGCTTGTTTTCCAGCGTTCCAAAGGTAGCCACCGGAAATCCCGGGTTGAGCGCGTGCAACGGTGGTTCGTCGTTGACGTAAACGCCCGTCAGCTCCCGGTTGTCCGCTTGGTACATCGCCAGAATCTGGTCGATTAGCTCATCGCTTCGTTGCTCGTCATGGAATCCGAAGCCAACGGCCCGGAGCCAATCACGTGCTTGTCCGTAGTCCGGGTTCTCCTTGTCGACGGAACGAAAGCGCTTGACGTTGTATTTTTCGTTTGTTTCCTTGGGATCAGCCACGTCCCGAGCCTAGCCAGACAGCATGGGGCACGCCACCATATAGGCGGCGTGCCCCTTGCCTGCGTCTACACAGCGCGTTTCCTAGTGCCCGGCGTCATACCAGCTGGAGCCGACTCCGAGCTGCACGTCCAGCGGCACCGTGAGTTGGGCCGCCGTCCCCATTTGTTCGGTGACGAGCTTTTCGACCGCTTCGCGTTCGCCGTGGGCTACCTCGAGCACGAGTTCGTCATGGACCTGCAGCAGCATCCGGGACTTCAGCCCCTGGCTGGTCAACTCGGCCGAAACGCCGAGCATGGCCCGCTTCATGAGGTCCGCCGCCGAACCCTGGATGGGCGAGTTCAGCGCAATGCGTTCGGCGATCTCCCGGTGCTGGCGGTCCGTGCTGGTCAAGTCCGGAAGATAGCGGCGGCGGCCCTCGATCGTGGAGGTGTAGCCGTCGATCCGAGCCTGCTCCACCACGCCACGGAGATAGTCGCGCACTGCGCCGAAGCGGTCGAAGTAGTCCTTCATGAGGGTCCTGGCTTCGTCGACCGAGATCTCCAGTTGCTTGGACAGGCCGAACGAGGTCAGTCCGTAGGCCAATCCATAAGACATGGCCTTGACCTTTGAGCGCATGGCACTGGTGACCTCTTCCGGCGCCACGTTGAAGATGTGCGAGCCGACATAGCGGTGCAGGTCCTCACCCTCCTTGTACGCCTGGATGAGTCCCGCATCGCCGGACAGATGCGCCATGATACGCATTTCGATCTGCGAGTAGTCGGCCGATAGCAGGCATTCGTAGCCCTCACTGACGACGAAGATCCCGCGGACGCGCCGGCCTTCCTCACTGCGCACCGGGATGTTCTGCAGATTGGGGTTGTTCGAGGAAATGCGCCCCGTGGCCGCGACGTTCTGCGCGTACGTAGTGTGGATACGTCCGTCCTCAGCCACTGATTTCTTGAGCGTCTCCAGCATTTGGGCCAGCTTGGAGGATTCCCGGTGGGCCATGAGCTGCACCAGGAACTCGTGGCCGGTCTTCTCCAGGAGGGCCTTCAGCGAGGCGGCGTCCGTTGTGTAACCGGACTTGATCTTCTTGGTTTTGGGCAGGCCAAGCTCTTCGAAGAGGACCGTTTGCAGCTGCTTGGGTGATCCGAGATTGACCTCGTGGCCAATGGCGGCAAATGCCTGCTCCTGGGCGTTGTCGATCACCTTGGCGAGGTCCGCGAGCTGTTCGTTCAGGCGCTCCATGGAGATCGCAATGCCCGAAAGTTCCATCTGGGCCAGGACCCGTGCGACCGGCAGCTCCAAGGTGGTCAGGAGCGCCTCGGCCTTGCGCTCGGCGAGCTCGCTTTCGAAGTGCTTACTCAGTGCGTGCACTACGGCGGCCTGCTGGACGAGCGCGCTGGCCGCGGCACCGTCCGGCCCATCGCCGAGTTCGAGTTCCAGCTGGCCTGTTGGCGCCACCGCAGCCGCGACGGTGATCCGCAAGTGGTGCTGGGCAAGCTCGGCGAGCTCGTAGCTGCGGCGGTCCGGCTGGATCAGGTAGCCCGAAATGGCAGTGTCGTCCACTACGCCTTCCAGGCCAAGCCCACGGTGGTTCAAGGCCTTCAAGGCATCCTTGAACTCGTGCATGACCTTGGCCTCTTCGGGGTCTTGAAGCCACTTGGCCAAGATGGCATCGGCCGCGGCGTCCAAGGACGACAGCTCGATGTAGGCGGCCCCGTTGGCGCGCACGATCGCGAGGGCATCGGCGTCGTCGCCGATCCGACCTGGGACCAACTGCACGGCGACGGCGGCACGGCTCCCCGCACCGGCGGCGAAGAACTCCTCCAGGGCGGCGGCGTTGTCCAGGATCTTGTAGTCGGGCGCGTCGATGGTTTCGGGAGCCGCGCCGGCGGTGTCGTCGCCGTAGAGTGCGAACAGCCGGGTGCGGAGCGTCCTGAATTCGAGGGTGTCGAACAGAGTCTCGACCTCCTGGCGGTTCGGGCGCGGTTCCTCGAGGTCGGCGAGTGTCACGGGGAGTTGGAGGTCGTGCAGGAGTCGGTTGAGGCGGCGGTTCCGCTTCACGGCGTCGATGTTTTCCCGGAGGGCTCCGCCTACCTTGCCGCCGATGGAATCCAGGTTCTCCAGGATCCCTTCCAGGCCGCCGTAAAGGTTGATCCACTTGGCTGCGGTCTTGGGGCCGACGCCGGGAACGCCGGCGAGGTTGTCGGCGGACTCACCCACCAGAGCGGCGAGATCGGAGTAGCGGGACGGCGGAACGAAGTACTTCTCTTCGATGGCCGCCGCATCCATGCGCGGAATGTTTGAAACGCCCTGTTTCGGGTAGAGAACGAACACGTTGTCCGTGATGAGCTGGAAAGCGTCACGGTCCCCCGATACCAAGAGGACTTCGAAGCCCGCGGCATCGCCCTGCGCCGCGAGGGTGGCGAGGATGTCGTCAGCCTCGTACCCTGGCATCTTGATGGTCTTGATGCCCCACGCTTCCATGACTTGATCGATGAGATCGATCTGCCCGCGGAATTCCGGTGGAGTTTCGTTGCGGCCACCCTTGTATTCGCTGTACTCCACCTTGCGGAACGTCGTGTCGTCCGAGACATCGAAGGCCACTGCAACGTGGGTGGGCTTTTGGTCCTTGATGAGGTTGATCAACATCGAGGTGAAGCCATGCACGGCGTTGGTGTGCTGGCCCGAGGATGTGGCGAAGTTCTCTGCCGGCAAAGCATAGAATGCCCGGAACGCCATGGAGTGGCCATCAAGGACCAAGAGCCGCGGTCGGCCACCTGCCGCCGTGCCCGCAATGGTAGTTGAAGGGTCTGGTGCCGTTGCAGTGGCAGTTGATGTTGCTGTTCCAGTTGACACTGGCGTTGACGTTGACGTTGCCGTTGGAACTGAGTCCGGTTTGGTTGTTTCGCTCACAGGTGCCAGCCTAGTTGCCATGATGGACAATTTCACGCCGGGCCCGTTCACTGACGAACTCAATGCGGCCGGCGTTCCGCAGGAGTTGCACGGTTGGCTTTCCCGCTATGGCGTGGGCTCGCTCGTGGCCAAAATGGGCATCAAGTTCCTTGAACTGGGCCCCGAACGGACCGTCGCCACCATGCCGGTGGAGGGCAATACCCAGGTTGCCGGCATCCTCCACGGCGGAGCCCATGTTGTCCTCGCCGAAACCTTGGGCTCCTTCGCGGCGGCCCTGCATGCGGGAGCCGGACGCCACGTGGTGGGAATCGAGGTGGGCGCGACCCACCATCGCTCCATAGCAAGCGGCCTCGTCACCGGCACATGCACAGCCATCCACTTGGGCGGCACGCTCGCCACCCACGAAATCGTCATGACCGATGAACACGGCCGACGGTTGTCAACTGCCCGGATTACCAACATGATCCGGGAGAACAGGGCCCGCTGACCCGGCACGCGCGGGGAATCTGTAGCGCAGCTCGACTGCCGCGCCACCAAGGGTGCGGGTCGAGCTCAACTCGAGCGGCGCCGTCGGGCTCTCGACAGGCAGCAAGCGCTTACCGGAACCCAAGGCGACGGGGATCAAGGTGACAATTATCTCGTCGAGCAGTCCGGCCTTGGCGAACTGGGCCACCAGGTTTCCACCGCCCACCAGCCACACGTTCTTGTCACCGGCGTCCGCAATCAGGTCCGGCGCGAATTCCTCAACCTCGCCACGCACGAACGTGACGTCCGCACCGGGCGGCGCCGCGTATTCGCGGTGGGTGAAGATCCAGCATGGAACACCCGGATAGGGCCATTTGCCCGGTTCATGTTCCATGAGCCAGCGATAGGTCTGGCCGCCCATGACGATGCAGCCGATGCCCGCCATGAAGTCTTCGTAGCTTTCGGTGACACCCTCGGCCTCTTCGAACTGGAGCAGCCAGCCGAGATCGTCATCTTTGGTAGCGATGAACCCGTCAAGCGAGGATGCCACGTAGTACTGGAAATCCGCCATGGCCCCACCCTACCCATGACGCGGCGGCGTTCCCAGCTACTTCGTGAAGTACGGAACGATCAGATAGATCCCGAAAAGCACGGCGATTCCGCAGGCCGCGAAACACACGTACGCAAGGGACCGGACCATGACCGGTGACTTCTGCCGTGCGTCGCCCGCGATGGCAGTGAGACGGACACCGAGCGAATACAGCACTACCAGGATCAACGCCGCCACAAGGGTCGCGCCGGCTACCTGCACCAGATCCAACCACTTCATGCCAGGGTGTCCTTACTCGTGCTGTTACGCAGACTCTGTTTCTTGGCGTTCTTTTTGCGGAAGTGGACCGCGGTGCCGGCTTCCTCGACTTCGACGGCGTTGTGGTGGCCCACGTGCGACTTCCTCGAGTAGATGAACATGTAGACGACGACGGCGGTGCCCACAACTGCGGCGATAACCACGCCGACGGTGCCGGTGCCGATGAGGAACGCGGTCAAGGCGCCCACGATGGCAGCGGCAGGGAGGGTGAAGAGCCAGCCGGTGGCGATGCGCCCCACCGTTCCCCAGCGCACCGTGGTGCCCTTGCGTCCGAGTCCCGATCCGATGACCGAGCCTGAGGCCACCTGAGTGGTGGACAGCGCGAAGCCGAGGTGGGAGGAAGCGAGGATGGCCGAAGCGGTGCTGGCTTCCGCCGAGAAGCCCTGCGCCGGCTTGACGTCGGTCAGTCCGGAGCCCATGGTCCGGATGATGCGCCAGCCGCCGGCGTAGGTTCCGATGGCGATGGCGAGTGCGCAGGCCCCGATGACCCAGAGCTGCGGGCCGCTGCCGGCAGGCTGGGTCCCGGCGGCGATCAGGACGAGGGTGATGATGCCCATTGTCTTTTGCGCGTCGTTAGTACCGTGTGCCAACGCGACAAGGCTCGAGGTGAAGATCTGGCCGGTACGGAATCCGCCGCGCTTCTGGGTCAGCTTGTCGCCGGTTTCGGGGTCATGCCGGGACGTCAGGGCGTAGGCCAGCTTGGTGCATAGATAGGCCACGGCACCGGCAAGCAGGGGCGAGAAGATAGCCGGAAGAATGACCTTCTGGAGCACGGTGTCGAAGTTGACGGAGTGGAAGCCGATGCCGACGATGGCCGCACCGATGAGGCCCCCGAAAAGCGCGTGCGAAGAACTGGAGGGCAGCCCCTTGAGCCACGTGAACATGTTCCACAGGACGGCCCCCATCAGCCCGGCGAAGATAATCTCCGGCGTGATGTGGATACCGTCCGTGCCCTCGCGGATAAGGCCTCCCGAAATGGTCTTTGCCACTTCGGTCGACAGGAACGCACCTACGAGGTTGAGCACCGCGGCCAAAGCAACAGCCGTCTTGGGCTTGATGGCACCCGTGGCGATCGGAGTCGCCATGGCGTTGGCAGTGTCGTGGAACCCGTTGGTGAAGTCAAAAAATAAGGCCAGCGCTATGACAAGCGCGACCATGAAGGTGATTCCCACCTGGTGCCCAATCTGCAGAGTCGATGATGCGCAGTTCCACTTCCCCGGGCCTGCCCAACAAAACACAGTTCAGCGCGCGTTCATCTGACTGTACTGGCGGAATTAACTATGGCGGGCGTGAAACCTTAAGAATCTTACGTGCCATTGCCGGCATGGCCAAACATCGAATCATCCAAGGAATTGCCGAACAGCCGCGATATTGCTGCGCGACAGACCCCGCCGCGGGTCCGGTGAGATCCAAAGCACACGGTTGCCGAGGAACTCGGCCCAGGACCGGGCAGCGGCTTCATGGTTCAGCTGATCGTCCATCCACACGATGCGTTCGGCTCCGGATTCCTGGACGTCCTTCTGCAAGACGTCCAGCTTCCACCAATCGGCGGTCTGGTCCCAACCGTCGCTGGTCAGGACGGGCCAATGCTCGCCATGGAGACCGATTGCAGGGCACAGGAACTCAGGCGCGAGCCGCTGCCACGTGGTCAGCCAAACAAACCTCGCCGCGGGGTGCGCGGCCAGCTCATTGAGTTCGCCAACCAGTTCGGAGGCGTAAACGACGTCGAGGATTCCGGCGTCGGCGATTTTCCATTCCGTACCCCAATCAGTGAAGCCCATGGGACCGAAGGGGTTCACCACGCCGTCGACGTCCAGATACAGCGACACGGTGGTCATGCAGTCCCCCTCCCGGACGTGCCAACAAGGCCAGCGTAAGCCCCACGTTGGCGTTATAGCAGTCCGGGGCCCGTTTGCCGGGTCAGTTCGCGTGCAGGATTGCCGCCGAAGATGCTGTGGGCGGGGACGTCCTCGCCCTTCATCAGGAAGGAGTCGGCTTCGAGTTCCGAGCCGTCATGCATGGTGGTGCCGTAATGGACGAACGCACCCACGCCCAGGGTGCAGCCGGCGCCAAGGGTGATGGCATCGAGTTTGAACGCGCCGTCCTCCATGGAGTGGCATTGCGCCACGGCGTAAGCGTTGAGGGTGCAGTAGTCCCCGATGGTGACGAGGGTCTTTTCCGGGATCCCGCAACCATCGTCGAAGACTTTCTTGCCCATCCGGACCCCCAGGATCCGCCAGATCACGGGTTTGAAGGGCGTGCCGTTGAACATTTGCACGATTCCCCCGGCGCCGAGTTTCCAGTAGCGCTCGTGCCGCCAGAATGGCACTTCGTAGATGGAGCAGAAGGTCGGCGAAAGTCGTCCAAAGCCGAGGGACGCCCGTTCCACGAGGACCATCAGGACGCCCGTGGTGATGACCATTGTTCCCAGCGCGGCCACCGCAGCGAGCCCCCCTGCGGCGGGAAGGAAGGCCTGCGATGCCCAGGCGGCGAGGAGAATCACGTACAGTTCAGCCCACCGGGCAAGCAGGTAGAGAGTCACTGTCACGGTGTTGTGTAGGTTCTTTGCCGGGATCCGGCGCCGCAATTCCTCCGGCGTCCTGAACCGATCAAAGGCGTTGTCACGGTTTACGGTGCGCGGTATTTCAAAGGGCGGTGAGCCCAGGAGGCCCACCCCCTCGCGTAGCGGACCGTCCAAAGGCACCATGGTCTTGGTCCCCAGGAGGCAGTTGTCCCCCATCCTGGCTCCGGCGGGATAGGCGATGTTGTTGCCGAAGAAGCTCCCGGCCCCGATGGTGGCAGGCGAAAGGCGGAAAGCGGTGTTCGAGTAGTCGGCATTGATGATTGAAAGCCCATCCGAGACCATGGTGCCGCTGCCGACCGTAGTCAGGGTGGGGCTGTCATGCTTCAGCCCGACGCCGAAATTGGATCCGGTCTGCACCATGTCCGGTTGGTGGTAGCCCAGGACGTCCAGGTAGTACACGATCAGGGAACTGTCTCCGGTGAGCTGGAGAAGGGCTTTGAGGTTGGTCAGCCGCTGGGCTGTCCGCAACAGTCCGAAGCGGACGCCGTAGAGCGGGTAGTCCTTGCCTGGAACCAGAAGCAACGCCAGCAGCCTCGGAACGGTAGCGGCGACGGCGAAAGCGGCCAGGATGCTGCCGAAAAGAAGAACGGCGGAGATCAGCAGAAGCGCTTGCCAGAAAAGCGGCTTGGCCGGGTTTGTTTCGCCCGTGGGGAGGGAAGCGAGTACGACGTCGATGACTCCAAACCCGATGGACGACACCAGTACCACGTGGACCACCACGGTCCAGAAACTGAAACTGGCCCGGCGGGCCGTCCCGGACGCGGCTTGTCCCGCCCGGCGGTAGCTAGTGTTGGTGGGCTCGGCCGGGGAGCCGGCCCAAGTGCCGCCAGGCGGAACGCTCTGGAAGCGATGCAGGCAGGAACTGTGCCCCAGTTGGGCGTCGTCGCCCATGGCCGTGTCAATCTCCAGCGTCGTCTGTTCGCCGATCAGGACGTTTCGGCCCAGGATGACGGGCCCCGTCTGGATCCGGCCGGCGTGGGCACGGTAGCCGCTGAACGTTGAGTCCCTCCGGATCACCGTGTCCGCTCCCACAGTCAGCAAGTCGGTACAGGCCGGAATCCTTGAGGAGAGGATGGTTACCCTCGGGCCGATCCTGGCCCCCAGCGCCCTGAGGTACAGGGGGAAGATCGGTGTCCCGACGAACAAGCGGACAGGGCTTGTGTTCACTAATGTCTTAACGAACCAGAAGCGGACGTACCGCAAGGACCAGAGAGGGAACTCCTCGGTCTTCCACCGGCCGATGAGCGCCCATTTGAGCGCAATGGGCATGACTGCCAAGGCCACGAACGATATGGTGCCGACGACGACGGAGCGCGCCACGAGGACTCCCGGCTGCCGGGACACGCCGATCCACTGTTCGCCGGCGGAGGGAATGAGCACGACGACGTACGCGTAGGCCATGGCGGCCAACGCCTGCAAAACCCCGCACAGCAGGTACTGGGCAGTCCCCACGCGCAGGAACGGTTCAGCCGTCGCAGTTCCCCTGCCTCCGGCGCCGACCCCCGCCAGTGCCTCGTCGTTCGCGGCGTCGAGGGCGGCCGCCAAGGCGGCAATGGTCGGGTGTGCATAAATTTCGCGCATTGAGACTGAGGGTGAGTTGGCTTCCTTGCGGACGTTGGCGCAGAAATGCGCCAACAGCAGGGAGTTTGCCCCGAGGTCGTTGAAGAAGTTGGCGGTGGTGGAAACTGACGCGAGCCGGAGCGCCGCAGCCAAAGCCGGGGCGAGGATTCGTTCCGTGGGCGTCACCGGACTGGTGTCAGCGAAGTCTGTACTGACCGTGCGCGGCCCGGTGGGATGTGGAAGGCGGCTGCGGTCCACTTTCCCGCTGACCATCATCGGCATGGTCCGGAGGGACTGGAAGTAGCCCGGCACCATGTAGGCGGGGAGCCGTTCGCGCAGCCAGGCGCGGATGTCGGTTCCTTCCACCTTGGGTGCGTTCTGGTGCAGCGTGAAGTAGGCGGCGAGTTCCGTAATTCCCGGCCCGGGCTCCCAGGTCTTCACAACAGCCATCGCGATCCCGGGCATCTGCAGAAGGACGCTTTCGATTTCGCTGAGCTCAATCCGATAGCCCCGGACCTTCACCTGTGTGTCGGTGCGGCCGTGGTACTCGATTTCATCGTCGTCGTTGAACCGGCCGAGGTCACCTGTGCGGTAAATACGATGGGACGGGTTGTCCTCCAGGCCCAGGAAATCGGGAATGAATGCCTTTTCTGTTAGTTCGGGCCGGTTGATGTAGCCCCGGGCGAGCCCGACGCCTGCCAGGCCGATTTCGCCCAGCTCGCCGTGAGGCAGTGCACGGTCCCGGACGGGATCCAGGATGACTGCCGAATAACCGGGCAACGGTTTGCCAAGGGTCACGGGCTTGCCGGGCTCCGCCGTGCCCCAGGTTGCTGTCACGGTCGCTTCGGTGGGCCCGTAGACATTCAGGAAGCGCCGGCCGGGCCGGTGCCAACGCTCCACAAGATCCTCCGGGCAGGCTTCACCGGAGACAAGCAGGAACCGCAGCCCGGGCAGGTCGTCATCGAGCGTCGCGAGCAGGGTCGGCACGCAGCAAAGGGCGGTGATGTTCCGGGCCTCGATGAACTCGGCAAGATCCGGCCCGAGGAGGTTGTTCCCGGGCGGCCGGGGCACCAAGGTGGCCCCCGCCATCCAAGGCACCCAGATCTCCTCCACGGAGAAATCGAAAGCCGTGGTCATGCCCTGGTAGACCCGGTCGCCGGAATCGTAGCCGTAGGTTTCGGCGGCAATCCGTACGAAATGGCAGATGCTGGCGTGCGCTATGGCTACTCCCTTTGGCCGTCCGGTGGATCCCGAGGTGTAGATGATGTAGGCCAGTCCGTTGGCCGGGGACTCCTGCCCCGCCCAGCCCAAGCGGGAGGGTTCGAACGCGGCAATGCGGCGGTCCTCCTTGTCCATGCGAACCGCGAGGGCCGTAGTCCCGGTCAGGAGGCTGTCCGCGAGGCGGGAGACAGTCAGGATCATGGTGACGTCGGCGTCTTTGGCGATGTAGGCGATTCTCTCGGAAGGGAACGCCGGGTCGAGGGGCACGTAGACACCATGGGCCTTGAGGACCGCGAGCATGCTGACATAGGACCGCACCGCGTCATCGAACAGCAGTGCGATTCTGTCGCCCGGGCGTACCCCGCGGGCGAGAAGGTAGCGGGCGAGCCGGTTGGCCAGGGCGTCCAGTTCTTCGTAGCTGAGCGAACCGTCCGCCGTTTCCACGGCAGGATGACTGCTGTGGCCCTCGAGCCGTTGGCGGTCGCACCGGTTCTCGAAGAGCTCCTCAAGCCGCTCGCCGGGACTCCACCGGATGGCGGTGCCCTGCGCCGGGTTGTCCAGCGCCGTATTGGCCGGTGCAGCGCCGACCAGAACAGGGACACCGTCCCTGAGCTGGATCAGGGACCGGGCGCTTGTGGCCGCTCCGCCGGAGGTCCGGCCCGGGTCCACATGCCTCCCCATATTCGCCTCCTTGCCCTGGACTTGTGCCTGGCCTTATCTGGCCGCGCCTGTCGTGGTCCTGTGTCCGGCAATGGCACGCTGGTCGGCAATGGAACTTTGTTCGGCAATGGCAGCCAGCAGCAGCTCGCAAGCGGCGTCGACGAGTTCCTCCGCGATGTTCAGCGGCGGCAAGAGCCGGACCACGCAGTCGTCCCGCCCGCCGCATTCTAGGATCAGGCCCCGCTCCAGGGCATTTCGCTGCACTGCGCGGGCCAGGTGTCCGGCAGGACGTCCTGTCCCCGGATCGCAGAGCTCGATTCCCCACATCAGGCCCCGGCCCCGTACCTCGCGCACCCAGGGGTTGGCGGTCAAGGGCGCGAGGAGCCGGGCAATCTGCGCGCCACGGCTACGGACGTTGCCGAGAACGTCGTCGCGCCGGATGATCTCGACGGCTGCGGCCCCCGCGGCGAATGCCAGCTGGTTTCCGCGGAATGTCCCGGTGTGGGCACCCGGGAGCCAGCGGTCGAGGTCCGTGTTGTAGATGATCAGCGCAACGGGGAGGCCTATTCCGCTAAGGGCCTTGGATGCCACGATGACATCGGGTTCGATCCCGTACTGCTCGAACGCGAACCACGTTCCGGTGCGCCCGCACCCGGTCTGGATCTCATCGATAATCAGCGGGATGTCCAGCTCACGGGTCACCCTGCGCACGGTTCGCGCGAATTCGACGGTGGCCGGTACAACTCCCCCCTCGCCCTGGACCATTTCCATGATGACGGCTGCGGGAAGTGGAATGCCCCCGAGCGGGTCTTTGAGGGAATGTTCGAAGAATTGGACACAGTTGGTCGCACAAGTCTCCGGGCGCAGGCCTACGGGACACTGTGCACAGTAGGAATAGGGGAAGAAGTGCACTCCGGGCATCCCGTTCGCCACCGGTTGCTTCTGTTCAACTAGTCCGGTCAACGCCATCCCCACGGCGCTGCTGCCATGGAATGCTCCCTGGAAGCACACGATGTCCCCGCGTCCGGTGGCTGTCTTGCACAATTTGATCGCAGCATCCACGGCATTTGCACCGGTCGGTCCGCAGAAATGGATCTTCATCCGATCGCCAAGTCCCCAAGGAAGCATGGACAGCTGTGCGCTCGTGAAGGCGTCCTTCACCGGCGTCGGGAAATCAAGCCCATGGCTCAAGATCCGCACTTGTTCCGCCACGACCTCGACCAGTTCCGGATGGCTGTGCCCGAGGGACAAAACCCCGGCACCGGCCAGGAAATCAATGAAGACATTGCCATCGACGTCCCGCACAAAGGCACCGGAGCCCTCGGCAATCGCGATGGGAAGATGCCGCGGATAAGTACGGGCATTGGATTCGTGGAGTTCCTGGCGAGCCAACAACTCGGCAGATCCGGGTCCTGGCAGGGGCCCGGTTACATGTGCCGAGGTCAAGGTAGCCTGCTGCGGGAGAGTGTTCATGGCGATCGGGTCCTTATCCCGGGGATCCGCCGAGGCGGATCAATGATTGAGCGCTTCCCGCGGCCGTGCCTTGGCGAGGCGGGGAGGATGGGGCGCCGATGCTGCGGCCCCGCTACGGCGCTTTGGAGGCCTCCTCCCCTGCCTGGTTCAGTCCTGCATGATCCAGTCCTGCATGATCCAGTCCTGCATGATCGAGCCCGAAGGCGAACCGCACGGCGCGCTGCGCGTCCTCGAGCACTGCCGCGCGGACAACGACGTCGATGCGCACGTCGGACGCCGAGATCAACTCGATCTCGGCTCCCACGTCCGAAAGGGCCTTGAAGAGCCGCGAAAAGACCTGGGCGTCAGTGCGCAGGCCCACTCCGATCAGCGACAGCCTGCCGATCTGGCCGTCGTACTGGAGGTCGATGAAGCCGATGGCCCCCTGGGCAATGGACAAGGCCTCACGGACACGGAATCCGTCCCGGCTGGGAATCGCCAGCGAAATGTCTCTGCCGCCGGCGCGCGCGGACGAGCTGTTTTGAACGACCATGTCAACCTGGGCGCGCGCATCGGCAAGAAGCCCGAAGATTTCCGCGGACTTTCCCACGCCATCCGCAACGCCTATGACCTTCAGCTTCGCCACGGACCGGTCACAGAGAACTGCAGATACCACTGGCTGCTCAACGGCCGGAGCCCGTTCCCAGACCGGCTTGTGGTCCCACACCGCCTCTTGGTCCTGGCTTGGGAGGATCAGGGTTCCCATGACACGGTTGAAAGACGAACGCACATGGATGGGGACGCCAAAACGGCGGGCATACTCAAGGCATCTGGCATGCACCACTTTGGAACCGGACGCAGCCAATTCCAGCATTTCCTCGTTTGAAATGACATCGATTTTCCGCGCGCGGGGAACGACCCGCGGGTCCGCGGTATAAACGCCGTCGACGTCGGTATAGATTTCGCACATACCGGCACCCAACGCGGCGGCCAAGGCGACGGCCGTGATGTCCGAACCGCCCCGGCCCAGCGTGGTGACCTCTTTCTTCTTGAGGCCCTTCCCTTGGAAACCAGCCACGATGGCAACTTCTTCGCGTTTCAGGCAGGCGCGGATATGGTGCGGGTCAACGTTGACGATGTGCGCCTTGCCGTGGATGCCGTCGGTAATCAGTCCGGCCTTCTTTCCGCTGAAGGTCCGGGAAGGGACACCAAGGTCGGACAGGGCAATCGCCAGGAGCGTCACGGAGATCCGTTCACCTGTGGTCAGCAACGCGTCAAGTTCGCTGGCGGGAGGACTGGGGCTGAGTGACACGGCCAGGTCAAGCAGTTCGTCGGTGGTGTCGCCCATGGCCGAAACCACGACCACCAGCGGGTGTCCGGCCTCCCGGGTCTCCGCGATCCGCCGGGCCACTCGTTTGATGGCTGCTGCATCGGCTACGGAGGAGCCTCCGTATTTCTGCACTATGAGGTCCCGGGCCCGAAGCTTGGTACGCGTGCGTAGCGCCGTCTGTTCGAGACCGGGGAAGCGTTCTGGTCCGTCCACCTCCGGATGCTGACTGTCTGCTGGTAGATCCCGAATGCTGACTGTCTGCTGGTACATGGAGCCTCCTGGAGCCCGCATACCCCCTTGCCGATCTTACAACGTATAGACCTCGCGGGCGGTTCACCTAGGCAACAAAAACGAACCTTTGGAACGCCACGGGGAGCCAGCGCTTCGCGGATTATCACTATCTTGACGTTCGTCACAAAAGTGATAATCTCAATGCATGGAAAACAGCACCGGCCACTCCGAAGAGAACATCAGGGCCCAAAACATCAGGCCCATCGAGGATTCGGTCCGCACCGACTTCAGCCAGGCCATGTCCTACGGCGGGTATCTGGATCTGGACCGCCTGCTCACGGCCCAGCACCCGTTGAGCACGCCGGAACACCATGACGAATTGCTGTTCATCATCCAGCACCAGACCAGCGAACTGTGGCTCAAGCTCGTCCTGCATGAACTCCTCGAAGCCCGCCGGCTCCTTGATGCGGACAACCTGGCCAAAGCCCTCAAGTGCATCGCACGCGTCAAGGCGATCCAGCGCACCATGACCGAACAGTGGTCTGTCCTGGGCACGCTCACTCCCCGCGAGTACTCCGAATTCCGGCGCTTCCTGGGCAGCTCGTCAGGCTTCCAGTCCCACCAGTACCGGGCCGTCGAATTCCTGTTGGGCAACAAGAACCGCGGCATGCTCCGGGTCTTCGAGAGCGATCCGGCGGCGCACAGCCAGCTCAGCACGCTCCTGGAGGAGCCGACGCTTTACGACGCCTTCCTCGCAGTGCTGGCGCGGGCCGGCTATGCCGTTCCCGCCGAAATCCTGGAACGTGACACCAGCGAACCGTGGACGTTCCGGAAGGACCTCGTCCCGGTCTTCCAGGAGATCTACGAATCAGAAGCTACGCCCTGGGGTTTCTACGAAGCTTGCGAAGACCTCGTAGACATCGAGGACAACTTCCACGCCTGGCGCTTCCGCCACTTACGGACGGTGCAACGGACCATCGGATTCAAGGTGGGGACGGGAGGCTCGTCCGGCGTCGACTTCCTCAAGAGGGCCCTTGACCTCACCTTCTTCCCGGAGCTCTACGCCGTCCGCACCGAGATCGGCAACTGAACAGCAACCCCGTTCCAGCAACCCCAAAGTTTTCTTCAGGAGAGACATGAACAGCGCACAGCAAACGCAACGGCCGACGTCGGGAGAGCTCGACGCCGCGGATCCCCTCGCCGGGCAGCGTGAGGCCTTTTACGCCCCGGCGGACGGCCAGCTCACCGCATACCTCGACGGGAACTCGCTCGGCAGGCCGCTCAAAGCGACGTCGGCGAAGCTCGCGTCCTTCGTCGAAGAGGCGTGGGGCAGCCGCCTCATCCGTGGTTGGGACGAACAGTGGATGGACGAGCCCACCACGGTGGGCGACCGGATCGGCGTCGTCACCCTGGGGGCTGCCGCCGGCCAGGTCACCGTGGGAGATTCCACTTCCGTGATGCTCTACAAGCTCATCCGGGCAGCGGTCGACGCCCAACCGGGTCGTGATGAGATCGTCGTGGACCGGGACAACTTCCCCACGGACCGTTTCATCATCGAGGGCATCGCCGCGGAGAAGGGCGCCACTATCAAGTGGGTTGCTTCAAATCCGGCCAGCGGCGTCCGGACCGCAGACCTCGAGGGACTGCTCAGCGAGCGGACCGCCGTCGTGGTACTCAGCCACGTCGCTTACCGTTCCGGTTTCCTGGCGGATGCCGCGGCGATCACCGCGATGGTCAAGGAAGCCGGTGCGCTCATGCTCTGGGACCTGTGCCACTCCGTAGGCTCGGTGCCCCTCGAACTCGACGCCTGGGATGTGGACCTTGCCGTGGGTTGCACCTACAAATACCTCAATGGCGGCCCGGGCTCCCCCGCGTTCGCCTACGTCAACGCTTCGCAGCAGGACCGCCTGCAGCAGCCGATCTGGGGCTGGATGGGCGCCGACAACCCCTTCGGCATGACGGAAAGCTACAAACCGGCACAAGGGATCCGAAGCTTCATCACCGGCACTCCCCCGGTGCTGGCCATGCAACCGCTCAAGGACATGGTTGAGCTGATCGCATCAGTGGGCATGGATGCCGTGCGGGAGAAGTCCATCAAGCTGACGGAGTACGCAATCGCCTTGGCTGAGGACATGCTGGTCCCCCTCGGCGTCGAAATTGTCAGCCCGCGCAACACCGCAGAGCGTGGCTCGCACATCACGGTGGACCATCCCTTGTTCGCCGAGGTGACCCAGACACTCTGGGAACGCGGTGTCATTCCCGATTTCCGTCCCCCGCACGGACTGCGGATCGGCCTCTCACCGCTCAGCACCAGCTACGCGGAGGTTGAGCTGGGAGTGACAGCCATCCGGGACGCCCTCACCGAACTCCTGTGAGCGCTGTCCTCGACGACATGGACTCCCGGCCCGGGAGTACCACGTCGTTGCTTCGCACGGTCATCGGGCTGTACCTGCGCGATGCCGGCGGATGGATGTCCACGAGGCACATCATCGCCCTCTTGGAGGCTCTTGATGTAACCGCGGCTGTTTCCCGGACGGCATTGTCACGGTTGAAGAAGAAGGAAATCGTCGTTCCTCAGGTGCGTCATGGTGTTCCCGGCTTCGCCGTCACCGAGGGCGCCGCATCGATGCTTGCCCGCGGCGACAGGCGGATATTCAACCCACGCCACATGTCCTCCGCGGACCGCTGGTGCCTCGTTTCCTTTTCCATTCCGGAGACGGAACGGGAAAAGCGGCACCAATTGCGGCGGCGACTGCACTGGATCGGCTGCGGCACGGTGGCAGCCGGGCTGTGGATCTGCCCGGATTCGCTTCGGGAGGAAGTGGAGGAGATCCTGGAGGACCTGGAGCTGCGCGGTATGGCCACGCTGTTCGTCGCGGACACTCCCCTGGTCGGCGGCAGCCTCCGCGATGCCGCATCCGCATGGTGGGACCTGGATGCGGTCGCAGAACTGCATCGCGACTTCATCCGGCATCATGGTTCCGCGGCCGACGACGACGGCCCGGCCTCGGCCGAAACCTTCGCGCGTTATGTCCGATGCATCGACCGCTGGCGGATCATTCCGTACTTGGATCCGGGACTGACGGCGGATTTCCTTCCCGAGGATTGGCCTGGCATGGCTGGAATCGCGCTCTTCGAGCGCCTCGGGTCCGCTTATTCACGGCCTAGCGCGGACTTCGTGCGGAGGACGCTGGAAGGGTAGCGGGTCCAGTTCCTCCTCAGCCGTAGGTCACAGTCGTTCCCGCTGTGGGGGTCCATGCGATGCGCCCGCCTTGGTAGTTCTGCACCACCCCGCCGTTTCCGGCTGGGTATTCGTTCGTCGTTGGGTAGCCGAGCGGGCCGTTCTCGTAACCGGTTGCCGCCCAAGCCGCACGAATTCCCCCGAGACTCACGTGCGCCCCGGTCGCAGGAGACCAGACAATCGCACCACCCTGATACATCTGGTAACAACCGCCGTCCCGCAACCCGCACACTTCATTCGTCGTCGGGTAGCCGAGCGGGCCGTTCTCATAACCGGTAGAAGCCCAAGCCGCACGAATTCCCCCGACACTCACGTGCGCCCCGGTCGCGGGAGACCAGACAATCGCACCACCCTGATACATCTGGTAACAACCGCCGTCCCGCAGCCCGCACACTTCATTCGTCGTCGGGTAGCCGAGCGGGCCGTTCTCATAACCGGTAGAAGCCCAAGCCGCACGGATTCCCCCGACACTCACGTGCGCCCCGGTCGCAGGGGACCAGACAATCGCACCCCCCTGATACATCTCGTAGCAACCATCGTTGCGCAATCCACAGACCATCACAGAGGCCGCTGCACCGACACTTGGGGATGCGGCAGCCGCCGTCGTGATCGTCGTCGCAGCGTCAACGGACGCAGGTGTGGGTGCCGCCGAAAACAGCAGGCGGTTCGGAGTTCCCGGGCTGGAGCCGGAAACGACGCCGGACGAGGCTTCAGAAAGCAGGAGCGTCCCGACGGCGGACGGAGACAACCGCGGGTACAAGGACAACAGGGCCGCCACTGTGCCCGTGACGTGCGGAGCCGCCATAGACGTTCCGCTCATGACGGCCGTGGCGGTGTTCGATGCGATCCCAGCTGACGTGATGCCCACTCCTGGAGCATAAAGGTCGACGCAGTTGCCGAAGTTGGAAAAGGACGCCTGCCGGTCCGAGGAGTCGCTCGCGGCGACGGTAAGGGCGTCCAGGACCCGTGCGGGGGAAGTATTACAAGCGTCTGTCGTGGCATTGCCTGCCGCGACGACCGCAGTGATGCCCTTGGAGATGAGACCCTGCACCGCGGCGTCGACCATAGGGCTGGGAGGGCCGCCGATACTCATATTGGCCACGGCCGGTGTACCGGCAACGTGGTTTGCCGCAACCCAATCGAGTCCGGCAATCAAGTCGGAGGTGTACCCGCTGCCCGTACAGTCGACGACGCGCACGGGCACAATCGTGGCACTTTTGGCAACTCCGTACGTCTGGCCCGCGACAATTCCGGCGACGTGGGTGCCGTGGCCATCGCAGTCGTTTGTTCCCTGGCCGTCGGCTATCGCAGTCCAGCCGTTTGCCACCCTGCCACCGAACTCGGTGTGGCTTGCAAGCACACCACTATCGATCATGTAGGCGACCACCCCGGCACCCGAAGCAACGGGGGTATAGGTGCCGGATAACGGCAGGGTGCGCTGGTCGATCCTGTCCAATCCCCACGGCGCGCCTTGCTCGGTAGCCGACACCTTGAGCGGTGCGTCAACCTCGACGGCGGCAACCTGCCCGGAACGCTTCAGCTCATCCGCTTGGGCCGGGGTAGCGGTCACGACGGCCCCCTGCATCGCATTCGTAAAAGTCCTTGCGACCGTGACGTTGCTGGAACGCAAGGATTGCGCCCCCGCCGCGGCATCCGTTCCAGCCGCATACTTCACGATGTAGCGGGAATGTCCATCATCCTTCGCACTGCTTGCCAGGATTGATGGGATCGGCGAGGCGGCTCCCGCGGAAACTCCGGAAAAGGCCACAGCGAAGGTGGCCAGCAGCAGCGACAGGATATGACGAGAAACGGACGCGGAACGAATTTTGGACTTCCTTCAGGTGTCGGGCCGGACGCTCAAACCAGGAGCTAGCTGGACCAAGCTTAGTTCGCGCAAACCCCTCAATGAGGAAACTGCGGCGATCCTTGGTTGAACTTTGGATTCTTCGGTAAAAGTCGGGGACGCGGCCCAAAGTGAAAATATTCCTTCCTCAACGAGGCACGTGATCACTCCGGACACCAGGCGTACTCTGGAAGCATGAACTTCGCCGATGGTGGATGGTTCGCGAGGTTGCCATGACCCGCTCTTGGTTGCGTTGGTTGCCAGCTGCGCTGGTTCCGGTAGCGCTTGCTGCGGCTGCCCTGGCTGGTTCCTACCAGGCAGGGGCCGCGACGAGTCTGCCGCACAAAACGGCAGAGGAAATTATCGCGATGATCGGCCGCGCCGACGTCCACTCCTTGTCCGGAACCCTTCAACAAAGTTCCGAACTGGGACTCCCCCAGCTCCCCTCCGTCGGGCCGACTGCAACCCAGGGTCCGGCTTCGGTCATCGAGCTTTTGAGCGGTTCACACACGGCCCGGGTCTATCTGGACGGCCCCGCCAAGGCCAGGTTCCAAGTGATGGACATGCTCGCCGAGCGCGACGTCGTCCGCAATGGAAACGATCTCTGGCTCTACAACTCGGCCGACAACAGTGCGGCGCACATGACGATGCCCGCTGAACCGGCGCGCGCAGCGACCCCGCACGCGACCCCGACTCCGGGGGCAACCACTCCTGACGTCGTCGCGCAGCACTTCCTCGCCGCCGTCGGGCCCACCACGGACGTGACAGTGGGCGACGGAACCACGGTGGCCGGCCACACGGCCTACCAATTGGTGATCAAGCCGCGCAGTACCGCGACGCTCGTAGATTCCGTGACAATCGCCGTTGACTCCGCCTCGGGCCTGCCGCTCGGCGTCGACGTGCGGGCACGCGGCCAAGCCGCAGCGGCCTTTTCGCTCGCATTCACCGAGCTGAACTTGTCAGCGCCCGACGCCGCCGTGTTCAGCTTCACCCCGCCGCGCGGTGCCGCGGTTGAAGAGAAAGCAACCCCGCAGCCGCGTGCCCTCCCCGGGAAGACCGGGCAGGCACCGGAGGCAAACGCAACAGCCGGCCGGCCAACGATCACAGGCACCGGTTGGGACACAGTGATCGCCCTGCCCTCGGGCACGGTCCCCACGGATGTCCGCTCGGCTCCGATGTTGGCCCAGCTCACCCAGCCGGTCGCGGGTGGCCGTGCGCTGACGACCAGCTTGGCAACTGTCTTGGTGCTCGACGACGGCCGCGTCTTCGCGGGAATGGTGCCACTCGAGCGGTTGCAGTCCGCAGCCGCCACGAAATGACGGAGGCGGCCGCGCCAGCTGAACTGGCGATCGAGACCCAAGGCCTGAGCAAGCGCTTTGGGCACCGGGCCGCCGTCGACGGCGTTGACCTTGCAGTTCCCCGCGGTTCGGTTTTTGGCTTCCTTGGCCCAAACGGCTCCGGCAAGACCACCACCATCCGGTTGCTGCTTGGCTTGGCGGCCGCCACGAGCGGCCACATCCGGGTACTTGGCGGCGAGATGCCGCGCCAGCTTGCAACGGTGCTGCCGAACGTGGGCTCGCTGGTGGAAGGCCCGGCCTTTTACCCTTTCCTGTCGGGGGCGGCGAACCTTCGGCGCTTGGACAGTGCCGATCTTCATGCCTCCCCGCGGACCCGGGCCGCGCGGGTGGATGACGCGCTCGAGAGGGTGGGGTTGTCGCATGCCGCAGCTAAGAAGGTCCGCGCCTATTCCCTCGGGATGAAGCAGCGGCTGGGGATTGCGCATGCCCTGCTTCGTCCGAGGGAACTGCTTGTCCTCGATGAACCCACCAACGGCTTGGATCCGCAAGGGACCCGGGAGGTGCGCAGCCTGGTCCGCTCGCTCGCCGCCGGGGGCACCACAGTGTTCGTTTCCAGCCATCTCCTCGCGGAAGTGGAACAGATGTGCACCCATGTGGGAGTCATGAGTGTGGGCAAGCTCGTCGCGCAAGGAACCCTGCACGAACTGCGCGCCGCGGGAAAGGCAACGATCCGGCTCCACACGCCCGATATCGAAGCCGCCGTCCGTGTCCTTTCCAGGCTGGGCCTGCAATCGGAACTGTCTGTTCCGCCGCCCGGCTCGTACGGTGCCGATGGCCAGAGCCTCGTCAGCACCGGTCCACCGGGGCACGAAGTCGCTCCCGAGGCGATCGTGGCTGCCCTCGTGTCCGACGGCGTCCGGGTCCAGGGCTTCGGCGTGGAGAACGCCAGCCTGGAGGAGCGTTTCGTCTCCCTTACCGGAGAGGGTTTCGACATTGCCGGCTGAACACGGAACCGAATCTTTGGCCGGCGCGCCCAGCGTCTCACTGGCTAGCCCCCGGCCATCAAGCTCGTGGTCACTCATGGCTTCGGAGCTCTCGGTGCTGTTCAGGCGGCTGCGGACATGGGCCATGCTCCTGGCGCTCGCAGCGATTCCCATCCTCATCGCCGCCGCGGTCAAGCTGAGCTCGCATCCCGTGGCCCCGGGGCGCGGTCCGCCGTTCCTGGATCGCATCACCCAGAACGGGCTTTTCGTCGGCGTCACGGCAATGATCGTCTCCGTGCCTTTGTTCCTTCCGCTCACGATCGGAGTGGTGGCCGGCGACACGATTGCCGGAGAAGCGAATCTTGGCACGCTCAGGTACTTGCTCGTCGCCCCGGCGGGACGCGTCCGCCTCCTGTTGATCAAATACGCGGCCGCCGCGGCGTTCTGCCTGGCAGCGAGCCTTACGGTGGCCGCCGCCGGTGCGCTGGCCGGCGTCGCGCTCTTCCCGGTGGGTCCCGTCACCCTGCTGTCGGGAGACACGATCGGCGTGGGCGAATCCGTGGTGCGTTCCCTGCTGATTGCTGCATACATTGCTGTGTCGCTGTTGGGGCTGTCCGCTATCGGGCTGGCGATTTCCACCTTTACGGACGTGCCGGTCGGGGCCATGGCTGCAACCATAGTGTTGTCCGTTGTGTCGCAAGTGGCCGACAACCTGCCGCAACTGGAGTGGCTGCACCCGTGGCTGTTCAGCCATTACTGGTTGGGCTTTGCCGATCTCTTGCGCCAACCCATCTCGTGGACGAGCTTCGGCGACAATGCCTTGCTGCAGGCGGGCTACATCGTGGCGGCCGGTGCGCTGGCTTATGGCAGATTCACGAGCAAGGATGTCCTGTCCTGAAGTAGGGCCTGCCCGTAAGCTCGTGGCATGGCAAGATTCTTCGATGTTCACCCGCAGGACCCCCAACCACGCGCAATTGCCCAGGTGGTGAATATCCTCCAGTCCGGCGGGCTCATCGCCTACCCCACCGATTCCTGCTACGCTCTCGGCGCGCAAATCGGCAATAGGGAAGCGCTCGATCGGATCCGCTCGATCCGGCAGCTCGACAGCAAGCACCATTTCACCTTGGTCTGCAAGGATTTCGCGCAACTCGGGCAGTTCGTCATGATCGACAACGATGTCTTCCGAAGCATCAAGGCCGTCACGCCGGGAAGCTACACGTTTATCTTGCCGGCCACGAAGGAAGTGCCGCGCCGTCTCCTGCACCCCAAAAAGAAGACGGTAGGCGTGCGGATTCCGGACCACAATTTTGTCCAGGCACTGCTGGCCGAACTGGGCGAACCACTTCTTTCCAGCACCTTGCTGCTCCCCGACGAAGAGGAACCCTTGACCCAAGGCTGGGAAATCAAGGAACGCCTGGACAATCTGGTCGAAGCGGTGATCGATTCCGGAGACACCGGCGCAGAGCCCACAACCGTCGTGGACTTCTCGAGCGGCACGGCGGAAGTGGTCAGGCGCGGCACCGGCGATCCCTCCCGATTCGAGTGAGCATGAGCATCGCCGAATCCCGTGTCACGATCGACGTCGACGGTACGGCGATCTCGGGTATCTACGCCCGGCCGGACAAACCGGTCGCGACCCTCGTTCTTGCCCACGGAGCCGGTGCGGGCATGGAGCATCCATTCCTGGGCGGCCTCGCGAACGCGTTGAACGACGACGGCGTCGCGACCTTGCGCTTCAACTTCCCCTACCGGGAGGCCGGCAAGAAATTCCCGGACCGGCCGCCGGCCGCAATCGCCGCCTGGCGGGCCGTCATGGCGGAAGCGGCGTCCCGTTCAGAGGGCGAACCGCTGTGGGCAGCCGGCAAGTCCTTCGGCGGCCGCATGGCGTCGATGGCAGTCGCCGAAGGCATGTCCGCGGCCGGACTCATCTACCTCGGCTACCCGCTGCACGCGCCCGGAAAACCGGAGAAGCTCCGCGATGAGCACCTCTACGGGCTCACGCTGCCCATGCTCTTCCTGCAAGGCACACGGGATACCTTCGCGACGCCCGAGCTGCTCGAAAACGTGGTCGCCCGGATCGGACCCACAGCCACCATCGAATGGTGGGACGGCGGCAACCATTCCTTTGAACGCGTGGGAGTCAAGAAGAGCGCTGCGGAGGTGGGCGCCTCATTGGCGGCTCCGGTGTCAGCGTTCCTTCGTAAGAACCGCTGAGCTGGAAGCAGACGCTGAGCCTCAGGCTTTCGCCGTGGCAACGGCTATGCCGGGCGGCAGCGGCTCGTGCCGCAAGTACTCCCGGCGGAATCGTCCGCTGCCGGCCGTCAGTCCCCGCAGCACGATCGCGTACCGCAGCAGTTCCTGTTCCGGGACTTCGGCGCTGATCTCAGTACGCTCTCCGCCCACGGATGTCGTCCCGGTGACGCGTCCGCGGCGGGAGGACAGATCGCTCATGACCGCACCCACATGCTCGTCGGCCACAAGGACCGTCACGGCGGAAATCGGTTCAAGAAGTTGGATGCTGCTCGCCGCGGCGGCCTCCCGCAAGGCCAACGCGCCGGCCGCCTGGAAAGCCGCGTCCGATGAATCGACGCTGTGCGTCTTGCCGCCTACCAGGATCACCCTGATGTCGACCACCGGGAAACCTGCCCGCACCCCCTTGCCCATCTGGGACCGGACGCCTTTCTCGACCGACACAACATACGTTCCGGGGATGACCCCGCCAACAATCCTGTCGACGAATTCGAAACCTCCCCCGCGGTCGAGGGGTTCCACTTCGATATCGCAAATCGCGTACTGTCCGTGGCCGCCGGATTGCTTGACATAGCGCCCGTGGCCGGCGGCCTGGGCGGCGAAGGTCTCCCGGAGCGGCGTGATGACGTCCACGGTCTGCAGCTTCACCCCTTGCTCGCGCAGCCGGTCCAGGACGGCCTCCGAGTGGGCCTCGCCCATGCACCACAAGACCAGCTGGTGCGTCTCCGAGTTGCGCTCCACCCTCAGGGTCGGATCTCCCGCCGCTACCTTGGCCAGGCTCTTGGACAGCACGTCCTCATCGCCATGCGAGGCCGCCTCGATCGCCACAGGCATCAGCGGCTCGGGCATGTCCCAGGTTTCCACGAGCAATGGAGCCTCGCGTGCGGAAACCGTGTCTCCCGTCTCCGCGCTCGCCACCTTCGCCAGCGCGCAGATGTCCCCGGCCACGGCGAACTGTACCGGCCGAAGGCTGGACCCCAACGGAGAGTAGAGATGCGTGATCCGCTCGTCGCTGTCGTGGTCGGGGTGGCCGCGTTCGGCCAGGCCGTGCCCGCCGACATGCACCGCAGAGTCCTCGCGAAGCGTCCCTGAGAAGACCCGGACAAGGCACACCCGTCCCAGGAACGGGTCCACGGTAGTCCGCACCACTTCACCAAGGAGCGGACCATCCGGATCGCATGTCAGGGGTGGGACAGGTGTCCCGCCCAGGTCGGTTACCGTCGGGAGGTTTCGCTCAGTCGGAGACGGAAACGCCCGGGTCAGCACCTCCAGTACTTCGGCCGTGCCGACTCCGGTCACGGAGGAGCTTGCCAGCACCGGAAAGAATGTCCCTCGGACGATCGCAGTCTCTAAATCTTCCACAAGGGTATCGATGGGGACCTCCTCGCCGCCGAGGTACCGGTCCATCAAGGTCTCATCCTCGCTCTCGGAAATGATGCCCTCGATGAGTTCCCCTCGGACACCCTCCGCGCCGGCCAGTTCGGCCGCAGTCGCGGGACGCACGGCAGGTCGTGGCTCCCCGGAGATGTACTCCGACACCGAGCCCGAAAGCAGCCCGAGTACGCCCGAGACAGCGTCTTCCTTGCGGACCGGCAAGTGAAGCGGCAGGACGGAATCGCCGAAGGCGGCCCGGCATTCGGCCAGGACAGCATCGTAGTTCGCCCGCGGATGGTCGAGCCGGCTGATCACCACTGCCCTGGGCATGCCAACGCGCTCGCATTCACCCCACAGGGCGGTGGTTCCGACGTCGACCCCGTCAACCGCCGACACCACGAACAACGCTGCATCCGCAGCACGGAGCCCCGCGCGCAACTCTCCCATGAAATCGGCGTAGCCCGGAGTGTCGAGAAGGTTCACTTTGACGTCGTCGAAGACCAGGGGCGCCGCCGACAGCCCGATGGATCGCTGCTGGTGGATGGCCGTCGCTTCGGAGTCACTCACCGTGGTTCCATCCACGATCGAACCCATGCGGGACACGACGCCGGCAGCGTAGAGGAGCGATTCGAGCAGCATCGTCTTTCCGGCGCCTGAGCGGCCAATCAAGACGACGTTGCGGATATTCTCGGGCCGATCGGCCGGCGCCGAGGAAGGGTCCGCCCGTCGAAGATCGGGGTTGGTCCGGTTCGACCCCTTCGTCGTACTGCCTGGGCCTTTCACCGACATGAGCACCTCCTGGAGTAGAAGCCGGATCCCCCGCGTCCTTTGCTAACCGATTCCACACCCTGGACCGGCGCACGGCAAGAGCAATCGACCCAGTCTGTCCGAAACCGCACGCTTAGGAGAGCATGCCCCACACCAGGCGAACGGATATGGTCGCGCTTGCTGCAATGACAACGGCGAAAGCCACCAGCCACAGCAAGGACGGCACCCCGGTGGAACGGGCCAGGATGTAGGCATCCGACGACGCGAGCCGGTCCCGCCGACTGGTGTGGACCGAAGCCACCTTGAACCAGTCCCGCACGGCGCCCACCTTGAGGGCTATGCCGAGTCCGAGCACAACATGGCTGACCGTCGAGGCGTTGGCGAACATGACAAGGAGTTGGGCAATCGCCGCGCTCAGGACCGCGACGAAGATTCCGGTGAAGTTCCGCAGAAAGATCAGTGCGAGCAGCAATACCAACGCGCCGATGGACATGGCCGCTCCCGACCGCCCTGCCGACACGGACCAGATAAGCGCCACACCCACCACCGCGGGACTCGGATATCCCCAGAAACCGGACCAGGCTGCGCCGAACTTACCGCGCCCGCTGCTCAGGAGCTGTCCCGAGTGGTCCAGCCCGATCTTGAGCCCGTGGACGACCCGCCCCGTCATGAGGGCGGCGAACGCGTGGCCCAATTCATGCACGAAGGTCACGTAAAGGCCAAACCAACGCCATGTGGCCCGCGGGATGCTCAGTACGACGGCCGCAGCCAGGATGCCGAACACCACTGGGGTCGCGAGGTTCGGCACCTCCGCCGTCGTGAATCCCCGCAGCACGGCCTGCCACCAGTCGTTGGCCAGGTCAGAGGGACGCAATTCCATGTTCATCACCGTCGCATCCTAAGGAAAGAGCCTGTGAATGCCTCCCAGGCCGCTGGAACCGCCTGCGAGCCGAGGTCACATCTTCCGTTTGGTCTTGGCCGTGGCGGGCGCCGTCCACGGATCTTCGGGCCAGGGGTGCTTCGGATAGCGGCCGCGCATTTCCGCACGGACCTGCGCATACGGGCCGGACCAAAAGGAGGACAAGTCGCCGGTCACAGCCAGGGGCCGCCTGGCCGGAGAAAGAAGGTGGAACAGCACCGGCACCCGTCCGCCGACCAAGCGGGGCGTCTCTGCCCAACCGAAGCACTCCTGCAACTTCACGGCCACTACCGGCCGGCCGCCGTCGTCCGCCGCGTCCGGATAGTCGATCCGCACCCGCGAACCGCTCGGCACCTCAAGCCATTCCGGCACCAGTTCACCGAGACGGGCCGCTTCCGGCCACGGCAAAAGCCGCCGCAACGGCTCGGCCAAGTCGATCCCGCTCGTCGCAGCGCCTCCCGCGAGCGCTTCGAGCTCCGGTGCCAGCCACTTCTTCAACCGGGCCAGCAACGCGGGCTCGGAGACGTCCGGCCATGGATCGCCCAGTTCCCTGTGCAGTAAAGCCAATCGCCGGCGCAACGCATCGGCAGCCGGCGACCATCCAATGGTCCCCAGACCTTCCTTCGCCAGCGCGTGGGCTACGGCGACGCGCCCGTCGTCGATGGAGGGCCGCACGGGCGTCGACGAAAGCAGGATCGCTCCCAGCCGCCGTTCCTGCCTGGCGGTGACACGGCCTTGTTTGAATTCGGCTTCCACCGTGTCGCCCAGGAGGTGGCTGGCGGCAGCTTCCGCCGCATCCGCTGCCAAGGGCGCAGCGGAACGGATGACGGCGCCGGTCCCTGCCGCGTCCCGGCCCTCCGCGCGGGACACTTCGGCGACGGCGAGCCATTCATGGCCGGTGAGCGGACTGCCAGCCGGCAGCCCGGCCCGCGTCCCGGACGTCAGCAGGTAACGTTCAGGGCCGGTGCCTGGAACACGGCGCGCCACACGGTCCGGGAACGCGAGCGCGACGACGAACCCCAAGGCCTCGGCAGCGCTCGCGGGGGAAGACAGGCTCGGCGGTGCGGTCAGGGAAGGCCCGACGCCGGATCCCCCCTGGCGTGCGATCGCCTCCATGCGGCGGACATCCTCCTCCCAACGCCGGGCTGCTGGGTCCTTGCCCGTCCGGAGCGTGGCCAGGAGGCGCGTCAGGTCGGCCCTCTGGGCCCGTTGATCGCCGGCCACGAGGGCGACCGCCTCGGCAGCCGCCCGGTGCCCGACTGTGGCGGCACCATCCAGCAGTGCGCGGGCCAGTCGTGGATCGGCGGGAACCCTGGCCAGGGTCTTTCCCAAGTCCGTGGCAAGCCCGTCCGGGTCGATCGCACCAAGTTCCCGCAGCACTTCCATTGCATCGTCCATCGCGCCTTGCGGCGGTGCGTCCGGAAGTGCGAGCCCCCGGCCACCCGGCGATCCCCAACAGGCCAGGACCAGCGCGGCGCCCGTCAGGTCGGCGGCCGCAATTTCCGGTGTGGGGTGGGCCGGTGCGGCTCCGTACGCTTTTTGCTCGTAGCAACGGACCACTCGTCCTGGCCCTTGGCGTGCAGCGCGTCCGGCGCGTTGTTCGGCGGAGGCACGGGAGCACGAGACGGTGACCAATCCGGACATGCCGCGGTTGGCGTCACGCCGCAGTTCACGGGACAGGCCCGAGTCGATGACCAACCGCACTCCCGGAACTGTCAGGGAGGATTCGGCCAGGGCAGTCGAGACGACAATCCGGGGAGATCCGCCGGGCTCACGGCCGGAGACCGCCCGGTCCTGTTCCGCCGGGCTTGCCTGGCCGTGAAGCTCCAATACCTCCGCGTCCGGTACCCTCGCAGCGAGGCCGGCGCGCAGCCGGGAAGCGACATATGAGACTTCCCACGCACCCGGGACGAAGACCAGGGCGTCGACGTTCGGATCGGCTGCGAGCGTGTCCGAGTACGACGACCCGGCAGTCTCCGCCACATGGTCCAAAAAGGCGCGGGTCACGCCGCGTCCGTCCAACCTTGGCACTACGGCGGGCGCCCAATCCACCTGCAGGGGATGCAGCGCGGACGGACAGTCGACGACGGGTGCCGGCCTGCCGCCGTCGTGCTTTCCGTCTGTGCCTTCTCCGACGCTGGAACCCCCAATCAGCGCGGCAAACCGTGGCGCGTCGAGGGTTGCCGACATCGCGACGAGCGTGAGGTCGTCCCGCAGCTCACGGACCTCGATGAGCATTCCGAGCAACAGGTCTGTCTCCAGGCCACGTTCGTGGACCTCGTCCAGGATCACAGCGTTGACGGTCTCAAGGCCCGAATCCGAGAGCAGGCGGCGCAGTAGGATTCCGGGGGTGACAAACTCAATGATGGTCCCCGGACCTGTCTGGCTTTCTCCGTGGACCGTGTACCCGACGCGCTCGCCGAGCCGGCTGCCGTCGAGGGCTGCGAGGCGCCGAGCGGCTGAGCGCGCGGCGACCCTTCGCGGTTGGGTCACGATCACGCGGGGGCGCTCTTTCCTGGCATCGGCCGCGGTCCTGGCGAGCGCGATATTGGCAAGCAAAGGCGGTACGAGCGTCGTCTTACCGGTCCCCGGGGGCGCTTGCACGACGGCGGTTCCTGCCGTTCCTCCCGCACCGAGGGCTTTGGCGAGTTCCCCCAGCGATTCTCCGAAGACGAGTCCCGCGCCGATCGTGTCCAGGTCGAAAGGGCGGTATGCGAGCTCGGCGTTCCGGGGAACGAGTGGGGATTTCACTCCTCCATTGTGCCTATATGCGGATCCGCGCCTGAAAGGTGGACTGCTTGCCGAATCGGGAGGACGATTAAAGGGCAGTTGCTAGAAGGAGGTCTGTGATGTGCTACGGCTACAACAAGGATTTCCGGCGGGACACCAGGAAAGATGCCTCACAGGAACCCGAGGAACGCCCTGAGCCCAAGGTGGACGCGAAGGACTTCATGTTCTGGTCCTTCCCACGCCGCCACCGTGAGTTCAGGAACGATCCGGAGCCGGTTATCGACCGGACCCGCGAAAGGGTCTAAGCCACGAAATTGAAGGGAACGTCCCAGAGGGGCGTTCCTTTCATTTGTGGCCCTACAACTCGGCGAATCCAAGGTATTTACTGGAGATACAACGTAAGCGGGTTCGCCTGCCTCGCTGCGGAAATTGGGCTCCCTTTTCCCTCCACTGCCACCGAAGGATCACCGCCATGAACGCATCAGCACTAAGCGACGAAGCCGGTGGGCGGCCATGACAGCGGACGCCATCACCTGGCTGATTGTCTTGATTGTCCTGCTGGTCATCTGGTTTGCGATGGCCGTCCACATTGTCACGCAGTATGAGCGCGGCGTCCTGTTGAGGCTGGGGAGGATCCAGGGCCTCCGGTCCCCGGGGCTTGTGATCATCATTCCGTTCGTCGACCGTCTAAGGAAAATCTCCCTGCGGATCGTCACCATGCCGATCCAGTCCCAAGGCATCATCACCCGGGACAACGTCAGCCTGGACATTTCCGCCGTCGCGTATTTCCGGGTGGTGGACGCCATCAAGTCCGTCCTCGCCATCGAAAACGTCTACGCCGCAATTGACCAGATCGCACAGACCACGCTGCGCAAAGTAGTGGGCCAGCACTCGCTTGACGAAACACTCGCAGAGACGGATGTCATC
The DNA here is from genome assembly GCF_058244265.1 of Arthrobacter sp. SE2. Taxonomy (NCBI): domain Bacteria; kingdom Bacillati; phylum Actinomycetota; class Actinomycetes; order Micrococcales; family Micrococcaceae; genus Arthrobacter; species Arthrobacter sp. SE2. The sequence goes on along the minus strand of NZ_JBZAYA010000005.1, from coordinate 33,482 downwards.
AACGCCAACATCCGTCAGATCCTGGATGGACTGACCTTGGAATGGGGCGTCGAAGTGACCCTCGTGGAACTCAAGGACATCCAACTGCCGGACAGCATGAAGCGCGCCATGGCCCGCCAGGCCGAGGCCGAACGTGAGAAGCGCGCAAAGATCATCGCCGCCGAAGGCGAGTCATTGGCCGCCGCTGCTCTGGGCATGGCTTCCGACACCATGATGGCCCACCCACTGGCCTTGCAGTTGCGCAATCTGCAGTCAATGGTGGAGATCGGCGTCGACAAGAACACCACGGTTGTCTTCCCGGCGCCCTTGATGAGCACTATCGGCGAGCTCGGAGCATTCCTTGCCCGCGAAGCCGCTGCCGCTAAAGCCGCGCAGCCACCGAGGACCATGACGGGCCGGACTATGGCGGCAGGGTGAAGGCGGCAGGGTGAAACTGAACGGCGCCTATGCTCGTTGAACCCGTCGTAAGCTGAGAACCGAGCGTACAAGCCGCAGAAGGAGGAAGACCATGACCGACCCCCTACGGGGCCGCGCCACCGCCTTCCTCCTCCGCATCGGCCTGTTGGCGGGACTGCTGTCGATCATCGCCGGAATCCTCGGGATGCATGTCATGGCGGGTGGCCACAGCATGCACGCCGCCCCCGTGGCGGGCCCGGCCGCCGTCGTGAGCCAAGCCTCCGTCGTTAGCCACCATGCGGTCCACCACGCGGCTCCTCCACCCGCGCCGTCGTGCACAAGCTCGGGCACCTGCACGGAGATGTCTGCCCTGCACGCCGTCTGCGTCCCTGCTCCGGGCCATAACACGCTGACAGCACCCCTACCCGGCGTCCCGCCCTATGCCAATGCGGTCACGGCCGAGGCTGGCGCCCAAGTCCGCGGCTATTCGCACCGCCCGGGAAGTCCTTCCCCGGGCGATCTCTGCATCAGCCGCACGTAAAATGCACTGCCGCGTCGGGCTGCTCTGCCCGTCGTACATGACACCACCCTGACGCGCCGCCCACACGGTGGCCTTTGCCGTGCGCGTCCCACGCAGCCGTAGCTCTGCAGGCTGATTGATTGAAGGACTCCAAAACCATGAGAAAAAGTTTGACCATGACCGCTGTTACCGTTGCCACGGCAATCGCGCTTGCCGGTTGCTCGGCCGGAACCGGCGGTGGCAATATGCCGGGAATGAACCACGGAAGCGCCTCCTCGTCCGGTTCGGCTGTGGACACTTCCGGTGCGGCCACGCCCGCGGGTGGAGGCCACAACGCGCCGGACGCAGAGTTTGCCCGGATGATGATCCCTCACCATGCCCAGGCCGTTCAGATGAGCGACGTCGTGCTCGCCAAGACCGGACTCCCTGCCCAAGTGACTGCGCTCGCCGGCAGGATCAAGGCAGCCCAAGGCCCGGAGATCGAAAAGATGACGGGCTGGCTCAAGGACTGGAACGAGCCGGCCGGGATGTCGGGTGACCACAGCATGAACGGAATGGTGGGCGACGAGGACTTGAAGAAACTCGAGGCCGCCCAAGGCCGCGAAGCAGCCAGGCTGTTCCTGACCCAAATGATCGCCCACCACCAAGGGGCGGTGGCCATGGCGCAAAAGGAAGGCGCCGACGGTAAGAACGCCGATGCCCTCAAACTCGGCAAGGACATCGTGACGGCCCAGGAGGCCGAGATCAAGGAAATGCAGGAACTATTGGGAACCCTGTAGCCCAAAGCACCCTGTAGCCCAAAGCACCGGTCCACCTGGTTTTCCAGTGTGGGCCGGTGCCGGTGGCCTGGACAAGGACGTCTTCCGGGCCTATGCCGTGACGCCTACGGAGGTTTCTTCCACCGCGAACAGCGCTTCCGCCACATCTTCCCTGAGGTGGTATTCCCTGGCGTCGACCGGATACAGGGAACCACTGACAACGTAGTAACCGCGGCCTTCGCCTGGGCCGCCGGCCGCGGCATCTATCGCGGCGATCATCCCCGGCTCCAGGGGCTTTTCTTTGCCTGCCTCGCGCAATCGAGCTAGGTCTTCGGCCTCAAGGCGACTGATCAAACCCGGAATATCGCACATCTAAAACACCGTCCTGTTCGGTACATGGGAATGGTTTGCGCCGTCGCCCCAGCCCTTGGTGCATGCCAAGAACAGTAAGGCCGGGCGTCGCTCATGGCAAGGGTCCAAACATGACCAGCCCACTAACTGGACGCCGCTTGCCTGCGACCCTTGTTTCATGCTGCGTTCTTGGTTCCGTTGCCTACTGTTCAGTAACGGTAGGCAACATCGAGGGAGTGACTTCACCATGCAAAGCCCATTCGGGCGAAAATGTCTCCTTCTCCTCTACCCGGCGCGGCTTCCTGGCCGCCGCACTGACCGGCGCGGCCTTGACCCTGGCCCCGGTTTCGTTCGCGGCAGCCGCTACCGGAACCAGCAAGACCAAGACGATCACCGGCCATCTGGATCCGGGCGCCGCAGACTTCGTCTATTTGCCGATCGAGGTCCCGGCTGGCGTCAACAAGATCAGCGTTTCGTACACCTACAGCAAGCCCCAGGTGGCCTCAGGCCTCCTCGGGAACGCCTGCGACATCGGAATCTTCGATGAGAAGGGCACCGACCTCGCTGGAAAGGGTTTCCGCGGCTGGTCCGGCGGTTTCCGGACCGAATTCAGCATCAGCGCGGGCGAAACGACGCCGGGCTACTTGCCGGGATCGATTGGAAAGGGCACGTGGAACGTCGTTCTCGGCCCTTACCAGGTGGCCGAGCAGGGCCTTGACTACACCGTGAACGTCACCCTTGAGTACGGACCCGACGTCACTCCTTTCAAGCCCCAGTACCCGCCGCAGCAGATCGCCGGCCGCGGCGCAGCCTGGTACCGCGGCGACGCGCACCTGCACACCGTCTACTCCGACGGAAAGCGCACCCCCGAGGAAGTCGCAGCCGGCGCCCGCGCCGCGCGTCTCGACTTCATGATCTCCACGGATCACAACACTCCGGCATCGCACGGCGTCTGGGGACCGCTCGCCGGCAACGACCTCCTCATCCTCACGGGCGAGGAAGTCACCACGCGAAACGGTCACTACCTCGCGCTCGGCCTGGAGCCGGGCGAATGGATCGACTGGCGCTACCGGGCCCGCGACAAGGGGTTCGAGCAGGAAGCCCAGCGGATCCACTCCTCGGGGGGCATTGTTGTTCCGGCCCACCCGTACTGCCCGTATGTCGCCTGCCGTTGGAAGTTCGGTTACGACGACGCCGACGCCGTAGAGGTATGGACGGGCCCATGGACCATTGACGATGAGTCCTCCGTCAACACGTGGGACTCAATGCTGGCCCATTCCGTGCGCACGGGGGGCCGGTGGCTCCCCGCGATGGGCAACAGCGACGCCCACAGCGCCCCGCAGGTCATCGGCTTCCCCCACAACGTGGTCAACGCCGCAGCATTGTCCCGCGATGCCCTGCTTGACGGCATCCGCAATGGCCGGAACTGGATCGCCGAGTCCGCCGACGTCTCGGTGGACTTCCAGGTCACGTCCGGCGGCAAGAGTGCGACCGTTGGCGACCGGCTCAAGGTTGCGGCGGACGCCCCTGTCACGGTGACGGCGAAAATCGCCGGCGTGCCGAACGGCGTCGTACGCTTCATCACGGACGAAGGACAGACCCAGCAGGTGACGCTTCCCGCGTCGGGTCAGGGAACCAGCACGTGGGTTACCACCCCGCAGCTTGCGGCGTACGTGCGCGTGGAGGTCCGGCATCCGAAGATCGACGGAACGTCCGGAAGCGGTACGGAGATGGGAACGGTCATCCCCCTCGGGCCCATGGCGGCGCTGACGAACCCGATCTTCCTGGGCGCCAGCTAGTCGGCAACAGATCCGATTGAGTTGAGGGAGGCCCTGCCAGTACCCCTACCAGCAGGGACTCCCTCACATCGGAAATCTCGTGTTGGGTGGATAGTGCCAATCCTCCGTCCACTAACAGGAGAATAATGCTGACCGTAAATGCTTACGCCGCCCCGTCCGCGAGCGAAGGGCTCGTTCCGACCACCATTGAGCGCCGCGACGTCGGCGCCCACGACGTGCTGATCGAGATCAAGTACGCAGGCATCTGCCATTCAGACATCCACACCGTCCGCGGCGACTGGGGACCGCAATCCTATCCACTCGCGCCCGGACACGAAATCGCCGGAATTGTCACCGAAATCGGCTCCGAAGTGACCCGCCACAAGGTCGGCGACCGCGTCGGCGTCGGCTGCATGGTCAACTCCTGCCGCGAATGCGAGAACTGCCGCAAGGGCGAGGAGCAGTACTGCCTGAAAGGCATGACCGGGACCTACGGCGCCGTTGACCGCGACGGGACCATCACCCAGGGCGGCTACTCCACCCACGTCGTCGTGACCGAGGACTTCGTGGTGCGGATCCCCGAAGGGATAGAGCTCGACGCCGCCGCCCCCCTGCTGTGCGCAGGCATCACCACGTATTCGCCGCTCCGGCATTGGGGTGCCGGCCCGGGCAAGAAGGTCGGCGTCGTCGGACTCGGCGGCTTGGGCCACATGGCCGTCAAGCTCGCACACGCCATGGGCGCCGAAGTCACGGTGTTGTCCCAATCGCTGAAGAAGATGGAAGATGGCCTGCGCTTGGGCGCGGACCGGTACTTCGCCACGAGCAACCCGGCCACCTTCGAAGAGCTTGCGGGAACCTTCGACTTGATCATCAACACCGTCAGTGCCCCCATCGACATCAGCTCCTACCTTCAGTTGCTGGCCCTCGATGGCGCGCTGGTGAACGTAGGTGCACCGGCCGAACCGCTACCGGTCAACGTGTTCTCACTCATCACGGGACGCCGCTCCTTCGCGGGATCAGCGATCGGCGGCATTCGCGAGACCCAGGAAATGCTCGACTTCTGCGCCGAACATGGACTTGGCGCCGAGATCGAGGTCATCCCGGCCGAGAAAATCAACGACGCCTACGAGCGCGTGCTCGCCTCCGATGTGCGGTACCGCTTCGTCATTGACGCGTCCACACTGGGCTAGGCGAGGGCAAGCGTAACGTCAGTGCGCGGGTCCCGTCCCTCCCCGTAAATAAGGTCCCTGCGGGGCACAAGCACGTGGCACCGGCCGCTCGCTTGTGCCGCGCAGGGACTTTTTGCTGTCCGCGAGCCTCTCTTGGCCGCGGGAGCCCGCAGCAACGATGATGTCCCCATGAAGGCAATCCGATGAACAAGAACCGACTCGAGGCATTCAGTGACGGCGTCCTGGCCATTGTCATCACCATCATGGTGCTTGAGCTGCGGGTTCCGCCGGAACCGAGCTGGCATGCCTTGCTCAGCGTCTTTCCCACGTTCCTCAGCTACTTGCTCAGTTTCGTCTACGTGGGGATCTACTGGAACAACCACCACCACATGATCCATCTGGCGGATCGAGTCAACGGCCGGATACTGTGGGCGAACCTGCACCTGTTGTTCTGGATATCCCTCTTCCCGTTCAGCACACGTTGGATGGATGAGTCGGGCTTCGCCGAGGTCCCCGTGCTGGCATACGGGTTCAACCTGCTCTGCGCCGCGATTGCCTACTTCGTCCTGCAGCAGTCGTTGATCCGGCACCAGGGACGGCAGGGTGCGCTCGCCCAGGCGATTGGCCGGGACTGGAAGGGGAAGACGTCGCCGCTCATCTATCTGGCCGGCCTTGGCCTCTGTCTTCTGCATCCTTTGCTTGCCGTCGCCGCGTACACCGTCGTGGCTTTGATCTGGCTGGTTCCGGACCGCCGCGTTGAACACTTTGTCATCCGCGCACACCAGGAGCGAGCGGAGTAGCGCGAGCCGCCGAAGCACCTCAGACCCGGCGTGAGCGCCGTTCAAGCAGGAGCGTATCCCGCCATTGGCCGGCAAGGGGGCCCGCGCTCATTCGTGCGATGCGTTCACGGCGGCCAACGATGGTGAAGCCATTGGCCTGGTGAAGGCGGATGCTGGCTTGGTTTTCGGGGAAAAGGCTCGACTGGATGGTCCAGATGCCATGCTCTTCGGTCGACGCGGCCAGCGCTTTCAGCAGCAGGCTTCCGACACCCCGTCCGCGGGCAGAACCGGCGACATAGACGGAGTGTTCGACGACGCCGGCATAAGCGGGGCGCGCAGACACCATGGAAACGGCCGTCCATCCCACCACGTGGCCGGACGCAACAGCCACGAATCGGTGATCAGGAAGGCGGCTCGCGTCGAATTGTTCCCAGTCAGGAGCTGCCGCCTCAAAGGTTGCTTGCCCGGTCTCGATACCCTCCGTGAAAATCGCACGGACCTCGGGCCAATCATCGGGACTCATGGGCCGGATCAGGACGGCTCCGGCTTCGCTGGACATCCACCCATTATGCACGTGGATTGACGAGCCCTTGATTGAAGTCCCCGACCTTGTTGCACTTGTCCCATGAGCAAAGAACAGCTGATCATCATCGGATCCGGCCCTGCCGGCTACACCGCGGCAATCTATGCCGCCCGGGCGGGCCTGAGCCCCCTCGTCCTTGCCGGATCGGTCACCGCCGGCGGCGCGTTGATGAACACCACGGAGGTGGAGAACTTCCCCGGCTTCCCCGCTGGAATCCAGGGCCCCGAGCTCATGGATGGCCTCCAGGAGCAGGCCGAGCGCTTCGGCGCCAAGATAGCGTTCGACGACGTCACTGAAGTCCAGCTGCGTGGCCACCTCAAACGTGTGGTCACCGGCTCGGGCGACACCCACGAGGCACCGGCTGTCATCCTTGCAACCGGTTCCGCCTACAAGGAACTCGGCTTGCCCGAAGAGAAGAGACTGAGCGGTCACGGCGTTTCGTGGTGCGCCACGTGCGACGGCTTCTTCTTCCGCGAGCAGGAAATCATCGTGGTGGGCGGCGGTGATTCCGCGATGGAAGAAGCGATGTTCCTGACCCGGTTCGCAAAGGCCGTGACCGTGGTTGTCCGCAGGGAAGAGCTCCGGGCCTCCCGGATCATGGCCCAGCGGGCCAAGGACAATCCGAAAATCCGCTTCGCGTGGAATTCCGCCATCACCGCCATCCACGGCGACACCAAAGTCACCGGGGTGACCCTGGCCGACACACGTTCCGGCGAATCGCGTGAACATGCGGCTACGGGCATATTCGTGGCCATCGGACATGTCCCTCGAACGGACCTTGTTGCGGGACAAGTGGAGCTCGACGCTGAGGGCTACATCAAAGTGGACTCCCCCACCACGGTGACCAATCTCTCCGGAGTCTTCGCTTGCGGTGACGCGGTGGACCACCGCTACCGCCAGGCCATCACCGCCGCCGGCACGGGTTGCGCAGCGGCGCTGGATGCCGAGCGGTACCTCGCCGCGCTCGACGACGCGGACAGCATCGCCACGGCGCTGGTGGAAGAACCCACCCACGCCTGAACCCACCCAACTGGCTCGCAGTTGATGTCGTTTTGAGGGCTCAAAGCGACAACTAATGCCAGTCAGTTGGGCACGTTAATCAAGCTGGACCTAAAACCCACTTTTCGGCATGCCTAACTTAACGGTATCCTCATCATGTCCGTATCCCCGATGTTGAGGAAGCCATGGCTGCGACTATCGCGGAGCGACCGGCGAGCAAGACCCGGTGGAAGTCCCGGCTGCTTTTGTTGGGTCCGGCTTTCGTGGCTGCGATCGCATACGTGGATCCTGGAAACGTCGCGGCAAACCTTACTGCCGGAGCCAACTACGGCTACCTGCTCGTGTGGGTCCTGGTAGCGGCAAACATCATGGCGGTCCTGGTGCAGTACCAGTCCGCAAAACTTGGCTTGGCAACCGGACAAAGCCTTCCGGAACTCCTGGGCAAACGCTTGGGAACCCACCGCCGCAGACTGTTCTGGGTCCAGGCAGAGGTAGTTGCCGGGGCTACCGACATGGCCGAAGTCATCGGCGGAGCGGTAGCCCTCAACCTTCTCTTCGGACTGCCGCTCCTCATGGGTGGAATCATCATCGGAATGGCATCCATGTTGCTCCTGGCGCTCCAGTCGTCACGGGGCCAGAAGTCCTTTGAGTACGCCATCATGATGCTCCTGGCGGTCATCGCCGTCGGTTTCGTTTCGGGGCTCTTCGTCAATCCCCCCGAGACCGGTGGAGTATTGGCTGGTTTGGTGCCGCGGTTCGAAGGCACGGACACTGTCCTCCTCGCTGCGAGCATGCTCGGCGCCACCGTCATGCCGCATGCCATCTACCTGCATTCGGCCCTGGCCCGTGACCGGCATGGTTTCTCGGAAGATCCCGTTGTACGGACAAGGCTCATCAGGACCACCCGCGTTGACGTCGCGGCCGCTTTGATGCTGGCCGGAGTCGTGAACATCGCCATGCTCCTTTTGGCCGCGTCCAGCCTGCGGGGAGTCGAAGGAACCGACACCATCGCCGGGGCCCATGCCGCTGTGACATCTGCCCTTGGTCCAGTCATCGGCGTGGCTTTCGGCGTTGGCTTGCTAGCCTCGGGCCTCGCTTCGACCTCCGTCGGATGCTACGCCGGCGCAACGGTCATGGGCGGACTCCTCAAGATCCGGGTGCCCTTGCTGCTCCGCCGGGTAGTCACGCTGGTCCCTGCCCTCGTCATTCTCGGCGCGGGCATCGAACCCACCCTGGCGCTCGTGTTGAGTCAAGTCCTGCTGAGCTTCGGCATTCCTTTCGCCTTGATTCCGCTCATCCGGCTCACCGGCAAGCGCGAGGTCATGGGCATCCACACGGATTCCACGGCATTGAAGATTGCCGGGTGGACCAGCGCCGCACTGATTGTGGGCCTCAACTGTGTCCTCATCGTCTTGACCGTCACAGGGAAGTCCTAGGTCCATGAGCAACCCCCAGGCCCTGGCCCGTCGGCTGGGCACCTTTGACGCGGTCGTGATCGGGTTGGGCTCCATGATCGGCGCCGGCGTGTTCGCGGCCTTCACTCCGGCCGCTGCCGCCGCGGGATCAGGATTGCTGGTTGGACTCGTCGTCGCGGCTGCTGTGGCATTCTGCAACGCGACGTCCTCCGCCCAACTCGCCGCCGCATACCCGACGTCGGGCGGGACCTACGTTTACGGTCGTGAACGGCTGGGACCGTGGTCCGGATATCTGGCCGGTTGGGGATTCGTCATCGGGAAGACCGCCAGCGCGGCGGCCATGGCCATGACCTTCGCCGCCTATGCGGCCCCTCCGGGGTGGGAACGTCCCGTGGCGATCGCCGGCGTCGTCGTCCTCGCCGCCGTGAACTATCACGGGGTGACCCGCACAGCCGGCCTCACACGCATCCTCGTTCTCGCAGTACTGGCGGCCCTCGCCATTGGCGTGGCAGCCTGCTGGGGCGGTTCAGCTCCGTCCCCGGCCAACATCCCCGGCGATGGACTGCTTGCACACGGCTGGTACGGGATCCTCCAATCAGCCGGGTTGCTGTTCTTCGCCTTCGCCGGCTACGCGAGGATCGCGACCATGGGAGAGGAAGTCCGCGACCCCCGGCACGCCATTCCACGTGCCATAGGGATCGCGCTGGGCATCGCCGTCGTCCTCTACGCGATCATCGCGGTGACCCTTCTCGCCACTCTCGGCCCGGACCGTGTGGCCGGCACCTCAACGCCGCTCGCTGCCGCGGTCGGAGCCGGGACTTTTTCCTGGGCCGTTCCGGTGGTCCGCGTGGGAGCCGCCGTCGCCTCCCTCGGGGCCCTGCTGGCGCTCATCGCCGGCTTGGGCCGGACCACCCTGGCAATGGCCAGGCACCACGACCTGCCGCACTGGCTCGCCGCAGTCCATCCCCGCTACCGTGTCCCGCACCGCGCCGAAGTCACCCTCGCCGTCGTGATCTGCGTGATCGTCGCGGTCGCCGACTTGCGCGGCGCGATCGGCTTCTCTTCTTTCGGTGTGCTCATCTACTACCTGGTCGCCAATATTGCGGCGTTCACCCAGCCGGCCGAAGACCGCCGATACCCCAAAGCGCTCCAAGTGTTCGGCGCACTGGCTTGCGTAGTCCTCGTGGCCACGCTTCCGCCGCTATCGGCAGGCCTGGGCGTGCTCATGTTCGCGGCCGGCATCATCCTGCGCGTGGTCAGGCTTAAGCGATAGCGTCGTGTGCGGGCGCGGAGGCAGCAGGCCGTTCCTTCGGCGGCATCCGCCGCGACGGCCGCCCGGCCAACCCAATGACAAGCAGGGCCAGGACAGTGAGAGCCGCGCAAGCCGCGAAGACGCCTTGGTAGCCGAACGCCGTCGTCGATCCCAAAGCGATGATCGGACCCGAAACGATGGCGCCGACGCGCCTCGTGTTGGTGTAGAGGCCGGAGGCCAGGCCCGGACGCGGAATCAGCCGCTGGAACAAGGTCAGCCCCACACCCGCCACGATCCCGAAGAACCAGGCATTCAGGACCTGGAGCGCAATCAGGGTGGCCGGGTTGGAGACAAAAGCCATGGCCGCGTAGTAGGCGATCCCGGCCACGCATCCCGACGCAATGAGCGCCCGGCTGGAGTAGCGGCGCGCGAGCCGCCCGATCAGGAAGAGCGCCGGGATCTCAAGCGCGGCAGACACGCCGAGCGCGATGCCCGCCCAGATGATGTCCACGCCGAGCCCCTGGGTCACGAAAAGGCCCATGATGGACACAGCGGCGCTGTTGGTTGCCTGCAGGGCGATAAAGCCGAGGACGACGGCGGCGACCCCCGTTTTCGAGAACGGGTGCCCATCCTCTTCGCCATGAGCCCTGGGCCGATCCTCGACGGCGGCAGCGCGCCGCCGGGAAATCATGGCAGCAGTGGTGGCGACATTGAGGACGGCGACCGCACCGAGGGCGAGCAGGATGGCCCGATTGCCCAGGGCGCCCATGATGAATGTCGCGAGGGGCGGCCCGGCCACCCAGGCGAAGGAGACAATTGCGCGCGTGTTCACCACATCGGTCGCTCCGGCACCTGAGTGCCTGAGGTGGGCGAACAGCAGCGAGCTGCCGACCCCCGCCGGGCCGCCCAGGACGATCAAGCCCACGACGGCGAGCGGCAGCGAAGTGCTCACGGCCAGGAGGGCGGACAGCGCCAAGGTCAGGACGCCGCAGGCCAGCATGGGACGCAGGTAGTCGTTTGCGCGGTCTGCATAGGCCGGCACGAGAAGGGACGCGACGAAGCCGCTGGCATTGTAGACGGCGAGAACCCATCCCACCTCGGCCGGGGTGGCGTTGAAGAGGGCCACCAGCAGGATGGCCAGGGCAGGGTTGAGGAACGCGAACTGGAGCCCCCACAACAGCGCCGCAGAGGGGACGAGCAGACGCTTCATGCTTCCATTCCGTTTATCCACGCCCTCAACCCTAGAAGCCTTCCGGGCCGCGAGGGAGGCCCTGCCGGTACCTGTATCAGCAGGTCTTCCGGCTGGTCAGGGCTGATTTTGGACGTCGCCCCGATCAGATCCTGCCGGCGGGCGAGCTCTGACAAAACCCGAATCAGGGGTGGACGGCGGAGGTCGCACAGAGCAGGATTGAGCCATGAGCATCCATGAGGCACTTCTGAAGCAGGCCAGCATTACCGCCACGGAAGCCACGCTCGTGGCGAAGTTCGAGATCGAGGGCAACATCCCTGGTTCCGGCGCCTTTGTCGTGGGCCTGGTCGCGGCGACTCCGGACTATTCCTCTCAACGAAGACTGGGCATCGAGTTCATGAACGGGGAGGCGATTGCCTTCTTCTCGTTCAACCATGACCAAAGCGCCGAAGAAAATTACGACCTCAAGGGTGTTGAACACTCGGGGAACGTCATTACCGGCCATTTCCCCCTCTCTGCGATCAACGGCCTTGGCAAGGGACACGTGATGACGGCCTTCAGTGAAGCCGACGGCCGCGAGTTCCAGTCCGGCGTCGCCGTCGAGGAGTCGCTCTAGCCGGGCGGCCAAATCCATGCCCGATTCGCCCTTGCGTGTCATGTGACACATGCGCGCAAAGGAATAGCACCTGCCGGGTTACCGTTGACGCGAATAGTTCATAACAACGACGGCAGGAGAATCCGTGGACTTCACCCCCGAATCCGGCACCATCACTATGTTCTCGACCACTTGGTGCGGTTATTGCAACCGACTGAAGAAGCAGCTGGACGCCAAGGGCATCGGCTATAACGAGATCAACATCGAAGAGGTTGAGGGCACTGCCGCACTCGTGGAGAAGCTGAACGGCGGCAACCAGACCGTGCCCACGGTCCTCTTCCCGGACGGTACCGCTGCCACGAACCCTTCCGCCGCCGAGGTCGAGGCGCGCCTCGCCGCCTGAACCGCCATAGCGGACTTATCCAGGTGGTGCGACCGATTCCAGTCGCACCACCACGGATTTAGACGCGGGAGTATTGCTGCCCTCGGCGGTCGAATCCAGCGGAACAAGGACGTTCGCTTCCGGGTAATACGCAGTCACACAACCGCGGGCTGTGGGGTACGCGATCAACCGCAACTGGCGCAGGACCCGGTCCACGCCGTCGTCGGCTTCGCTGTGGACGTCCACATAGCCGCCATCGGCAAGGCCCAGGTCAGCCAGGTCGTCGCGGTGCGCAAAAAGGACCATGCGGCCCTTCTTCACGCCCCGGTAGCGGTCGTTCATGCTGTACGTGGTCGTGTTGAATTGATCGTGCGAGCGCACGGTCTGGAGCAACAGGCGCCCCTGCGGGACGTGGATCGTCTCAAGGTCGTTGACCGTGAACATTGCCTTCCCCGTGACGGTGGGAAACTTCCGCTCGTCCCGGGGGCCATGGGGCAGGACGAAGCCGTCACGGCTCCGGGCTTTCTGGTTGAAGTTCTCAAAGCCCGGCACCACATGGGAAATGTGCTCGCGCACTGAGTCGTAGTTTGCCTCGAAACCTCGCCAATCAACGGGGACTTTGTTGCCGAGTACCGTCCCGGCCATGCGGCACACGATCGCCACTTCGGACAAGAGTTTGTCGGAGATCGGCTCCAGCCTTCCCGCCGAACGGTGTACCGCGCAGACGGTGTCTTCGACGGTGACGAACTGCTCGCCGCTCGCCTGGCGGTCTATTTCGGTGCGGCCCATCGTCGGCAGGATCATCGCTTGTTCCCCCACCACGGCATGGGAACGGTTGAGCTTCGTGGAGATCTGGACGGACAAGCGGGTCTTGCGGACGGCTGCCTCGGCCGCAGTGGTGTCCGACATCGCATGCACGAGGTTTCCGCCGAGCGCGACGAGCACCTTGATCCGGCCGTCCCGCATGCCGCGGATGCTGTCCACGGAGTCGACGCCTGGGTGCCGCGGCGGGTCGAAGCCGAATTCCTGCTGCAGGGCGTTGAGGAACGGTTCGGGCATCTTCTCCCAAATACCCATCGTCCGATCGCCCTGGACGTTGCTGTGCCCACGGATCGGCGACGGGCCGGCGCCGGGTTTGCCGATGTTCCCGCGGAGCAGGAGCAGATTGACGATCTCCTTGATGGTCGCCACGGCCTTCTTGTGCTGGGTCAGGCCCATGGCCCAGGTAATGATGACCTTCTCCGCGCGCAGGTAGCGGGAGGCGAGCTCATCGATTTCCTCCGCCCTCAAGCCCGTTGCGGCGAGGACGTCCTGCTCATCAAGCTCTTCGATATGGGCTTGGAACTCTTCGAGGCCTTGGCAGTGCTCCTCGACGAACGCATGGTCCAGAACTGCCCCCGGTGCCGCCTTCTCTGCCTCCAGGACCCGCTTGGAGACGGCTTGAAGCAACGCCATGTCCCCTGCGAGGCGGATCTGAAGGAACTGGTCCGCCAGGTCCGTTCCTTTGCCCACCAGCCCACGGGGCCGTTGCGGGTTCTTGAAGTTGATGAGTCCGGCTTCTGGAAGAGGGTTCACGGCGACAATGCTGGCACCGGCGAGTTTTGCCTCTTCCAAGGCGGTGAGCATCCGGGGATGGCAGGTCCCCGGATTCTGGCCCATGATGATGATCAAATCAGCCTTGGCGAAGTCCGTGTAGCTGACAGCGGACTTGCCCACGCCGAGCGTCTCACCGAGGGCCAGCCCCGTGGACTCATGGCACATATTCGAGCAATCGGGCAGGTTGTTGGTCCCGAAGGCCCGGACGAAGAGCTGGTAGACGAACGCGGCTTCGTTGCTCGTCCGGCCGCTCGTGTAGAAAGTGGCCTCGTCGGGCGATTCCAGGGCATTCAGTTCACGGGCAACAATCCGGAACGCATTGTCCCAGCTGATGGGACTGTAATGGCTCGAACCGGCAGGTTTGTAGACGGGCTCAACGAGCCTGCCCTGCTGGCCCAGCCAGTATTCCGAGCGCTCGGCGAGGGAATCGACGTCGTTCGCCTCCCAGAAACCGGACGGAACCTTGAGCGGATCAGCCTCCCACCCGACGGCCTTCGCGCCGTTCTCACAGAACTCGGCCAGCTTCCGCTCCGGAGGATCCGGCCAGGCGCAGCTCATGCAGTCGAAGCCGTCCTTCTGGTTCATGGCCAGCAGGGACTTCCAGGTGCGGGACGGTCCCATCTGGCTCAACGCATGGGGTAAGGAGTCCACCAGGCTGGGCAAACCCGCGGCGGATCGCTTCGGCGGTCCGACGGTGAGGTCCGCGTCGGAATCGTGGACAACGGATGGCTTCTTGTCCATTGCTCTACCTCGGTCCACTTGGTTGTGGCCTCAAGCGTAGTCCTGGTGGTATTCGTCTACAACGGCGTGCTGGTGCTCGTCACAGGGAGCAGGCTCTGGAAATCGCCGTCGATGAGTTCGGCGTATTCTGCGTAAGCCGCGACGACGGCGTCCTCCACTGCGGGTACGTCCAGCTGCGGCAAAAGGTCGTTGGCCGCCCCGGCCGTGGCCGGATCCCACTCCAGTCCGAGGGCGCCATAGCTGGCAGTGAGGACTTCACGGATGGGTGCGGAGTTCTCGACGACGATCACCGAACTGAACAGCCATCCCCCGGAGACCACCCTCTGGGCGGTGCCGACCAGCTTGATCTGGTGTGTTGGAAAATCCGGATCCAGGCCGTGGACGCTGAACTCACCGGGGCAGTACTCGCCGGGGATCTCCCCGACGGCGGCCTGAACGCCGACGCGGCGGAGCGCACCCGCGAGGAGCTCGCCAAAGAGGGAGAAACGGGCCTTCGCCCCGGCAATCGCGTCGGCGTGCGGCTCCACGTGGTCGATCACCAAGGTGCCCCGGTGGTAGGCCGCTGCCCGGCCTCCGGCCTTGCGGATCAACGGTTCGAAACCGAGGTCCCGGCAAGCCTCGGACGCGGCCTGGAATCCCGGCAGCTTGGCATCGCGTTGCCCGAACGCCACGGTCGGGCGGGGCCGGTACAACCGCAGCGTCGGCGCCAGAAGCCCCCTGCGGGCACGGTTGAGGAGCTCGATCCCGAAGTCCAGGTCATCAGCGACGCCGAGCGACTCTTCCTGGCGCACCACCGTGAGCGTGCGCTGTGTCCGGGCGAGGTCCTCAACCATCAGCTTTTCCTCAACGTGAGGATCTGCTCCGCGCGGCCGAAGGGGCCGCTGATGTCGTGAAGCACCGTGGACGTCAGGCCGATGCCGTCATTGCCGAATGAGACCATGTTGTCCAGGCCGAGCCATTCGCCCTCAGGTTCACGGTACATGTGGATCTGCAGGTCAAGGTTGGGAAAGATGTAGCTGTTCTTGCCCGGCGAAACGCGCGCGGCAATACCGTTGGCTGTGTCCACGAGTCCAATGAGCCTCGCGACATCGCGGCTGTCCGCCGCATCGGTGAGGGGATGCTCCGTACGGATCCAGACTTTGCCCGAGCCTGCCCGGTGTCCTTCCGCTATCCGCATTTCCAAGGACCGGATGTAGCCACCCGGCCACACGCTCGCACCGTCCCACAGCTTGCATTCGTCCGGGGCCGGCATTTCAACGTCTTCAATAGCGGCGACGGCACTCGTGTCGCTGGTTGCCATGCGCCAGGCGGTGGCCCGGATAGCCACGCGTCCTGCCGCCGAGAGTTCCGCCTGGATCAGTTCAATGGTTCTGCCGGGGCGGACCGTGGCCGTGGTGATTTCGAATTCGCCGCCCCGGATCAATCCAAGGATTTCGTAGCTGAGGCGCGCCATCCGGACGTCGTCGCGGGGCTCATGGCGGAGCAGGGCATCAGCCATAATGCCCGATGCGGGCGCCATGTGCTGCTCGTGCGGATTCCATGCGCCCTGGGCGTGGATGGTTGAGCGGAACCGCCCATTCCCGAGCGATTCGTAGTAGAAGTCGCCTTCCGCAAGGTCCGGAAGCTCAATACTCAACGCCTGCCCTTTCGCCGGTCCGGTAATGGAACTCAGACCACTGTATCTTCTGGCGCCACAGCCGTTCGACGTCGACGCCGCATGACCAGGCAGACTGCCAGTCCGGCTACTGAGAGGGGCAGGAGAGCGGCACCCAAAGGGGAGGCCGCCATGACAGCGAACCAGGCATCTATCGCCGCCAGGCCGATGGTCGCGTAGACGAGGGCCCAGATGCCCGAGCCAACGATTGCCGCAGGGAGATACCGGCTGAGCGGCATTCTCGCAGCCCCGGCAGCCAGGTTCACGGCGGTCTGGAGCCCGATTGTCAGGAAGGTCAGCACGACGGCGTAGGGGCCAAAGCGCTGAATCAAGGCCTGTGCTTTGCCGGCTTTGGGGCGATGCAAGGCGCGTGCGAAACGCGTGCGTTCGAGTCCAGCCGCCGCGCCGCGGCCGATCCAGTACGTCGTGTTGACCCGGACCATCACGATGGCGAAGAGTACCACAAGCGCCACTTCAAAGGGCAGGTCCAGGATCTGGTCCACGCGTCCCTCCCCGGTCGTCTCCGCAGCTAAGTCTTACCTTAGCTGAACGCGGCGGCCGGTCCGCGAGTTACGAACTCCCGACTGCGCGGTCGATCGTGAAATCACCACCCGGATACAGGATGGTCTCGTGGCCATCGTCAAAACGCACGAAATACGGCGGCGCACCGTTTGCACCGCGGACTTCGATGATCTCGCCGTGCCGGTCGGCCGCCCCGACCGTCCTGCCATGAATGATGATCCGATCTCCCTGGGCTGCTTCCACAGGAACCACCTCCCAGCATTCAGATTACGAGTGTTGGGCCGCCGTGGGAACAGGCCGCAGGTGGCCCATCCAATTGGCCGGGCAGTGGCGCGTCGCAGCGCCTAAACTGTCAGCCCCCTCCCCTACGTTTGACGACATGGCTGACAAACCGCGTCGCCGTACATAGTCGCTACAGAAGAGGGCAGCCAGTGCAAAGTCAAGAACTGAAACCGGAACAGGCCACGACGGCGGCAGCAACGGCGTCGTTCGCGGCTCCTCCCGCGCGCACCTCCATGCCGGACTGGTACCCCGAACTGCTTGCCAGTGTCTCAAAGGAGGTCGGCGCGGGACGTTCACGGGCCATTTCCGCAGCGAACAAGGCTCTGCTTGCCTCCTATTGGTCCATCGGCCGGCACCTGGCACAGCGGGAATCAGAGCAGGGCTGGGGCTCCAAAGTCGTCACCCGCCTATCGGCGGACGTACAGGCCCGGTTCCCTGGTTCCAAGGGATTCTCGCCACGGAACCTCCGCTACATGAAGACTTTCGCCCAGGCTTGGCCGGAGTTCCCAATGTTGCAAGCGCCGCTTGCAACATTGCCCTGGTACCACCAGATCGCGCTGCTTGAGAAGCTCGACGACGCCGCGACCCGCCTCTGGTACGCGGCGGCCGCCGTCGAACACGGATGGTCGCGCAACGTTCTTGCCCATCAGATCGAAACGCGCCTCCACGAGCGCTCCGGGCAAGCGATTACCAATTTCAAAACCACCATGATGCCGGCGGACTCGGACCTTGCCCAACAAGCCACCAGGGACCCGTATGTGTTCGACTTCGTCGCCATGACTGACCGCCGCAGCGAGCGGGAGCTGGAGCTTCAGCTCGTCCAGCATGTGGAGAAGTTCCTCCTGGAACTGGGCCAAGGGTTCGCCTTTGTCGGCGAGCAGGTCAGGTTGGAAATCAACGGCGATGAGTTCTTCGCCGATCTCCTCTTCTATCACTTGAAGCTCCGCTGCTATGTTGTGATCGAGCTCAAGGCGGTGAAGTTCGAGCCTGGATTTGTCGGCCAGCTAGGCATGTACATGTCAGCCGTGGACGATCTTCTGGCGCATCCCGATGACAAGCCAACCATCGGGCTCCTGCTCTGCAAAGAGAAAAACAACGTGGTGGCCGAGTACGCGTTGCGGGGAATCAACCTGCCCATCGGCGTGTCGGAGTGGCAAAGCAAAATCATCGAATCGCTGCCGGAGGAACTCGCCTCAAGCCTGCCAAGCATCGAACTCCTTGAGGCCGAACTGGCTGACGAACCGGCAAACGTCGCGGCCGCGGGACGTGGCCTGCCGTAGAACCTGAACGCAAGCTGTGAATTCGGCCGCTGCCCGTTTTTTAGGTTCAACCTGCGCGATTGAAGGCGTACCCTACATTCATACGCCGCCTGGGGGCCCTCGTCTCGTGGAGGAGCCATGCGCAGCTTGGATCAGCGTTTCAGGAAGCAAGGCCCACGAGCGGCCGGGTTTCGTCGGATAAACAACCCGAAAAAGTACAAGCGGATCGTCGCCGTCTTGGGTGCCCTGCTGATCACCGCAGGAGCCCTCAGCGGAGTCGCCGTTCCTGCGAGGGCAGCATCCCCCACCATCGTGAGTTTGACCTTCGACGACGGCAACGGCAACCAGCTTGCCGCCGAACAGGTGTTGAAAGCCCACGGGCTGGTGGGAACCTTCTTCATTACCACCAGTTGGATCGGCACCCCGGGTTATCTCACGCAGGCGAATCTGCACACCATCGCGGGCGACGGCAACGAGATCGGGGGCCACACAGTTACTCACCCGGATCTGACCACGCTCACCGCCGCAGCCGCAAGCGCTGAAATCTGCAACGGCAAGTCGACGCTGGAAAGCTGGGGCTTCCAGGTGAACAACTTCGCCTATCCTTTTGCCGCCGAAAATGCGTCCGTCCAAGCTGAGGTAAAGAACTGTGGATTTGCCAGCGGACGAGGGCTGGGCGACATCCGTTCGCCGGCCAGCTGCCCGAGCTGCCCGTTCGCTGAGACCCTTCCCCCGGCAAATCCCCTGGTCACCAAGGCCCCGGACGAAGTCGACAGCACATGGACCCTCCAGAATCTGGAGGACCTTGTCACCAACGCCGAAAGCACCGGCGGATGGTTGGAGTTGACTTTCCACCACATCGCGGTCGGAACTGATCCCACGCTGACCATTAGCCCAACGCTCTTTGACACGTTCGTCACCTGGCTGGCTGCGCGGACTGCCAACGGAACCACATCGGTCCGGACCGTCGCCCAGGCCTTGGGGCAGTCGACAGCGCCGCCACCACCGCCACCGCCACCAGCGGGCGGGCACACCACGGGCGGAGCGATCGGCGCCGCGTGGACAGCACAGGGATCGCAAAACGGCCCCTTGGGCTTGCCTGTCACCGATGAGATCACTGGACTCAAGAACGGCGGCGCCTACCAAGCATTCCAAGGCGGACAGATCCACTGGTCNNTGGACTCAAGAACGGCGGCGCCTACCAAGCATTCCAAGGCGGACAGATCCACTGGTCACCCGCCACAGGCGCACACATCACCAGGGCAGCCATCGACGCCGCCTGGGCCTCCCAAGGCTGGGAAAACGGCTACCTGGGCTACCCCATAACGAATGAAATCACCGGACTCAAGAACGGCGGCGCCTACCAAGCATTCCAAGGCGGACAGATCCACTGGTCACCCGCCACAGGCGCACACATCACCAGGGCAGCCATCGACGCCGCCTGGGCCTCCCAAGGCTGGGAAAACGGCTACCTGGGCTACCCCATAACGAATGAAATCACCGGACTCAAGAACGGCGGCGCCTACCAAGCATTCCAAGGCGGACAGATCCACTGGTCACCCGCCACCGGCGCACACATCACCAGGGCAGCCATCGACGCCGCCTGGGCCTCCCAAGGCTGGGAAAACGGCCGCCTGGGCTACCCGACAAGCGAGGAGTACGCCTCAGCGGGTGGTTCCATAACCCAGAATTACCAAGGAGGCTTGATCACGTGGTCGCCAACCCGTGGCGCAACTATCATCGCAAATTGAAGCAGTGAAATAGGGAAGCAACAGGGCGTGGACTCAGACGTGCTCGCCAAACCAGGCCAGCATGTCTTGCCAGGCGGCTGTCGCCTGGGTTTCGTTGTACCGCTGGCTGGTGTCGTTGTGGAAGGCATGGTCGACGCCGGGATAGACAGTGAGATTGTGGCGGACGTCGTTGGCTTCGAGCGCATCCCGAAGTGCCGGCATTGCGCCGGTGATGCGCTGGTCGAGTTCGGCATAGACTCCAAAGACGGCCGGTTTTATGGATGGAACCTTGTCCAGCTCGGGCGCGGGGCCATAGAAGGCCGCTGTGGCTTTCAGGCTGGGTATCTCGGTCGCGGATTGCCAGGTGATGCCGCCGCCAAAACAATAGCCGTTCATCGCGATCCGCTCCCCGTCCACGAAATCCAGTGACCGGAGGTAATCGAAGGCCGCGGAAAAGTCGGAAACATGGCGCTCGGCCCCTGCCCTTGTCAGCGCTCCGGGCACGGCGTCGGCATCCACGCTCGGTGTGCCTCCCTCCCTACTCAGGAGATCCGGTGCCAAGGCAACGTACCCGGCCTTGGCAAACCGGCGGGCCACGTCCTGGATGTGCGGGGTAAGTCCGCGATTCTCATGGCAGACGAGCACGGCCGGTCCCGCATCTGCCCCCTCAGGCCTGGCAAGGTAGGCGCTGATGCCGGTTCCGCCGGCGGGGAACCGGACGGTGGCGGTCACAAGGCCAGCGGCTCCCTCAGGTACGGAAAGTGGACTCTTCGCCCCCGGTACCGGCCCGGCAGTCGCCGTCGCCGCGGGTGGGGCGGATGAAACTTCGGGGCTCGGCATGGGATCGGTGCTTCGCGGGACCTCATCCGGAGTACATCCGAGCTGCAGCATCGTCGAGGAGGCGGCGGCCATGCTCCCGGTGATAAATGCGAGCCGGCGAATGAACGCTCGCTGCGACATGTCGCCCGAGCGGTAGTCGTCGAAGAATTCCTCGACCAGGTACTTTTCAAATTTCCCGAGCTGGATCATGGCAGGCCTCCTGAGTGTGCCGCATATCCTCCTCCGAAGACCGTCACCGGGCAAGGGTGCCAGGATGGTGGGTGTAGGCGCCAAGTAATGAGACACTCGGTTCCATGCGTGAATTCGTGGTTCTCGGCACCGCCTCCCAGGTCCCGACCAGGACCCGCAACCACAACGGATACGTGCTCCATTGGGATGGCGAGGGCCTGCTCTTCGATCCTGGAGAAGGCACCCAGCGGCAGATGATCCAAGCCGGCGTCTCGGCCAGCCAGATCACGCGCATCTGTATTACCCATGTCCACGGCGACCATTGTTTCGGGCTGCCGGGCGTACTTTCGCGCATGGCGCTGGACCGGGTGGAGCATCCAATCCACTTGCACTATCCCGCGTCCGGCGAGGACATGATCCGCGCCCTCGTGGCTGTTGCGTCCCCCGGCATCGACCTTCGGCTTCATCCGCACGGCGGACCCGGTCCTATCGCCGCAGGAGTGGAGGTGCGCCCGCTGCTCCATCGAATCGAGACCTACGGCTACAGGGTTGTCGAGCCCGAGGGCCGCAGCCTCCTGCCGGAGCGGCTTGCGGCGGCGGGGATCAGCGGATCGGATATCAGCCTCCTGCAGCGGGACGGGAGCCTGGGCGGCGTGCGATTGGAAGACGTGAGCGTGCCGAGGCCCGCACAGAGCTTCGCCTTCGTCATGGACACGGCGCCATGTGACGGTGCTGAGGAACTCGCCGAGGGCGTTGACCTTCTCGTGGCTGAGTCCACTTTCAGCGACGACGACGACGCCCTCGCCGCGCAGTACCGCCACCTCACCGCCGGGCAGGCGGGGGCGTTGGCTGCAACTGCCGAAGCGGGCATGCTCATCCTTACCCATTTCTCGTCGCGCTATCCCGACGTCGGATTGCTGGCGGAGCAAGCCCGGGCGAGGTCAGGCGCGGCTGCCGTCATGGCCGCGAACGACCTGGACCGGGTTCCCTTCCCGAAGCGGCAGCGGTGGTTGTAGGGGACTCGAAGTACCCGGCAATTTTGTGATGCTTTCAGGTAGGTTCCCGGATAATCTGTCCGTGGGGAGTGCCACACCGGCACACCCACGCGTCCGCCGATGTGGGCGGGCTTGTCATCTATTCAGCTCTGGGGGCCGAAATGACAAACGAAATGCGGCCGCTGGATCGCGTCGGCTCTTTCAGGGGCCTGGTCGAAGCCGTGCCGGATGCTTTGCTCGTGATCGACGCGGACGGTCAGATCACGTTCGGCAATGCCTATTCAGAGCAGCTCTTCGGTTATTCGCGCAGCGAACTGCTGGGCAAGCACTATGAGATGCTGCTTCCGGCGCGGTTCAAGGGCCAGGGTGGCGCCATCCGGGATCTCTTTGCCCGTGATCCTGGAGTACGCAGGGCCGGGAGGGACCTGAAACTGTTCGGCCGCCACCGTGACAGCACAGAGTTTCCCATTGAGGTCAGCTTCGCTCCACTAGGCGACCCCCCGGGCATGCAACTCGTCGCCTCCATCCGGGAAGTAAGTGACCACGTCCGCGTTGACGCCGAACTCCGCGATGCCCTCTCCCTTCTCAGTGCCACCCTTGAGTCCACGGCCGACGGCATTCTGGTCGTCGCGGCGGACGGGACTATCGCGGGGGCGAACGAGCGATTTGCCGAGTTGTGGGGCATCCCCGCGGATCTCCTGGAGTCCCACGACGACGGCCGCCTGTTGGCTTTCGTCCTCGACCAGCTCACTGATCCTGATGGCTTCATAGGCAAGGTCCAGGAACTGTACGCCGATCCGGGGGCGGAGAGCCTGGACATGTTGGAATTCCGTGACGGGCGGACGTTTGAACGGTATTCCCGGCCCCAACAGGTCGGTGATGAGATCGTGGGACGGGTCTGGAGTTTCCGTGACGTCACTTCACGTCAGCGCGCACAGGACCAGGCGCGGGAGGCGCTCGCCCAAGTGGAGGGCCTGGCCGCCATCGTTGAGTCTTCGGCTGACGCGATCATCGGTATGACGCCCGCGGGCCTCATCACCAGCTGGAACCCCGGGGCGGAGAAGCTGTACGGATACACTGCCGCTGAAGCGACCGGGCAGAACGTCAGGCTCCTCATTCCGGACTACCTCCAGGCCGAGGACGAAGTGCTGGCCGCCGTCCAGAATGGCGGACAGGCCCACAGCTTCGAGACAGACCGGATGCGCAAGGATGGGTCCATCGTGCCCGTGTCCCTGACGGTCTCCCCGATCCGAGGCGAACACGGAGTCATCGGGATTGCGACCATCGGCCAGGACATAACCGCCCGGCGTGCCGCAGATGCTGACCTGCTGGCCGCCCGGGAGGAGGCCCTGGAATCGAGCAGGTTGAAGTCCGAGTTCCTCGCGACGATGAGCCATGAGATCCGTACCCCCATGAACGGAGTCGTAGGCCTGACAACGCTTTTGTTGGACACGCCGCTGGATGAAACACAACGCAAATACGCCGAAGGGGTTCAGACTGCCGCCGGAGCTTTGTTGACCCTGATTAACGACATCCTGGATTTCTCGAAGTTGGAAGCGGGGAAGATCGACCTGGACATCACCTCCTTCGATCCGCAGTACCTGATGGAGGAAGTCGCCTCGCTCCTGGCCGAAGCAGCTCAGGGCAAGGGCCTGGAACTCATCGCGTACTGCCACCCCGATGTTCCCGCACAGCTGGCTGGTGATGCCGGCCGGATCCGGCAGATCCTGTTGAACCTGGCTTCGAACGCCGTGAAGTTCACTGCGTCCGGTGAAGTCGCCATCCGGGTGAACGTAGAGGACCAGGACGCAAGAACCGCGCTTGTGCGATTCGAGGTCAGCGATACCGGTATTGGTATCCACGCTGCGGATCATTTGCGCTTGTTCGATTCGTTCTCCCAAGCGGATGCCTCCACCACGCGTCGGTACGGTGGAACCGGGCTGGGGCTGGCCATCTGCCGTCGGCTGACGGAAGTGATGGGCGGGGACATCGGTTTGAACAGTACCCCTGGCGAGGGAAGCACGTTCTGGTTCTCTCTCCGATTGCCGCTGACTACGGAACCTGGGCCGATTCCGGAGCGTCCGGTCCCGAGCCTGCTGGCGGGTCTGCGCGTGTTGGTCGTCGACGATAATGCCACCAACAGGTTCGTGTTGGAATCGCAATTGAACACATGGGGGCTGCGGCCGGACGCGGTTGCCGACGCGCGCACGGCACTCGACCGGTTGCGGGCGGCGGCCGCCGCAGGGAAGCCCTTCGACGTTGCCATGCTCGACATGTGCATGCCGGACATGGACGGCCTTGAGCTTGCTTACGGGCTCTCGAGCGATCCCGGGCTTCGGGGCCTCCGGCTCATGATGCTGACGTCCGCGCCCCAGGTATCCAAGACCGATATGACTGATGCGGGAATCCGGGAATGGCTCACGAAACCTGTACGCGGCTCCGAACTCTACGACCGCCTGATCCGGCTGGTAACTGGCAAGCCAGCGACCAGGCCGGCGTTCGCACGTGAACGGCCCCCGAGGCCGGCCAGGCCTTCCAAAGGAAGGATCCTTGTAGTGGAGGACAACGAGGTGAACCAGCTCGTCGCCCGTGAAATGGTTGCCAAACTGGGCTACGAAGCCGAGCTGGCTGCCGATGGCGCCGAGGCAGTCTCCGCCATCGCCGCCCGCTCCTATGCGGCTGTGCTCATGGATTGCCACATGCCCGTCATGGACGGCTTCGAGGCCACCAGGAGCATTCGAGCGAGGGAAAACGGCAGCGCGCGCTTGCCCATCATCGCCATGACCGCCGGAGCTCAGGACGAAGACCGCGAGCGCTGCCTCGCAGCCGGCATGGATGATTACCTCAGCAAACCGGTCGATCTGGCTGCCCTGGATGCGGCCCTGAACCGGTGGGTTCCCCGGCGGGAGGGATCTAGGACGCGATGACCGTGGACGCGGAGAAAGCCCTGCTTACGTAGGGCTCTCCGCGTGTGTGGCCGCGCGTACCTTGGAAAACGAGTAGGCGGCACTCGTGCTTCAGGGCCTGGAAAGATGTTGAATTAACACAGGAATACATCCGCGGCTTGAGACAGACCAGCCGGCCCTCCGGGACCGGCGTTGGACGGGGCCGACGGCGGGAGTGCCCCTGGAGCCCGGGGCTCGGGGCTCTCTACCCCAGACGCCGCCGGCCCCCCGGGGTTGCCCACAGGAATCCAAGCTCGCCTCATCAGGTTTGTGCGGCGTCTGTTCTTTTTCTGCGCCTGCCGGAGCACAATTGAGAAATGTTGGACCGTGGGCGGTGCGGCATGAAAACTCTCTCGCACTGTTCCGGTCCTCCTTTCATCAGCCTGTTGTGAAAGGACGCCGAGATGTTCCAGCCAAGCAAACGACTAACAGCGTTGGGATCCGCATTCGTGCTGGTTCTGGCAATGTCCGCGGTGGCGTCGTGTTCCGGGCCAAGCGGTACGCCTTCCCCGGCCACGTCGAGCGGGACGCCGACAGGGCCGACGTCGGGATCTGCCTCGCCGACGGCGACCGCGACAGTGACGTCGGACGCCGCGGAGTTCTGCGGGGCAGGGTCCGCCATCCACTATGACCGCTCCGCCTTCCAGTTGACGCCCAGGATTGACAACAAGTGGTTTCCGCTGAAGCCCGGCATGCAGTACACGACGAAGGGCACGGTGAAGAGTGCCGATGGCACCTCGGAGCGCACGGTGGTCCACTCCGTGACCGGACTGACAAAGGTAATAGACGGCGTGAAGACCCTCGTGATGTGGGACCGGGACTACTTCGACGGGCAGCTCGTGGAGTCCGAACTGGCCTTCTTCGCCCAGACGGCAAAGGGCGCGGTCTGGCTCTTCGGGGAGTATCCGGAAGAGTACGAGAACGGCACTTTCACCGGCGCCCCCCGCACTTTCATTAGCGGCATTTCCAAGGCCCAGGCAGGGATCGCCATGCAGGATCAGCCGGTGACCGGTACCCCGGGATACGTGCAGGCCCATGCACCCGACGTGGGCTTCCTGGATTGTGGAACTGTCTTCAAGCAGCACGAGCGGGTATGCGTCCCCACCGCGTGCTACGACGATGTGTTGATTGTTGATGAATACAATCCGCTGGAACCGTCTGTGGGCCACCAGCAAAAGCTCTATTCAGCGGGCACGGGGCTGGTGAAAGTGACAGCGGTTGGCGGTGTGGACCAGGAGTCGTTGGACCTCGTCAAAGCGGAGGCGCTCGCAGACTCCGCGTTGACTGAGATCAATCGGCAGGCACTGGAATTGGACGGGCACGCCTACCAGGTCAGTGGAAGTGTTTACGCCACGACGCCCCACGCCGAGGTTGCGACGCCGGCCTCTGCTGGCTAGTGCGCGCATACCACTATCAATTATGAAAAGACGGAAAATTTCCTGTCATTATCCTGAGAATCCTTGCACTGAGCGTTGACCCGGGGTTTGCCCGAGGCTCATTATTGACGTACACGTCTGGGGGCGCTTTGGCACTGTTCCAAGGAGCGGCGTGGTGGGCAGGTACCGGGGATCTAACTTTTTCAGCAGGCACTCACCGGACGTCGATTCCGGGGTGTCTCCTCCCCGCTACGGTTTCTCCACCGTCCCACCCCAAGAACCGGGTGACCGGCCATGATGAGCACGATTCTCCGGTGGGTACTCCAGTTCCGGTTTCTGGTCCTGGCATTGGCAGTGGGAATCCTGGGTTTCGGCTTCGCGAGCCTGCCGGGCATGGCAGTGGATGCTTTCCCGGAATTCGCCCCTCCACAGGTTGAAATCCAGACTGAGGCCCTGGGGCTCTCCGCCGCGGAAGTTGAACAGCTGATCACTTCCCCTATGGAGGCGGACCTGTTGAACGGTGTGGCCTGGGTGGAAGCCATTCATTCCAGATCCGTCCCGGGCCTTTCATCGATCCAGATGGTGTTCAAGCCTGGGACCGACCTTTTTCGGGCCCGCCAGCTTGTGTCTGAACGTCTGACCCAGGCACGCGCGTTGCCGAACGTATCTGCCGCGCCCGTCCTGATGCAGCCGCTCTCATCGACGAGCAGGGTCATGATGATTCGGCTGACCTCCAAAGAGTTGTCCGCCATTGACCTGTCTGTTCTGGCCCGCTGGACCATGAAGCCCGGCCTCTTGGCGGTGCCCGGCGTCGCGAACGTGGCTATTTGGGGCCTCCGCGACCAGCAACTGCAGGTCCTGGTCGATCCTGGGGAACTTGAGTCCAAGGGCGTGACGCTGGACGAGGTCATTACTACCACGGGCAACGCCGTGTGGGTGTCGCCTTTGAGTTACCTTGAGGCGTCCACACCCGGCACCGGCGGTTTTCTGGAGACCGGCCACCAGCGGCTCGGAGTTCAGCACGTCCTGCCGATCACCACGCCCGAGGATCTGGGCCAAGTCAGCTTGGAGGGGCCGGCCGGAAAACTGGTGTTGGGCGATGTCGCCCACGTCGTGACCGATCACCAGCCGCTGATCGGGGATGCACTTTCCGGCAAGGATGCCGAATTGCTCCTGGTCATCGAGAAGTTCCCGGAGACGAACACGAGGGATGTGACCCGGGGCATCGATGATGCGCTCCATGCCCTCCAGCCCGGGCTGTCCGGCGTCACGATCGATACCACTGTCTACCGACAAGCAGCGTTCATCCAGGAAGAGGTCGGCACGCTTGGTGTCGCACTGATTGCCTCGCTGCTGCTGATAGTCACCATGTTTGGAGCGTTCTTCCGATCCTGGCGAACCGCGATCATCAGCCTGGTCACGATTCCGGTCTCACTGACGGCGGCGGCCTTGGTGCTGTATCTGACGGGCAACGGGATGAACACCATGGTCCTCGCGGGCATGATCCTGGCCTTGGCCGTCATCGTCGGAGACGTCGCCGAAGACCTCAATGGCGCTGTCCGCGCTGGCAGGGCCGGCGTCGGATCCGGCGTCGGGCCCGGCGTCGCGGAGTCGAGCGGCACCTTGGTGACGGGGTCCCTGCGGGCAGTGCGAACGCCGATTCTCTACTCCTTCCTGATCATGGCGTTGTCGGTGCTGCCCGTGTTCTTCGTACCGGGCGAGGACGGAGCGCTCTTCGGCCCGCTACTCCTTTCCTACCTGCTCACCCTGGCT
The DNA here is from genome assembly GCF_058244265.1 of Arthrobacter sp. SE2. Classification (NCBI taxonomy): domain Bacteria; kingdom Bacillati; phylum Actinomycetota; class Actinomycetes; order Micrococcales; family Micrococcaceae; genus Arthrobacter; species Arthrobacter sp. SE2. The sequence continues at coordinate 5,435 of NZ_JBZAYA010000005.1, read as the reverse complement.
GTCGCGATTATCGTGGCGCTGACTGTCACCGCGGCACTGGTCTTCGTCCTGCCCGTCAGCCGGACCACCGCAAGGGAAGGACGCACCCTGGGCCGGGTTCACAGCGGATACCGCCGCACCCTGGGCCGGGTGGCGGGAAAGGCCCGGTGGGTATTCGCGGGCGCCGCGGCCATCGCCGTCGCCGGACTTGCCCTCGCGCCCCAGCTGGCCACCGGCCAGCCGACCGTGCCCGTCCTGCCGGACAGGACCCTCGTGGTGCAGTGGAATGCGATTGCTGGCACATCAGACCAGGAAATGAGCCGGATCACTGATGCGGCTGCCCAAGAGCTCCGGGCACTTCCCGGCGTCGCCAATGTGGGGGGACACGTCGGGCGCGCCATCACCTCGGACCAGGTGGGTGACATCAGCGCCGGGGAGCTCTGGGTAACAGTTTCCGCGGAGGCCTCCTACCGCGACACGGCGGCGGCCGTCCAGCACGTGGTAAATGGGTATCCGGGGTTGACCAGCAAAGTATCCACGTATCCGCAGGAGAAGATCGACCAGATCCATCAGGCCTCCGACCCCGGATTCACCGTCCGGGTTTACGGCCTGGATATGGCCACGCTCCGCCAGAAGGCCGAGGAAGTGCGGCAGATCCTGGCCCGGACCGGCGGCGTCGTCAATCCCCATGTCGACGCGCCCGCGCAACAACCAATCGTGGAAGTCCAGGTTGACCTGGCCGCGGCCCAGAAGGCCGGCGTCATCCCCGGCGACGTCAGGCGCGCGGCCGCTGCCCTGCTGCAGGGGATCGAAGTCGGCAACATCTACCAGCAACAAAAAGTCTTCTCGGTGATCGTCAAAGGAACCCCGTCCACCAGGAACAGCCTCACCAGCGTCCGCGAGCTGCTGATCGACACCCCCGGCGGCGGGCATGTACGCCTCGGCGACGTTGCCCAGGTCAACATCGTCGGGAACGAGGCGGTCATCCTGCACGATGACACCTCGCGCCGGGTCGACGTGAAGGCTGAAATTCAGGGGCGCGCTCTCAACGACGTGCAGCAGGACATCGAGAAGGGCCTCCAACAGCTTCAGTTCCCGCTCTCCTACCATGCGGAAATCCTCACCCAGTACGCAGAGCAGCAAAACAGCGCTCGGTGGCTGTGGCTCCTGGCGGCGGTCGCTGCGGCCGGAATCCTCGTGCTCCTCCAGACCGCGCTCGGGAGCTGGCGCCTAGGTGCGACCGTCTTCCTGGGCCTTATTGCGGCACTTTCGGGCGGGGTGCTCGCGGCAGGGATGACGGGCGGAATCAACTCCTTGATCTCGCTTCCTGCTTTCTCTGCCGTCCTGGGCATCGCCGTGCGTGGTTCCATTCTGCTGATACGGCACGTCCGAAGATTGACGTCCGAGGACAGCGCGGCCTATGGACCCGCGCTCGTGATCCGAAGCGCGCGGGACCGGTTGATGCCCGTGCTGATGTCAGCCCTGATCACGGCTCTTGCCCTGCTGCCGCTCGTGCTCATCGGTGGCGTGGTCGGAACGGAAATCATCCAACCGCTCGCCGTCATCATCTGGGGCGGCCTGCTGACCACGACTCTTTTCCTGCTATTTGTTTTGCCCGCACTGTTGCTTCGATTCGGACCGGAACGGGCGCCCAGGACCGCACGCCGGAACGATTCGCTGCTCCGGGCACAGAGCGAGGACACACCATGAAAAAGTTAGCTTCCCGACGGGGCCACATCACCAAGGTCCTGGTCGCCCTGGTGGTGGCCGCGTTCCTGACGCTGTCGCTGCCGGCCTGTTCCCAGCCGCAAGCCGAGGCCGTGCCTGCCGCAGACACCCCTGCCACCCTGGAAGATGTCCCGGGGACGGACCTGCACCGCATCACCCTGACGGAACGCGCCGTCGAACGCCTTGGGCTGAAGACCGGGATGGCGGCGTCGGGTCCGCAGGGGAAGCTGACAGTCCCGTACGGGGCGATCCTGTACGACAGCCAAGGCAGGACCTGGGTCTACACAAATCCGGACGTACGCGTGTATGTCCGCCAGGCCGTAAGCGTCGAGCGAATCGCCGGCGAAGCCGCCTTGCTGAAGGACGGTCCGCCGGTCGGCACGGTTGTGGTGACGTTGGGGGCCGAGGAGCTGTTCGGCGAGGAATTCGATACGGCCCACTGAGATGCGTTGGATCATAGGCATCAGCCTCAAATTCAGGACGGTGGTTGTTGCACTGGCCTGCGCGGTGATGCTGTTGGGCTCCGTACAGTTGAGCTCAGCGTCCATCGATGTCTTTCCGGAATTCGCGCCCCCGCGCGTGGAAATCCAAACGGCCTGCCTCGGCCTGACTGCGCAGGAAGTGGAAGAGCTGGTCAGCGTCCCCATCGAGGCTTCCCTGAGCGGCATGCCCGGCCTTGATGAGCTGCGCTCCAAGTCCGTGCCCCAGCTGTCCTCGATTGTGCTCGTCTTCAAGCAGGGTACCGATCTGCTGAACGCCCGCCAGGTGGTCTCTGAACGGATGGCGGCAGTGACCTCCGCCCTGCCCACCTGGGCAGCACCGCCGGTCATGCTTCAGCCTTTGTCGTCGACGAGCCGCGTGATGAAGATCGGCATGACCTCCTCCAACCGGTCCCTCATCGAGATGTCCATGCTCTCCTACTGGACGATCCGAGCCCGGTTGCTCCGGGTGCCCGGGGTGGCCAATGTCGCCATCTGGGGTGAACGGCTCCAGATGCTGCAGGTCCAGGTGCAGCCAGACCGGCTGAAGGCTGAAAACGTTTCGCTCAACGAGGTCATGGAGGTCACCGCCGGAGCCGTGGACGCCGGACTGCTGAAGTATTCCCCCGGCCGGTTCATCGGCACGGGAGGCTTCATTGATAGTCCGAACCAGAGAATGGGCGTCCAGCATGTCCAGGCGGTTTCCAGCCCCGAGGATCTGGCACAGGTCACCATCAGGGAAAAGGACGGCGTTGCGCTTCATCTGGGCGACGTGGCCAAGGTCGTGGAGGACCACCAGCCGCTCATCGGCGACGCGGTCATCAACAACGGTCACGGGCTCATGCTTATCGTCGAAAAGCTTCCTTGGGGAAACACCCTCGATGTGACCAAAGGAGTTGAGGACGCCCTCCGCCATCTCCAGCCAGGGTTGAGTGGAATCACCTTTGACACCACCATTTTCCGTCCGGCGAGCTTCATCGAGGAGGCGATTTCCAACCTGAGCCTCGCCCTGCTCCTTGGCTGCCTGCTGGTGGTCATGATCCTCGGCGCCTTCCTCTTCCAGTGGCGCACCGCGCTGATCAGTCTCGTGGCCATTCCGCTCTCCCTCCTGACGGCGGCGCTCGTGCTGTACTACACAGCGAGCTCCATCAACACCATGGTCCTGGCCGGGCTAGTCATCGCAGTGGGTGTGGTCGTCGACGACGCGATCATCGACGTCGAAAACATCATGCGCCGGCTCAAGCAACATAGGGCCATGGGCAGCGGGGAACCAACGGCCTCGGTGGTGCTCAGGGCCTCCTTGGAAATGCGAAGTCCCATTGTCTACGCGACCCTGATCATCGTCGTCGCGGCCGTTCCCATTTTCTTCCTCGACGGACTGACCGGCGTCTTTTTCCGGCCGCTGGCTGTCTCCTATACCCTGGCCGTCCTCGCCTCGATGCTGGTCGCGCTGACCGTGACACCGGCACTGGCACTGATTCTGCTCGGCAAGGCGAAACTGGAGCAGCGTGACCCTCCCCTGGTCCGGGTGCTCAAACGCGGATATCACGCCGCCTTGTCCCGGACCATGAACCGGCCCCGCTACGGCTACGCCGGTTTCGGTGCCGTCGCCTTGGCGGGCCTGGTGGTCGCTCCCCTGCTGGGCCAGTCCTTGTTCCCCACCTTCAAGGAACGGGACTTCCTCATGCACTGGGTCTCAGAGCCCGGCACTTCGGCAGCGGAGGAATACCGCATCTCACAGAGGGGCTGTGAGGAGCTCCTCAAGGTGCCCGGAGTCCTGAACTGTGGTACCCACATAGGCCAAGCATTCACCGCAGACGAGATTGTCGGCGTCAACGCCGGGGAAAACTGGATCAGCATCGACCGCCACGCTGACTACGATAAAACGGTGGCAGCTGTCCAGGAGGTTGTCGACGGCTATCCGGGCCTACACCGCGACGTCCAGACCTACCTGAAAGAGAGAATCGAAGAGGTCCTGACCGGCTCCAGCGAACCAATCCTGGTCCGGGTCTACGGGGATGACCTCAACGTGCTTCGGGATCAGGCCCAGAAGATCAAATCCATCCTTGACCACATCCAGGGCACCAATGAACCCCACATTTCCCTGGAAGTCGAGGTGCCGCAGATCACGGTCAAGGTGGATCTTGCCGCGGCGCAAAAGTACGGGCTGAAACCCGGCGACGTCAGGCGGGCAGCCGCGACACTCGTGGCCGGGGAAGAAGTAGGCGACGTATTCAGGGACGGACGCGCCTATGACGTCCAAGTCTGGAGCACACCGGAGACCCGCGCCAGCGTCACCAGCATCGAGGAACTGCCGCTCGACACCCCCAGCGGACAGCGTGTCCGGCTGGCCGACGTCGCCGCTGTCAGTGTGCAATCGACACCCAACCTCATTGACCGCACCAACGGATCCCGCCGCGTGGAGGTCGGTTCCTTTATCGATCAGGGGGCGGACCTCGGGACCGTTGTCCGCACGCTACAGGAACGCCTCGAAGAGATGAAACTGCCGCCGGGTTACAGCGTCCAACTCCTCGGTGAGTACACGGAACGCCAGGCGGCCACCGAACGCCTGACGATTTTCGCCATAGCGGCCCTAGCCCTGATCTTCCTGTTACTGCAGGCATCGTTCCGGAGTTGGCGGCTGGCCCTACTCGCGCTGCTGACACTCCCCATAGCCTTGGTCGGCGGAGTTTTCGCCGCCTACATCACCGGCGGGGTCCTCTCGCTCGGCTCACTCGTCGGGTTCCTCACGGTCATGGGCATCGCAGCCCGCAACGGAATCCTGCTCATCAGCCACTGCCAGCATCTGGAAAGGAACGAGGACGAAGCCTTCGGCCGCGCCCTCGTGATGCGCGGGGCTGCGGAACGGCTTTCCCCGATCCTCATGACCACCTTGGCTACCGGACTTGCCCTTGTGCCCTTAGTAGTCATGGGCAACATCCCGGGCCATGAAATCGAACACCCCATGGCCGTGGTCATTCTGGGCGGGCTGGTCACGTCCACACTGCTCAATTTGTTCATTGTTCCTTCGCTCTACCTCCGCTTCGCAAAAGCAGCGTCCATCCCGAGCGGAGCTTCACGGAGGGGACTCACCTTCCTTTTCCGGGGATTCAGGCGAATGGTTCCTTCCCGAGCGCAGGAACATAGTTAGCCGAGTGTGTCTGCCTCGCGCACGCGCCCAGCGGCGCCAATATTAAATTGTCGGTGCCTCCTGCGATGCTGAGGGTATGGATCGAAGGACAGCCTGGA